>NZ_AKZI01000080.1 GCF_000293785.1 Rhodovulum sp. PH10 | reverse complement strand
GCAGCAGCGGAACCAGCAGAGCGAGGAGGAGGCGAGGGCGAAAGCCGAGGCGCTCGAAATCCTCAAGAAGCGGGCGCAGGAGCGGGGCTATGAACGGCGCATGTGATCGAGGTGTTATTTGTCCTCGCGCTGCATCCGGCACACGTCCTCACGATCGATCATTTGAGTGTCGAATTTGAATTCAGCGACGTATCTTTCGTTTGAATAACGGCCATTAACCGCTGGAGGCGAACCCTTGCCGTCGTTTTTTATGACAACGATATACGGAAGATGTGTGTCTTCTGTTATTGTTTTTGGTCTCCCTTTCTCTATCGTGTCCTCAAAGTAAAAAGTTGTTTTTAGCTCCTTGATGCGTACTATTTTTGCTTCTACGCCATTGCCGCCATATCCCATGATTTTGACCATGGCTTTGTCTGGGTCGTCGAGGCGGTTCGAGTCGAATATCTCCCAAATATCGGTAAGCTCCACGATAAGGTAGTTTTTCTTTTGCCCGCACACGAATGCGAGAGATCCGCCCATTTGCATGCCGGTTGCTTTGAACTGTAGAAAAAACTCAAGGTCTGGCGCAATCAGCATTCGTGCGGCAATCTGGGTTTTTAATGGCGAAAGTATTTTGCTGTTGTCGAACACTCCCCAGACCCGCACTCTTTCACCGAATTTGTGGCTCAGGCGTTCGTGGAGCTTTTTTCTTTTCTCTTGCGAGAAGCGTTCGACCGGATTCAGGTATTTCTGAATCTCTTGAGTTTCTTCTGCTTTGGAGTAAAGCCACCATGCGACGCCACCCGCTCCGGCGATGATGGTCGCGAGGAATGCACCCCCCACAAGAAAGACCGTGCCCTTGAATAAATTTGCCGCAAGATGGCTCGGTTTAAGCATGGAAGGGATCGGCATCATAGAGCCCCGTCAATGCAGATTGCGCGTAGTAGGGTGTTCGGGACGCGTGGATCGGGTATTGGAGGCCCGCCAGCGTGATAATGGCATTGCTCAGCGTCATGCCGGTCAGCTCCTGCGGCCGGATGAGCGGTACACCTGTTTCGCCGTAGGTGATCGACGAGGACGACTGATTGTTAGCGCCGGTGCTTCTGCTTTGGGTCGTGGTGGTGATAGTCCGCTGACCGCAGATATTTGAGAGATACTCGGCCGTGAAGGTGTCGTTGGGCGTGAACCATTGCACCACGCCTGCATTGGCGAGGAGGCTTTGCCAGCGGTTGTCGTAGATTTGCCGAAGCTGATTCAGATCTTGAATGAACGGCCAGAGCTGCACGTTGTAGCCAGCCGCGAGGCCGAAGGCGGTTTCGACGGCCGAGAGGTGGCCGAGCTGGGCGAATTCGTCGAGCAGGAGAAGGGTCCGGACTCCGCCGGGGGTCGCCGTGAGCTGATCAATGGTCGAAACAACCAGCAGCCGGAAGTAGCGGGCATAAGCGGAAATGTACCGGGCCGGGAGGATGATGAAGACGGTTCCCGGAGCCCGCTTCAGGTCACCTATGCTGAAGTCGTTGCCTTCGAGCGTCCGCGCAATGGCGGGGTCGTCGAGGAACTTGGTTTGTGTGATGGCCGTGGAGATGATGTTTTTGATCTCGTCGGAGCTTCCCTTGAACCGGTCGGCAGGCTGGGAAATGAACGGGTAGGGACTCCGGCTCATCATCACGATAGTGGTGAGGAAGGCTTCCTCGTTCTGGGTCACGAGTCGCCGCATCTTCGGTAGCGTCGCGCTCGTGCCCTCGGTTGCAATCAGGTGCAAGAGGAATGCACTGACGAGATCCCGCGCACTGTCCGGCCAGTGGGGTTCCTTTCCTTCGGTCAGGATGAGCGCGTCGGCAAGGCTCGCGACATCGGCGATGAGGTTCGGACTGTCGATTGTGAGGTGCGCGAGCGGGTTGAATCTGGCCGTGCCGAGGTTGTGCTCGTTGAAGGGGTTGAGGAGATAGACCGGCCCGAAGCCGCGCCGGGCGCGGCTCGTCACAGCCGCGTTTTGGCCCTTGGGGTCGATGCAGACGACCGATTGATTGAGGGTCAGCAGGTTCGGAATAATGGCACAGGTGCCCTTGCCTGTGCGGGTCGGCGCTACCGTGAGAAGGTGTCGGTTGCCGTGATAGCGGAGCGTGGGCGGAGCCTTGTCGCCGATGCTGACCATTTCGCCGAGATAGATGCCGGTAGGCCCGAGGAGGTCGGACATCTTTTCCGCCTCGGTGCTGCTTTCCGCGTAGCGAGCCCCTCCGAACGTATCGGGTTCCTCTTCCGGTCCTTCGGCCAACAGGCTGAAGAAGCCGTACGCCATGAAGGCGGCAAAGCCGATCACCGCCAACACCGGCACGCGATTGCCGATCCACCCCGGCAGCATGGCGAGGAACAAAACCGAGAACGCCAGTGTGAGCCCAAAAACCATGGCGGCGCCGACGAGCCGCCGAATAAAATCCAGCATCGCACCCCTACCGCCCACAATCAGAAGTCGTGTGCGGTCACCGGAGGGGGTCCCGGCGCACCTCATGAAATGAGATCAGCTTAACGTACGTCTATGCCAAAGACGACGCAGATCACCTTGCCGGGATGAATTTTGGTCGAGCGGCCCGCGCGAGTGGAGCCTACCCAAAGCTCAGGCGAGTGCGGGCTGCGCCGGGCGTTCGCCCGGCTCCTGTGTGTCCCCGAGCAGATCGGCGACGGCCTCCCGGTCAATGGTGCGGGTCACGGCCGCTTGCAGGACCTCGCGCAACGTCTTGCGAAACTCCGGGTCGATTTCGGCATGGGCGAGAACCGCCGCGCCGACGATGATCTTGCGTCGCGCGTCACGCTTGCGAGCCTCGTTCTTTTGCCGCGCGGCCAGCCGTGCCATCCGGGCGTCCAGTTGCTCGCGCCGTTTGCGCAGCTCCTCGATTTGCTCGACTGTGCTTTTTCGTTGTGACATCGGCCGCCCCCCTGTGGCCCATGTTGGAATCTGCTTTCCTGATAGCACCGCATGCGCGGCGAATCTGTAGCGTTCTGGTCCAAGTTGGAGTCTACTAAACGGAGCCAAGAAACGGGAGGGGGTCACAAAGTGCGCGCTTATACGTCGCTGCGCGACGTGCACGGCAGGGGCTCCGCCCCTGCACCCCAGACAGGGGCCGAAGCGGCCCCCGTGACCCCGACACCTGCGCTCCCGCGCCAGCCCCTCCCGTCCTCCCAAAGTGCCCCCTCCCGTTTTCAGCTCCCACCCCAGCAAGGTGATGCCATGGCGATATTCCGCCTGTCGGTGAGTGTGGTGAAACGTGCGACGGGCCGGTCGGCCGTGGCCGCCGCCGCCTATCGCTCCGGCACGCTTCTTCACGATGACCGCTTGGGCCAGACGTTCGACTACCGGCCGAGGCACGCCGTGATGCACGAGGCCATCCTTGCGCCCGAGGATGCTCCGGCATGGATGACCGACCGCCCCCGGCTTTGGAACGCCGTGGAGGTGGCCGAGAAGCGCAAGGACGCCCAGCTTGCGCGCGAGGTACAGGTGGCCCTGCCGCATGAGCTGACGCCCGAGCAGCGGGCGGAGCTGGTCACGCAGTTCGTCCGGGATGAGTTCGTGAGCCGGGGCATGGTGGCCGATCTCGCCATTCATGCTCCGCATCAGCAGGGCGACGAGCGCAACTATCACGCGCACATAACCCTCACCATGCGGGAGATCGACGGCGACGGGTTCGGGAAGAAGTGCCGGGATTGGAACCGGTCGGAGCTGCTCGAACACTGGCGCGAGAATTGGGCGGATCGGGTCAACGCCGCCCTTGAGCGCGAAGGACACGAGGCCCGTATTGATCACCGGAGCCTTGAAGCACAGGGCATCGAGCGCGAGCCGCAGCCCAAGCTTGGACCCGCTGCCAGTGAAATGGAACGCTGCGGCATCCAGACTGACCGCGGCGACATGCTGCGGGCCGTCCTCGCCCGGAATGCCGAGCGGGACATCCTGTTGCCCGAGCTGCGATCCGTGGAGGCCCTGCAGGGTGATCTGGCTCGGGAGCCGCCGCCGGCCGACCTACAAACCGAGAGAGCGCCTCAGCGCGACGCCGGCGACATGGCTGCCGGTGCTCTTGGTAGCGTGCTCGGCAAGCTAGGTGGCATTGTGGAGGGGCTTGCCGCCCCGGCCGATCCGGCCGAGCAGGTCATTGCCCGGCGGGTCGCGGTGGCCCGCCATGAAGCCGAGGAGGAGGCGCGCGCGGCTGACCCGCACGCCAACCCGCAGGGCGAGCGCGCCCGGCCCTCAATTGATCCGGCGCGCGTCGCGACCATGGACGGCGAGAGCATCGGCGAGGAAGTGCAGCGGCTCATGGGCGAGCGCAACCGGGACGCCGGGCCGCCTTCGGGCGGCGGCGGCCGCGAGCGGCCCATGACCGTCGAGGAGGAAGTGCAGCACCTGATGGCGCAGCGCGAGCGCGGCCGGGAGAGGACACGGGACCGATAACCGGGCGGCTGGGAAGGCCAAGCCACTCGCCCCGCGAAAACCGAAAGGCCGTTGTCTGTCACACCCTCACGAGCGAGCGTGCCGCCCTTCACAGGCTCTATGCCATGAAGATCGCGGCGGCGTGCCACTACGCGCCGCGCGCGATGCTGGCGGCGATCATCGCCGCCATCCGCAGCGAAGAGCGCGCTGCCCTTGATGCCCTGCGGAGCCGGTATTCGGTGCGACGGCGTCCAGACCTTGCGCTGTGCCCCCGGCGCACGCGCTGGCCTCGGCGTTCCAAGAGACGGCGTGAGGTGACGTGCCCCTAGGGGGCCGTGCTCTCGTGAACGGAGCCGCGAAAGATGCGTCTCCGCCCTCCGGGCTTCGGTCCTTCGCACCGCGTGCGCTTCGCGGGGCAAGGAATCGGCGATGGGAAAATAGCCGCAGGCGCAGGAAAACCGCCATTTCCGCATGAGTCTTGAACCGAGCGCGCTTCATAAGTATGATTTAATATGAACAAGAGGAAGCGCCATGGCCGAGATTGAACGCCTGACCATCACCCTGCCGTCCGAAATGGCCGCCGCCATTAAGAGCGCGGTCGAAGGGGGCGATTACGCCTCGACCAGCGAGGTGGTGCGGGAGGCCGTGCGGGACTGGAAGCTGAAGCGCGCGCTCCGCTTGCAGGAGCTTGAGGCGCTGAAGGCCGACATCGACAAGGGACTCGCCGACGTGGCCGCCGGGCGCGTAAAGAAGTTCGACACGGCGCGCATTATTCAACGAGGGAGGAAATTATTAGCCGACCGCTCCCCCTCCACCTGACCGACGCGGCCGAAGACGACCTCGCCGAAATCTGGCTCCACCTCGCAACCGAAGCCTCCCCCGAAACCGCCTCCCGCTTCGTGGAGGCGGTCGAAACAGCGTGCGAGCCGCTTCGGGATTTTCCTCTGTCGGGAGCGCCGCGCCCCCAGCTCGCGCCGGGGCTCCGCGTGACTTTCCATCATCCCTACGCGATCGATTACACGCCGACCGCCGAGGCCGTCGTGATCGTCCGCGTTCTGCACGGCGCGCGTGACGTGGCCGCGATTGTCGAGCATGGCGGGTTCGATGCGTGAGTGGTGACACTTGCGCCTTGCCGAGAAGAACTCCGCACCACCCCGGAGATTCTCAAAAACGAGGGTTTTCGAGAGGCTTCGCCGGACCAGCACCGCCGCCCCGAAATCCCGCAATTTCATCTCTCGAAACTCATTCTTGATTCCAGCCTCTCGAAACTCCTATGATGCCCTGAGTTTAGAGAGACTTCATGCCCAGCACCTTCACCCCTCGCCTCGACATCCTGCCCGCACCGCAGCGGCGCTTGTGGGACGAGCTTGCCCAGACGCCCCCGGAATTCGTGCTGTACGGCGGCACGGCTCTCGCCTTGCAACTCGGACACCGGGATTCCGTCGATTTTGATTTCTTCGGTAACCGGCCTCTCGATCCGAATGCCCTCACCCTCGCCATTCCGTTTCTCGCCGGAGCGACGGTCACACAACGCGAGCCGAACACGTTGAGCTGCACGGTTGATCGTGGCGGCCCGGTTAAACTGTCGTTCTTCGGCGTCCCCGCCCTGCCGCGCCTGCGCCCGCCATTGATTGCAGCCGATACCGGCTTGCGTATTGCCGCCCTGCTCGACCTCGCGGGGGCGAAGGCCCGCGTCGTGCAGATGCGGGCGGAGGCCAAGGATTATCTCGACCTCGCCGCGTTGCTGGAGGATAGCCGGATCGGCTTGCCGACCGCGCTCGCCGCCGCGAGCGCCATGTACGGCGCGGAGTTCAATCCGCAAATCACCCTGAAGGCCCTCACCTACTTCGATGAAGGCGACCTGCGGAAGCTGCCGCAAGCCGTGAAGGACCGGCTCGCATCGGCGGTTCGCGCCGTCGATCTCGACCAACTCCCCGTTGTCACCCCGGAAGGTGGAGCGTCATGAAGCCCATCCCGCTCAACAACGACACCGAAGCCGTGGCGGCCCGCCTTGTCTGGTTCGAGCCGCCCGCCGAGGCGCTCGCCGATCCGGTCCGCTTCATGGCCTACGCCTTCGCCCGCGCGACGCACGAGGACATGAAGCTGCTGCGCCGCTACCTCGATGAGGACGACATGCGGGAGGCGCTCGACCGCGCACCCCCCGGCATCATCGACCCGCGCTCATGGGCCTACTGGAATCTGCTGATCGGGCGCTATCCCGCCCCTCCCCTGCCCAAACGAATGTTGACGTGACGTCATGCTGATCGGTTACGCCCGCGTCTCGACCATTGACCAGAACCTCGCCTTGCAGCGTGATGCGCTGACCGAGGCCGGTTGCGAGCAGATATTCACCGAGCAGCTATCGGGCGCGGTCACTGACAGGCCCGAGCTGGCGGCGGCGTTGCAGTTCGCCCGCAAGGGCGACACGCTCGTTGTGTGGAAGCTCGACCGGCTGGCCCGCTCGGTCAAACAACTGATCGAGACGGTTGAAAAGCTTCGGGCGCGCGGCATCGGCTTCCGCAGCCTCACGGAGGCGATCGACACCACGACCGCGCAAGGGCGGCTCGTGTTTCACATGTTCAGCGCCTTGGCGGAATTCGAGCGCAGCCTGATCCGCGAGCGCACGCAAGCCGGGCTTACCGCCGCGAAGCGCGTCGGGCGCACCGGGGGCCGTCCGCCGAAGCTGACGGCGGACGACATCGAGGCCGCCAAGGCCATGCTCGCCAATCCTGATATTGGCGTCACGCAGATTGCTCATCGCCTCGGCGTGTCACCCGCGACGCTCTACAGGCACATCCCCGCCGCCCGCGCCGCAAGCGCCGACCCGACGCGTTTGTAACGGGAGAACTTGGCCCCAGAACCGTGCTGGTGCGTCGCGTGAAACCAGTGCACGGCATCGCGTCTGCCTGCGATGTCCGCACAGAATGATTTTGTGGCTATGCCAAAGAATAGACACAGCCTCAGATGATCTATTTTAAACTCTCACTTCTCCATTTCTTAGATATTCTACGATGAAGCTAGGTATTAAATATTTTTTTTCTGGTGTTTGATCGTCATACTTACTTACCGCAGGTCCAGGGAAAACGTCAATTTGGTCTTGAAAAATATATTTGTGTGCTTTTCCAAATGCTGCCTCCCATTCGGCTCTGTCTAGGCTTTTCGAAACTAATGCGGCAAACACGCCGTAAAAATCACCCCTTATTCTCTGCTCTGTTTCCATCACGTGTCCGTAAAAAACGGACAGTCGGTCATCGACCTTGCTTGTGGATGCCGCCATGGCGCTAAAAAAAACTGGACGAAAAAAACAAAAAATGCGAGGTTGCTCGTGCTCGCTTTCTCTCATAAAGCACCATAGTTTTCTCGACTTCGAGACTGCAACACCGGTTGACGTTTCAGATGCGGTTTGCTTTATGGATGAGAAGCGTCCAGTCGATCTTTGTATATCAGAGACGCTGAAATATTCTCCATTTTCGTTGGTGAAGCGAAAAAGAGATTTTACAATAAAGCCAGGCTGTCGCCAACTATTTTTATAACAAAACCACTCGCCGTCGCCAAATCCATCTTTGTTCGCTTCAACGAGGCCTTGCTCGCTGAGTCGTTTAATTTGATGTTCATGCGTGTTAAAAAAAGCACCCAACGTGTTCGCGAACTGTCGTTCACTGAAAAGATGCTTCTTACTCATGCTGCGGTTTTTCCCGGCGGAAAGCGCCCGCCGAATGTAATCGCGGGCCGATAGAAACTCCCACAACCCTGTTGCTAGAATTTCGTCGCGTAGCCCTCCCTTGAGGTTGTTCGCAGACATATGCTCAATTAACGGATCATCAAATTCCGGGAATCTCGCATTCCGAAACTTTGTAAGTGTTGTCCGTTCTTTTGTGTAATTAAGAGCTCGAAGTATTCTCTCGTCGGAATAGGAGATAGGTTCCTGGCCCGGTATAATTAGTGGGTCAAGGGATTGTAGTCTTAGGGCATCACGAAGTACGATTTGAAATCGCGCAGTATGACGATACATCATCAGAGCGAGTTCTCTTGATCGGTGGGGGCCGTGGTGAGGCGTTTTCGGTAGTTCGGGTGTGATAATATTTCACAATTTTCGTTACTGCAACACAGGCAATATTCCCGAGATCACCACTGTGAATTAGCGGCGCACCTTGCGCCGTCCGTCATGCGTGATAGCGTTTGCGATCTCGATGCAGGATTGTTCCAACTAAGTTGTTGTATGAATTTATGATTTTTTAATCGCTTATGCCCACGTCTGTTGACGACTCAAGAGCAAGAGAGGCGGTCAAGGTGGATACTACGACCCTAAAAAACAAGAAGAAACGAGGGCAGACTCTTGCTGGCGCGGCAAAGACGCAGGAAAAACGACCCGAATACGATGCTTCCCGCGTGAGAATAAATACGGCTTTATTACTTGAAAACAACGAAGAAGAGAATTACAATAGTCGAGTAAATGCTGGGGATCTTCGTGCCGATAGTAAGGTCGATGCACATTTCGAGGTGCCAGAAGAAAAAACGTCAAACAAATTCGGCGAGACTGCGCGTGTTCCGATTCGAAAACTTCCTATAGAGGAGAGAAGGGCGTATTTTGCAAAGAAAAAGAGAGAGTCAAATAAACGAATACTTGCCGTACCGGAAAGAAAAGCTTTAAGAATTGAGGCAGAAAGAAGTAATCATAGAAGAAATAACAAGAATTATTATGAGAAAATTAAGTCCATTCCGGAGCTGTACGAAGCTAGAAAAGCGAAGAAAGCTCATAACGAGCGGGTCAGGCGTGCCCGCCTTCGGGCTCAAAAACAGTCGGCTGCCTTGGGTGGCTATCAGCCCTGACGTCGCTGTCGATGTTGTTTGACAGTCTGACCTCATCGTGGGACACTCTGCTCGCGCCTGAACAGGCCATTGTAGCCTGGTCACGTTGCGCGGCGGGAGGGTGTCATGCGTGGTGGCGATGGCGGTTCCCGGATCAACTCGCGTTTTGCGGATCCAAGCGTTGACGGGATTACAACCGATGGGCGTCACATGGCGCTCGTTGGGCTACTCGCGTTGCTCGCAAGTATCATAAGCCCGAGCCTGCTCATAGGAACGGCTTACTACATCGACGGGACGCTTGGTGCGGTAACAGTACTCCCCTTTGCAATCCTTATTGGCGCGGTGACTTATGTGTCGGATCGCGTTTTCATCTATGAGTCGCTTGCCGCAGGTGGGTTGCCCGATCTTAAGCGGGATCGAGCGGTCTGGTTTCGAGTACTCTTCCGTGCTGCGCTTCCTTTCGCAATAGCAATGGGTTGCATAATTTGCCTTGCAACGCAATTTCTCTCGGATGATATCGAGCGGTACTATGCGGTACGTGATAAGCCATTACTAATGGCCGCTGAAAAACAAGCATCGACCAGGGTTGATGACATTGAAAAGGCGGCGATCGCGTATCGGGACGGCCTTGAAGAGCGGTTAAATATGGCAAACGAGGGCGTTACTTTTTTGCTCTCAGAGCAAAAAAATGCGCGCTCCGCCAGAGGCCTTGCAGACGCAGCGTATAATCGCGCGAAAGGATTGCTCAACTGTGAAATCGGCGGTGTTGGTCCGGAAGACACTTACAGTGCATGTAAGGGGACCTCCGGTCTGAAAGGAGACAGTATAAAGGCTGCCAAGCGAAGGGTGGTGGTTGAGAATGCAGAAGCGGAGCGAGACGGAGCAGCAAAAAAAGAAGAGATCATCAACGGCGAGCTAAGAATGGCCGTGGAGGAACAAGCATCTCTCAAAAAGGAACTGGCCGCTGCAAACAAAGCGGTGACGGAAGCGATCGATAAACGCCCAGAACGGCTCAAGAGCCAGATGGAGATAATGCCGGAGGTTCAGATCGTCAAAGCCGCCCGTGGGCCCGCTGATCGCTTTATCGCATTGGTGCATCTCATGGCGACTCCGGCCATTCTGCTTATGACGTTGGGGATCAAGTTCGGAGTGGTGGCCGCTGAAGTTCTGCCACTGGTTGTGGCGGCCCGGCTTCCGGTAACAACCATCTACGGAGCGAGGCGTACCGAAAGGCAGGTCCGAGAAGTGGGTGAGGCGGCGAACGGATACGTCGAGGGGCAAGAAAAGATTTTCGGTGCATACGATCGTGCGGCGCGAGCACGGCACAAGACGCACGCCAATAGTTATGCGCGGCAACGATTCAGAACGGCGCTATCGCGCCACAGTGAAGAGGAGAGCGCCTGAGTAAGCGATCTCTCCATAACGCACAGTGGAGGCAATGATGTCGGACAAACTGTACCCCACCGTTCATTCGTCGCTGGGGGTTCCGAGTCAGTTCGCCCCGATACAGCGTGAACTGGGGCGCCCAACGCTAATCGATAGGGTCGTTACCCGTAACCGGGTTAGCAGGATCAGACGAGAAGGCTTTCTTCAGGTCTACGATACGGCTGTGGAGGAGGCTGTTAGTACGGCTCAGCACGAAATTGTCACAGCTGGACAATTGATGCGCCTAAATCGTGAGAAGGAGGTCGAACAACAGCGCGTCGAGATGGTGAGTGAGGTTCAGAAAGGGAGGAATATGGCTACGCGCGAGGTGTCGGCAACGGCGTCAACCCATGACAATGCGATCCTAAATGCTCACGATCAGGAAGTTGCGGAGCTGGAAAGGCGCTTTCAGCGGGGGGAAATAACGGAGGCACGTTATCAATTTCAGCGAGAGCGCCTCGCGCGCATTGCAGACGACGAATTGAAGGCGAATCTTCAAGCGAAAGACATCTGCTTTGAACTGGTGGATCGGGGATTGCGGGCTGTGACAGGAACAAAGGCCGGAAATGGCGGATAGTGAATAGTATGCGAACGAGTTAAGCGAGACAAGCGCGCACACGTGCGGCCCTGCCGGAACGGCAACGTTCGGCAGGGCCGATTTATTTGCTGTATGGCGTTCCGCGCGGTGCGTTCTTCACCAAGGGACGAAGTATCGCCGTCTCCGCCGCGACGGATAAGGCTGGTTGTCGTCTCCCCTGCCCTCTCCGAGGGCTGGGGCCGGGCTCTCGTGAACGGAGCCGCGAAGGCGCGTCTCCGCCCTCCGGGCTTCGATCCCTGACGGAAGCAAGAGGCCGTACCGCGTGGGGCAGAAGCCAACGCGAGAGGCGGACCTACCCGAGTCGGTAGCGTGTTCTGGACGTGAATCAGCGAATACGGCACCCTGCCAGATCAGGCGACTCAATCCCGAGCCGCTGAATTTTGGAGCAAATCAGCCCCAGAAACACAAAACCCGCCTCGAAGGGCGGGCCGGTGTCCCGGCAGAACCGGGGAAATCTCAGTCGTCTGGCAACGCCGAGATTCCCCGAAAATCGATCCCGATGCAAGCCCCATTTTGGGAGCCACGGGAGAGTTTTGCCCTGAACCGCTCCGCTCCGCTTCGCGGGTCACACCCCGAACAGGAGCATTTATGCCTGCAATTCCGCTATCGGACGTTCTTCAGCTTCACTTCCCGGAGGTGACGGGCGCGCCGCGCGACTCGGTCCCCTCCCCCACTGGAAAAGTCACCTCGCCCCGGAGCCGCAACCGGGCCGCCGCATGGGCGCAGGACATGGCCCGCGCGCACGCCTACATGTCCAGCCGCGCCCGCTCAGAGGCCGAGCAAGAGGCCGCCGACCGGCTCTATGAGGAAGCCTTGCGCCAAGGCCCGGACTTCACCCGCTACCGTACCGGCAGCGACTTCCGCGAGGCTCCCCGCCTGAACATCGACCGCAACGCCTACGCGCGGATCATCTTCGCGCTGGAGATGATCGAGCGTGGCACCTACCGGCACAGCCGGAAGAAGGGGAAGCAAGGCATTCCCCGCACGGCCGCGCGCGTCCTGAAGGCCCTCTTGGGCCTCGCCATGCGTCACGGCCGGGTTTACCCGTCCCTGCTCGGCCTCGCGCAGCTTGCATGCGTCTGCAAGCAGACCGTGGTGGAGTGCCTGAAGCTTCTGGAGCTGTATGGCTTCGTCGTGGTGCATCGGCGATGCAAGCGCATCCGCACGCCGCTGGGGTTCAAGGTCGTGCAGGATACGAACGCTTACACGGTGCAAGAGCCTCGGGGGCTCGGGGCGCTGGCCCTGTCCGTCTTTCAGCGGGCATCAGAGTCTAGAAAATTGGCAGCATCATCCTTCCAGAGTCATTCAATTAAAGAGCAAAAGCAAAATCCGCTGCCATGGGGCATCCCCGACGGAGTTTACGGAAACCTCAGAGTACAGTGGGAAGCCTCATGAGGCTCTAACGCCATCCTCACCCGCCATTTTAAAACGATTACGGCATCGGCCCTTCGGGCCGATCGATCTTGTTTGTCCTATTGCCGCCAGCATAGCGCCGTGCTCGCTAGGTCAACCCGGCTTCGCCGGGTGCTCCGCTTCGCTGCGCCCCTTCGGGTGACTACGCTTGCGCACGGCGCTGCGGTCGAGGGCGTCGGGACGGGGAACGTCTAAGAGCCCCGCGCTTCGCGCGGGTTCGCCACCCCCTGCCGGGGGCGTCGAACAGGGAACAAGGGTGATCGGCCTCAAACCGCGGAGAAGATAGCTGCTAACTAGCCGCTATCTTCTTTTTTGAGGTGAAACCCGGCAACCTCGCTCTGATCAACGCCTTGCAACCCGTCATCAGCTAGCTTACAGTTATCGGCTAACTAGCTGCTAGATAGCAGCTATCTACTGGATAGCTCTAATGACAACGCTGATTGCCTTTGTTTCTCAGAAAGGTGGGGTCGGAAAGTCCACCCTCTCACGCGCGCTCGCGCGCGAGGCAGCCGCGAATGGCCTCAGCGTCAAAATTGCGGACCTCGACACTCAGCAGGGCACATCCGTGGAATGGCACCGCCGCCGCCTCGATGGCGGCGTGGAGCCGACCATCTCCGTCGAAGCCTACCGAACCGCCGAACAAGCCCTTGCACAAGCCGACCGGTATGACTTGCTCATCATTGACGCTCCGGCTCGTGCCAGTGAGGGAACGCGCCGGATCGCCGAAAAGGCCGATCTGGTGGTGCAGCCGACCAACCCGGCCCTCGATGACCTGCAACCCGCCGTGCTCGTGTTCCATGAACTCGTGAAGGCCGGAATCCCGAAGTCTCGGCTCGTCTTTGCCATCAACCACGTCCTGACCGAGGCCGAGGAGGGGGCCGCCCGCCTGTACCTACAGGATGCCGGGTACACCGTGCTGGACGGCTATATCCCCTCAAAGACTTCCTACCGTGACGCGCAGAACAACGGCCGCGCCATCACGGAGACCCGTTACCCGGCCCTCAACACCAAGGCCGACCAGCTCATTCAATCGCTCATCAACAGGGTGGACGCCGATGGCTGACCTCTCCAAGCTCAAGAAACGGCTCGGCCCGCCGCCCGCCATGACGGAAACAGCCGACATTCTCCAAGCCCCGGAGACGGCTCCTGCCGCGCCAGAGATGCCTCGCAGGGTCGGGCGAGGGGCCGAGGACGGACGTAGCGCCCGGAAGACTGGCCGCACGGTCCAGTTCGCCACACGCGTGAGCCCGGAATTCGACAAGCGCTTTCGGGCCGTTGCCAAGCGTGACAAGCTGCTCATGGTGGACCTGCTCGAGCGGTCCCTTGAAGCCTATGAAAAGCAACGCGGCTAGCAGCTATCTCGTAGATAGCTGCTAGCTATTGGCTCCCACTGGTTTCGGCCGTGAAGTCGCGGCCCGCGTAGGCAATCGCAACGATCTCGACAGCATCGGGCAGCACTCGGAATGCGAGGGTAACACGGCGCTCGAATCCGACCGTCCTCAGCCCGGGGGCAAGATCGTCTCGCTTGGTTCCCCGTTCAGGGAACGTCTCAAGCTGCATGCAGGCTGCTTCGATCCGCTCGATGTAGTTCCCGGCGACTTGTCGCCCTGCAACCTCTGCGATGTACTCGTATAGCGCAAACAGGTCGGCTTCAGCCGAAGCGCGAAAGCGGACTTTACGAACCACGGTTCTCCGCCTTCACCTGTGCAGCATGATGTGCCCGCAGACGAGCGAACACCTCTTCGGCTGGCCGAAGGGGCTGGCCGTCCGCAAGAGAGGCCCGGACCTTCTCGCGCAAAACCTCGTCGAGGATGGCATCCTCACGGTCGAGGGCACGAAGGCCTGCGCGCATGACTTCACTGGCCGAGCTGTATTCGCCGGACGCAAGCCGCCGTTCAAGGCTCGCTTGCTGGGTTCCGAGGGTGACTGTCACGGGCTTGCTCGTTCGCATGGGACTCCTCTGAAAATAGATATTACAGTGTAATACATGCCTGAAGTGATTTCAATCACGGTGAATTTGCAAGAAGATAGCAGCTATCTTTAAGATAGCTGCTATCTTCTTGTCGAGCTGAAAATCCTGCTTCCGCAAGGGGGGAGGGGGCCCCAATTCCCGCCGAGCCACTTGTGCCGCGTAGCGGCACGAGGTGCTAAGGAGCACTTGCGACGCGAGCACCGTACAGCGAGCGCCGCGCCCTCTTGGGCGCATATGCGCGAGCGCAGACGAGCCGCTGCAAGGCGGCTCTCCGAATGTACGAGCAGAAGGAACCCGGATGATGGACGACAACGAACAGGCGAAGCCGCGCCAGGTCGAGCA
>NZ_AKZI01000079.1 GCF_000293785.1 Rhodovulum sp. PH10 | reverse complement strand
CAAACGAAAACGCCCGCCGCGAAATCCTCGCAGCGGGCGTTTCGCGTTTGCGCATTCGAGTCCGGAAAGTACGACGTGGCCGCGTTCCGCGGCACGGGGCGCGTCGGGTAAAAAGAAAAAAAAGCAAAAGGGGACTCGTCCCGGGACGAGTCTCCCGGGACGAGTCCCCGTCAGCGAAAGGCCCAGTGGCAGCGCATCTGCGGGGTCAGGACGTCGCCGGAGGGGCGGCGCTCGAGCGCAAGCCAATCCTCGCATACCCGAACGAGTTGCCGGTTCGGCCGGACCTCGATGCGCGGGCGTGCTCGCGGCGGCGCCCGGTCGTAATCCGCGGCAGCGGGAGCGGCGCCGTCCCACGGCTGCCGGTCCCAGGATTGCGCCGACGCCGGGCCGCCGAGCAGCGCTGCCGCGACCAGAGCGACGCTTGCCGCCGAAAATTTCCCTGCCGCGCGCACCACCGCCTCCCCCGTAAAAAACCAAAGCAAAGGTCGCTCGAGCGCACGGTCCGTGTCAATCTCGGGGCCGCATGGGCGCGTGGTCCCTGGAAAGTCGCCGCCGCCCGCCGTCCGAGGCCAAAGAGAATGCCGAAAAGCAATCCGCTCGCCTGGCGCACCGTCCGCGCTCCTTCGCTGGTCGAGCTCGAGGTTTTGGCCGGCGAGGTGTTTCGCCGCCTGCCGGAGACGTTCCGGAAAATGTGCGACGGCGTGGTGATCCAGGTCGACGATTTTCCGACCGACGAGGTGGTGGATCACATGGGCCTCGAGAGCGAGTTCGACATTTTGGGCCTGTTTCAGGGCATCGGCCTGCCGTTCCGCTCCGACAGCGCGCCGATGCAGATGCCCAACATGATCTGGCTCTATCGCCGGCCGATCCTCGACTACTGGGCCGAGCACGAGGAGACGCTGGGCGCGATCGTCCGGCACGTGCTGGTGCACGAGATGGGCCACCATTTCGGCCTGTCGGACGACGACATGGAGGAGATCGAGCGGAAGGCCGGCTGACCCGCGGTCCCGGCCGGGCCGGAAGCCTTGTCGCGGCCGCGATCGCGGTTTATCAGAACGGTCAGCAATGGCCCTCGGGCACTGGACGGAAGATCATGGACAAATTCACGGTACTGGAAGGCATCGCCGCGCCTCTCAAGACGATCAATGTCGATACCGACGCGATCATTCCGAAGCAGTACCTCAAGACGATCAAGCGCACCGGCCTCGCCAAGGGCTTGTTCGCCGAGAAGCGCTTCCGCGACGACGGCTCGGAGAACCCGGACTTCGTCCTCAACCAGCCGGCCTATCGCAAGGCGAAGATCCTGATCGCGGGCGACAATTTCGGCTGCGGCTCGTCGCGCGAGCACGCGCCGTGGGCGCTGCTCGACTACGGCATCCGCGCGGTGATCTCCACCTCGTTCGGCGACATCTTCTACAACAACTGCTTCAAGAACGGCATTCTGCCGATCAAGGTGTCGCCCGAGGATCTGGAAAAGCTGTTCGACGATGCCGAGCGCGGCGCCAATGCGACGCTGACGATCGACCTCGCCAAGCAGGAGATCCGCGGGCCGGACGGTGGCGTGATTACGTTCGACGTCGATCCGCACCGCAAGCACTGCCTGCTGGAAGGCCTCGACGACATCGGCCAGACCCTGCAGAAGAGCGCGGTGATCACCGGCTTCGAGAAGCAGGCACAAGAAGTCCGCCCCTGGGCGTGATGCACGCGTGACGCGCCGGGCTGCGTAGCGGCGGCGAAACACGCGTCGCTGGTCCGCTACGATGCATGCTTTCCATACAAACAAAAGCCGCGGCTCTCCGGGCCGCGGCTTATTTCGTCGTTTCCGGCGTCACGCCGCCCGCGCGGCCGGGCTGGTGAGCACGCGCCCCGGGAACGGCCGCTTCGGCACGATCAGCTCGCCGTGGTCGAGCACGCACTCGCCGTGCACGAACACCATGTCGATGCCGAGCGGGCGGACCAGCGGATTCAGATAGTCGCCGCGGTCGGTGACGGTGTCGGCATCGAACAGCACCAGCGAGGCGTCGGCGCCGGGCCGCAGCGTCGGATCCGGCAGATTGAGGAACCGGCACGGCAGCGTCGCCATCCGCCACACCATCGTCTCGAGCGGAATGCCCATCTCGCGCCCCATCCGCAACGCCTTCGGGAAGGCGCCGAGGGCGCGGGGGTGCGGTTTTTGGCCCGGTCCCGGCATCAGGCCGTCGGTGCAGATCGCCATGGTGTTGCGGCGGAAGAAGCGCTCCACCGTCGCCTCGTGCCCGTAATGGGTGATGATCGCGACCTCGCCGGCATTCCTCACATAGAAATCGAACACCGCGTCGAACGCCGCATCCGACATCGGGTCCGGCGCGCCGGCGGCGGCCGCGACGTCGCCGAGCCGCTTACCGAGAAAGGCGTCGCCGACGCCCGGCTTCACGCCGGCGATCTGCACGCCCGCGAGGCCGCTGCAGAAATGCACGAAATTGTCCCAGCTCTTGGAGTCGTAGCGGATCTTGTCGGCCATCGCCTTGCGCGCTGCCGGATCCGCGAGCCGCGCCAGAAACTCGGCGCGGGTGCCGGCGCGCATTTCCGGCGGAAAGATCGCGTCGCCGGTCGTCGAGCCGGCGGTGTAGGGATACATGTTCTCCATCGTCTGGATGGAGGACGAGGCGTCGCCGAGAATGCTCTCCAGCTCGTCGATGCGGTCGTAGTTCTGCGCGCCGGCGATCTTCGAGTGCTCGTTGCAATAGGCGCCGCCGCCGTCGATCGAGGCCTCCACCACCTCCTTCACGCTGGCGATGATGTTGTCGCTCTCCGAGCGCAGATGCGGAAACAGCGCGCCCGGCTTCACGCCGTTGAAAGCGCGCACCAGCGCGGTCAGCTCGCGCTGATCACAATAGACGGCGGGGTTGTAGACGAGGCCGGTCGAGAGGCCGAGCGTCAGCGGCGCCTCGCGGCGCACCACCTGGCCCATCGCCTCGATCTCGGCGTCGGTCGCGACGCGGGCGAGATTGCTCATCACCACGCGCCGTACCGCAGAGTGGCCGAGATAGAGCCCCATGTCGGTGATCGAGCGGCCGCGATGCCAGGCCAGGAACTCGGCGACCGTGCTCCACGACCAGTCGCCGTCGATCGCGCCGTCGAGCGGCTTCAGCTGCACCGCGTATTGCTGGCGCTGATCGGGCACCACCGGGGCGGGCGACAGGCCGTCGACGCCGCAGATGCGCTTGGTGACGCCCGCCAGCACCGCCAGCTCGCAGGCGTGCGGAAAGCCGCTCTCGCCGATCGCCGTGCCGCCGAGCGCGCCGTGATTGTGGGTGTCGACGAAACCCGGCGCCAGCGCCCGGCCCTTTGCGTCGGTGGTGCGGTCGGCGGTCTGGGCGTCGGTGGTGGCGATCTGGCCGAGTGCGACGACGATATCGTCCTCGATCAGCACGTCGCCGGCGTAAGGGGCGGTGACACCGTCGCCGGTGACGATCGATGCGTTGCGGATCAGGTGTCGCATGCTTGCCTCTTTGTCCGCCTCGTCCCGAGGAGCCCGCGAAGCGGGCGTATCGAAGGGCGGGGCGGCCCCATGGTTCGAGACGCGCTCCTTCGGAGCGCCTTCACCATGAGGCCGTGAGAAGTGGATCGGTGCGGCGAGCTTCGCCTGGCGCACCTCTCAGGCGGAAAGCTCCAGCATCAGCCGCAACAGCACGTCGGCGCCGGCCGAAAGGTCGGCGGGGGCGGTGTATTCCTTCACGTTGTGGCTGAGGCCGTTCACGCTCGGCACGAAGATCATGCAGGCCGGGCAGATCTCGGCGAGAATGCCGGCGTCGTGGCCGGCACCGGCCGGTAGGCGGCGCACCGGCAGCTCGAACTCCTTCGCGATCGCCTCGACCCGGTCGACCAGCGCGGGCGTGAAGGCGACCGGCGCGAAGCGGGCCAGCGTGCGCTTCTCCAGCGTCACGCCCTCCGCCTTCGCGGCTTCTTCCGCGAACGCGAACACCCGCCGCTCGGCCTCTTTCAAGATCTCGTCGTCGGTGTTGCGCAGATCGACCGTCATCACCGCCTTGTCCGGCACCACGTTGACGAGGTTCGGCGACACCGTGAACATGCCGACCGTGGCCACTTGATCGCCGCCGATCTCCTTCGCGGTTTTGCGCGCAAAGGCGGAGATTTCCGCCGCGACGAGGCCGGCATCGTGGCGCATGCGCATCGGCGTGGTGCCGGCGTGGCTCGATTGCCCGATCAGCGAAAACTCGGTCCAGGAGATGCCCTGCACCCCCTCGACCGCGCCGATGCGAAACCCTTCGGCCTCCAGCACCGGCCCCTGCTCGATGTGCAGCTCGACATAGGCGTGCACCTTCGGCACCGCGGCCGGCGCCTCGCCGAGATAGCCGATCCGCGCCAGCTCTTCCCCGAGCTTTTGGCCGTCGATCGACACCGTGTCGTGCGCCTGCCCGATCGGCATGCCGCCGGTATAAACCACGCTGCCCAGCATGTCGGGCTGGAAGCGCGCGCCCTCCTCGTTGGTGAAGGCGGTGACGGCAATCGGCCGGCGCGTCGTCACTCCGGCGTCGTTCAGGGTCTCGATCACCTCGAGCCCGGCCAGCACGCCGAGATTGCCGTCATAGATGCCGCCGGTCGCCACCGTGTCGATGTGGCTGCCCGCCATCACCGGCGGCAGGTCCTCGGTGCCGGCCCGCGTGCCGGTGATGTTGCCGATCGCGTCGATCGTCACCGTGAGCCCCAGCTCCCGCATCCAGGAGACCACCAGGTCGCGCCCCGCCTTGTCCTCGTCGGTCAGCGCGAGGCGGCACACGCCGCCGCCCGGCAGCGCGCCGATCTCGCCGAGCTTCTCCAGCCGGGACAGCAGCCGGGCGCCGTCGATCCGCAGATTGTCGTGCATCGTATCCCCTCGTGACGGTCCGGATGCCCTTTCGGGGCTTTTGGTCGTATGCCGGCCGTGCACGAGCGACATGAAACACCGATTTCGTGTTTGCGTCTAGATGAAATTCATGTTTCTTATGCCAGCCATGATCCAGCCGTTGGAACAGGCCATCCGCGCCCATTACGAGAGTTTGCCGGCCGGCGAGCGCAAGATCGCCGACGTGCTGCTCGAGATGGGTGGCGACCTCGCGGCCTATTCGGCGACCGAGCTCGCCGGGCGCGCCGGCGTGTCGAAGGCGACCGCCACCCGGCTGGTGCGCCGGCTCGGCTTTTCCGACTACCAGGACCTCCGCCAGCAGGCCCGCTCGGCCGGCACCGGCTCGCCGCTCGCCGAGCTGCGGGGCGAGGCGGTCGCCGGCTCGCTCGGCCGCCACCTCGAGCACGACGTCGCGGCGCTGACGCTGACGCTCGAAGGCGTCTCGGCGCTCGACGCCCGCCGCGCGGTCGAGACGATGGTGCGCGCCAAGCGGCTTTGGGTGATCGGCTTCCGCAACAGCCACGCGCTCGCGCTCTATGCCCGCGAGCTTCTGGTGCAGGTGAAGCCCGACGTCCGCCTCCTGCCGGTGCCCGGCCAAACGCTCGCCGAGGATCTCTCCAGCCTGCAGGCCGGCGACGTGATGCTGATGCTCGCCTTCCGCCGGCGCCCGCCGATGACCGGCAAGATCCTCCGCGCTGCGAAGGCGAGCGGGGCAGAGGTGGTGCTGCTCGCCGACCCCTCGCTCGGCGACGTCGCCGAGGAGGCGAGCGTCGTCTTCCGCTGCCTCTGCCGCGGCGCCAACCTGTTCGACTGTTATGTCGGTCCGATGAGTCTCCTGAACTATCTGTGTGCCGAGGTCGCCCTCGCGCTCGGCGACGACGCGCAGCGTCAACTCCGCCGCGGCGAGCAGCTGCACGATGCATTCGGCGATTTCGGCTTCTGAGAAAGGCCTTCCATGACCACGGTGCGCTTCACGCTCAACGGCGAGCCTCGCACGATCGACGTGCTGCCCGACGAGTCGCTGCTCGACGTGCTGCGCGACACCTTCAAGATCACCTCGCTCAAGCCCGGCTGCGCGCCGCAGCGCGAATGCGGCTGCTGCCTCGCGCTGATCGACGGCTCGCCCAAGGTGACCTGCGGCATCAAGGTGAGCCAGGTCGAGGGGCGCTCGATCCTCACCCTCGAGGGCGTGTCCGACAACGAGCGCAAGCTCTATGCCGACGCGTTCCAGGTCACCGCCGGCCTGCAGTGCGGCTATTGCACGCCGGGGCTCGCGTTGCGCATCAAGCATCTGACCGACCAGGATCGTGACTTTTCGCGCGACGAGATCGCAAAGGCCCTCGACGGCCATCTGTGCCGCTGCACCGGCTATGTGAAGATCATCGATGCGGTCGAGCTGATCGCCAAGGCGAAGCGCGGCGGCGCGCTGCCGCCTCTGGTCGAGAACGGCGGCGTCGGCGCGCCGTTGCAACGTTATCAGGGCGCCGAGCTGGTGCTGGGCCAGCGCCCGTTCGTCGCCGACATCGACGTGCCGAACATGCTGCACGGCGTCGTCGTGCTCTCGCCGCACGCCCGCGCGCGGGTGAAGAGGATCGACACCGAGAAGGCGAAGGCGGTGCCCGGCGTGGTGGCGGTGGCGACCGCCAAGGACGTGCCGGGCGACCGCTGGGTCGGCCTGATCCACAGCGATTGGCCGGTGCTCGTCGCCGAGGGCGAGGAGGTCCGCTATGTCGGCGACGTGCTGGCGGCCGTTGCGGCGGAAACCAAGCGCGCCGCGCGCGAGGCGGCCGCGCTCGTCGAGGTGGAGTACGAGGTTCTGCCCGCCGTGCTCGACCCGTTCGAGGCGATCGCGCCGGGCGCCCCGCAAGTCAATCCGCATCACGACAACACGCTCGAGGTGACGAAGATCGAGAAGGGCGACGCGGCGGCGGCGCTCGCAGCCTCCGCGCACGTCGTCAGCGGCACCTGGCAGACCCAGCGCATCGAGCATCTGTTTCTCGAGACCGAGGCGGCGCTCGCGGTGCCGGAGCCGGACGGACGCCTGCATCTCTACAGCCAGGGCCAGGGCATTTTCGACGACCGCCGCCAGTGCGCCAAGGTGCTGGGCGAGCCGGAAGAGAATCTGTTCGTCGAGCTGATGCCGAACGGCGGCGCGTTCGGCGGCCGTGAGGACATGACCATCCAGGCGCAGACCGCGCTGCTCGCCCGCATGACCTGGCGGCCGGTGCGCGTCACGCTCACCCGCGACGAGTCGGTGCGCATGCACCCGAAGCGCCATCCGCTGACCATGACATACAAGGTCGGCTGCGACGAGACGGGCCATCTCACCGCTGCGGTGATCGAGATCGTCGGCGATTCCGGCGCCTATGCCTCGGTCGGCGGCAAGGTTTTGGAGCGCGCCGCCGGCCACGCCTGCGGGCCCTACAAGGTGCCGGCGATCGACATCACCTCGACGGCTGCCTACACCAACAATCCGCCGTGCGGCGCGATGCGCGGCTTCGGCGTCAACCAGACGAGCTTCGCGATCGAAGGCTGTCTCGATCTGCTCGCGGAAAAGGTCGGGCTCGACGGCTTCGAGATGCGTTGGCGGAACATCCTGCGTACCGGTGACACCTACACGACCGGCCAAGTTCTCGACAAGCCGGTGGGCGTCGAGCGAACGCTCGCAGCGGTGAAGGATGCATACTATGAAGCCAAGGCGTCGGGCCGCGCGGTCGGCATCGCCTGCGCGCTGAAAAACTCCGGGCTCGGCAACGGCGCTGTGGAATACGGCCACTCCCGGCTCGTCGTGCAGGAGGACGGCACGGTCGATCTCCACACCGGCTTCACCGAGATGGGGCAGGGACTGCTGACCATCCTCACGCAATGCGCGGTCGAGGTGACGAAGCTGCCGGCCGAGATCTTTCGCCCGCAGGTCAACACCACCTTCGAGCTCGGTGCCGGGCAGACCACGGGCTCGCGTGCGACGCTGCTCGCCGGCCGTGCGGTGATCGACGCCGCGGAAAAGCTGCGCGCGGATCTGGTGAAGGGACATTCGCTCGCCGAGCTCGCGGGACGCGTCTATGAGGGCATCACGGTGATCGATGACACCACCGCGCCAGGCGAGACGAAGGACGGCAAGATCAAGACGCACACGACGTTCGGCTGGGCGACGCAGGTCGTCGTGTTGAACGAGCAGGGCGCCGTCGACAAAGTGTTCGCCGCGCACGATGTCGGTCGTGCGCTCAACCCGCAGCAATGCACCGCGCAGATCGAGGGCGCCGTGCATATGGGCCTCGGCTACGCGCTGACCGAGGAGCTTCCGTGCAAGGATGGGATGCCCGTCACCACAAAACTTCGTGAGATCGGCGTGTTGCGCGCCCAGCACATGCCGAAGGTCGAGGTGACGCTGGTGGAGGAGGCCGAGCCGGAGGGTCCGTTCGGCGCCAAGGGCGTCGGCGAGATCGGTCTGGTGCCGACCGCGGGGGCGGTCGCCGGCGCGCTCGCGATGTTCGACGGCACCCGCCACATGCGCCTGCCGATGAAGGAGTCGCCGGCCGCCCGCGCGATCAATGTCGGACACATCCGCGGCGATCGCGCCGAATGGCATTGAGGGATCGATGTCCGCTTCGCTCCTGATCGGCCCCGATCGCACCGGCAAGCGCGTCGCCATCGCCGACGGCGTGATTGCCGAAAGCGCGCCCGAGGGCACGCCGGTGCTCGCCTGCGCAGACGGCGTGATCAGCTCGGGCGCGGTCTGTGCGCACACGCACATCTACAGCGCGCTCGCGCCCTACGGCATGCCGGCGGCGAGCCCGCCGCCCGAAGATTTCCTGCAAATCCTCGAGCGGGTGTGGTGGCAGCTCGACCGTGCGATCGATGCCGACACGCTACGTGCGGGCGCACGTGATTACGTCGCAAAAGCGCTGCTCGCCGGCACGACGACGCTGGTCGACCATCACGAGTCACCAAATCTGATCGAGGGCTCGTTGAAAATTCTCGCCGAGGTGTGCGAGGAGATCGGCGTTCGCGCGCTGCTCTGCTTCGGTGCGACCGAGCGCAACTTCGGGCGTGACGAGGCGCGGCGTGGCCTCGCCGAGTGCCGCACGATAAAGCCGTCGCCGCTGGTGCGCGGCCTGGTCGGCCTGCATGCGAGCTTCACGGTGTCGGACGAGACGATCCGTGAGGCGGGCGATCTCGCCCGCGATCTCGGCACCGCGCTGCACGTTCACGTCGCCGAAGATTTTTCCGACGTCGCCGATGCGCAAAAGCGGGGCTTTGTCGGGCCGCTCGAGCGGCTGATCGATCTCGGCGCGGTGGTGCCGAACTCGATATTTGCGCACGGCGTGCATCTCTCTCCTGATCAGGTGCGGCGCGCAAAAGAGCTCGGAGCGTGGTTCGTGCAGAACCCGCGATCCAACGAGGGCAACCGCGTCGGTTACGCGAAGAGCCTTTCGGCGAGCCCGAAGGTTGCGCTCGGCGTCGACGGCTGGGATCCCGACATGTCAATCGAGAAGACCGCGTTGTCGCGGCTTGCCGCCGCCAATGGCGATGCGGTCGATGCCGATGCGCGGCTCGCCGCCGGCCACGCGATGGTCGCTGCGCATTTCGGCCTCGCCGAGACGCCGATGGCGCCGGGCGCTGCCGGTGACGTCGTGCTCAGGCGCAACGGCGCCGTGTCCGACGTGATCGTCGCGGGACGGCACGTCGTGAAGGATGGCCGTCTGGTGACCGGCGACGCCGCCGTGATCGGGGACGATGCGCGCCGCGCCGCCGCCCGCCTGTGGGAGCGCATGGCCACTCTTTGAGCAGCAGTTTCTGCCGCTTCCGAACAAACACGTCGATCTTTCCAACTCAACGGATCCCAAACATGGCACGCCTCGGCCTCGAGCGGAGCATCATCGACCAGAACGTTTACGAACGCACCAATGCCCGCTTCCGCGAGGCGGACGTGCTTCTGCCGACGCTGTCGGAACTGGCGAACCCGACCACGATCGATCCTAACACTCGCGAGAAGCTCGCCTCGGTCGATCCCGATACGCCGCATCCGCTGAACCTGTTTCGTGTCCATTGGTGGAACGACGCCGCGCGAAAAACTCTCGTCGACGTGCCCGGGCACATCGTGCTGCCGCGCGAGCTGACGGGCGTCGCCGCACCGATCGTGCTCGCGCTCGGCGACCGCTTTCCGATGATTTCCGCGCACAAGGTCTTGCCGGCCTACGGCTGCCTGGTGCCGCGCGTGATCACCGGCCAGTTCGACCCGACGCACCATCGCGCGATCTGGCCGTCGACTGGAAATTACTGTCGGGGCGGGGTGGCGATCTCGCGCATTCTCGGCTGCCGCGGCGTCGCCGTGCTGCCGGAGAACATGAGCCAGGAGCGCTTCGACTGGCTCGGCGACTGGGTGACCGATCCGTCCGACGTGATCAGGACGCCGGGCTCGGAGAGCAACGTCAAGGAGATCTACGACGCCTGCAAGGAGCTCGACAAAAATCCCGACAATATCGTCTTCAATCAGTTCTGCGAGTTCGGCAACTATCTGGTGCATCGGATCTGCACCGGCACGGCGTTGGACGCGGTGTTCGAGAGCTTGCCCGGCAACGGCAAGAGGCTCGCGGCGTTCGTGTCGGCGACCGGGTCGGCCGGAACGCTCGCGGCCGGTGATCATCTGAAGGCGAAGCACGGCACGAAAATCGTCGCAGTCGAGGCGCTGGAATGCCCGACGCTGCTCGAGAACGGGTTCGGCGAGCACAACATCCAGGGCATCGGCGACAAGCACGTGCCGCTGATCCACAACGTGATGAACACCGACATGGTGGTCGGCGTCAGCGATCACGCGACCGACACGCTGTTCATGCTGTTCAACACCGACGAGGGCCACAAATATCTCGCCGAGCGGCGGGGCATCGATCCGGCGCTGATCGATGCGCTGAAGCACTTTGGGCTGTCGAGCCTGTGCAACGTGCTGGCGGCGATCAAGGCGGCAAAATACTGGGATCTCGGGCCGGACGACGTGATCGTGACGGTCGCTACCGACGGCGCCGCGATGTATCGCAGTGAAGCCGTCAAGGCGATGCCGAAATATTTCGGCAACCGGTTCGACGCGGTGACCGCCGGCGAGATCTTCGGGCACGTGCTGATGGGGTCGAGCACCGATCATCTGATCGAGCTGACGCATGTCGACCGCAAGCGCATCTTCAATCTCGGCTACTACACCTGGGTCGAGCAGCAGGGTGTCTCGATCGAGGAGTTCACGGCGCGGCGCGATCAGAAATTCTGGGACGGGCTGTTGGATCTCGTGCCGGCCTGGGACGCGATGATCGGCGAGTTCAACGCCAAGAGCGGCGCCGGACGCGGCTGACGCTGTGGCTGCGATGTCATGAGGAAAAACGTTCCGAGCTTCGTCTGTCACGGTTGCGGCGCGGAGGTGTTTCTCGACCGCACCCTGCCGTTCGCCTGCCCGAATGCGCGGGCGGGCGACGATGTCGACCATCTGTTGGTACCGCGTGACGACGATCCCTCCGTCACGCCGGGCGACGAAGAGAACCCGTTCCTGCGCTATCGTTCGTGGCTCACGCCCTATCGATTGGCGCGCGCCGCAGGGCTCTCGGACGAAGCCTACAAGGAGATCGTGAAAGAGCTCGACGAGAAGCTGATCACGGTCGACGGACGTGGGTTTCGCATCACGCCGATGGCGGCGCAGCCGGCGCTCGCACGGGCGGTCGGCCTCCACGGGCCGCTGCTGGTGAAGAACGAGACGGGAAACGTCGCCGGCTCGCACAAGGCGCGCCACCTGATGGGGGTGCTGATCTTCTTGCGGGTGCTCGAGGCGGCGCGGTTGCCGGCGGCGGCGTCGGTGAAGGACAAGCGGCTCGCGATCGCCTCGTGCGGCAATGCGGCGCTCGCCGCCGCCGTGGTGGCGCGGGCGGCGGACAAGCCACTCGACGTGTTCATTCCGCCCGATGCCGAAGCCTCGGTGGTCGCGCGGCTGCGTGATCTCGGCGCGGCGATAAAAATCTGCGAGCGGCGACCGAGCGAGACGGGCGATCCGTGCGTCTCGGCGTTTCGTGCGGCGGTCGCCGGCGGCGCGCTGCCGTTCGGCGTGCAGGGGCCGGACAACGGGCTCGCGGTCGAGGGCGCGCGCACGCTGGCCTTCGAGATCGCCGAGTTTTTCGCACGCGATGCGACGACATCAAACAATCCCGGAACGCTGGCCGTGCAGGTCGGCGGCGGCGCCTTGGCGAGTGCCTTGGCACAGGGGTTCGCGCTGGCGGCTCGGGCGAAGGTTTTGTCACGAGCGCCGCGGCTCTTGGTGGTTCAGACCGAAGGATGCGCGCCGCTCGCGCGCGCCGTGTCACGTGCGGATGGCGTCGATCCCGCCGAAGCGGCGCGGGCGCGCTCTCGCTTCATGTGGCCGTGGGAGCAGACGCCGACGAGTCTCGCCCACGGAATTCTGGACGACGAGACCTACGACTGGCTCGAGATTCTGAAAAGCATTCGCAGCACGGGCGGCGCGGCCTGCGTGGTCGACGAGGAGACCGTCGCAAAGGCGCATGCGCTGGGGCGCGCGCACACGGGTATCGACGTGTCGGCGACCGGCACCGCGGGGCTCGCCGGTGTGATCGCGTCGGCAAAAGCGCTCGGCGACGGACCGGTGACGGTGATCTTTTCCGGTGTCGAACGATGACTGCGGCGCCCGGTCGCAGTTTTTATCGATTCCAATCAGGGTTTTTGCCGATGTGGGCGAGCGGGGCTCCTGATACCACTCATCGCGCGAAGGAGTCATTGCCATGGCCTACAAGATCGTCGCTTCCCAGTGCACCGCCTGTGGCGCGTGCGAATTCGAGTGCCCCAATTCCGCAATTAGCATGAAGCGCGACACCTATGTGATCGACGCTGCCAAGTGCACCGAGTGCGAGGGCCATTTCGACGCGCCGCAGTGCGCCGCCGTGTGCCCGGTCGAGGGGACCTGCGTTCCCGCCTGATCCGTTTCGTGACGTGACAGGAAAAACGGCCGGGTTTGCGCCCGGCCGTTTTCGTTGTTTGGAGCTCGTTCTTCGGCGAGGCGCCGACTGCGCCGCTGGTGGAGCGAATTCGACATTCGAGTCCCAGCCGGCCGCATCTTCGTCCTCGAACGTCGAATTCAAAGCTCCACCAGGACTCTGTGATTGCGAGTGGTCTTTCGATTCCGACGTTCGCCGTCGGGTTCGCGGCGGCGGGATGCGAATACCGGAACAGGATCACTAGCCGGCGGCGCTCATCGAGGAGCGATGTGCCCATTTGGTGAAGTGCACCTCCACATAGGCGAACACTGCATACATGACGATGCCTTCTGCCGCGAGCAGCAAGAGCCCGGCAAAGACGAGCGGCATCTGGAAGTTCGAGCCCGCCTGCACCATCAGGAAGCCGAGCCCGGCATTGGCCGCGATCGTCTCCGACACCACGGTGCCGACGAAGGCCAGCGTGATCGCCACCTTCAGCGCGCCGAACAGATAAGGCTGGGTGCGCGGAATGCCGACCTTCAGCATGATGTCGAGCTTGCTCGCGCCGAGCGCGCGCAACACGTCCTCGAGCTCCGGCTCGATGGTCGAGAGGCCGGTCGCGACATTGACGACGATCGGGAAGAACGAGATCAGGAACGCGGTGAGGATCGCCGGAATCTCGCCGATGCCGAACCAGATCACGAGGATCGGCACCACGGCGACCTTCGGCACCGAGTTGAAGCCGATCAGCACCGGATAGAGCCCGCGATAGATGGTGCGCGACCAGCCGACCACCAGCCCCAGCACGATGCCGAAGCCGACCGCGAGCGCGAAGCCCGCCATCGTCGTCCACAGCGTGACGAACGAGTTCTTCGCCAGCGGCCACCAGTACTGGTTCATCGCCGCGAAAATCTCGGAGGGTGCCGGCAGGATGAACGGATCGATCTTGGCGAACCGGCAGACGGCCTCCCAGATCAGGAACATCGCGATGGTGAACAGCCACGGCGACAGGCGCTCGGCGGTCCCGGTCATGACTTGCGCACCTCTCCGATCTTTGCGCGCAGCTCGTGCACGATGTCGGCAAAATCCTTGTCGAACAGGAGGTCGAGCGAGCGCGGCCGCGGAAAGTCGATCGTCTTGGTCATCACCAGCCGGCCGGGGCGGGCGCTGATCACGTGGATGTAGTCGGCGAGGAAGACCGCCTCGCGCAGATCGTGCGTCACCAGGATCACGGTGAAGCGGATCTCCTCCCACAGGTCGCGCAGCACGCACCACAGCTCCTCGCGGGTGAAGGCGTCGAGCGCGGCGAACGGCTCGTCGAGCATCAGGAGGGCGGGCTGGTGGATCAGCGCGCGGCACAGCGAGACGCGCTGCTGCATGCCGCCCGACAGCTCCCACGGATAGCGGTCGGCGAAGCCGTCGAGGCCGACGGTGGCGAGCAGCCTGGTCGCCTGTTCGCGATAGCGCTCCTTCTCGGCGCGGAAGCGCGAGCGGTGCGGCTGCACGATCTCGAGCGGCAGCATCACATTGTCGATCACGCTGCGCCACGGCAGCATGTTCGGGTTCTGGAACGCCATGCCGGCCATCTTGACCGGCCCGGTCACCGTCTCGCCGGCGATCTTTATGGTGCCGAAGTCGGGCGGCAACAGGCCGGTGACCAGCTTCATCAGCGAGGATTTGCCGCAGCCGGACGGACCGACCACCGCGGCGAAGTCGCCCTTCTCCAGGCTGAAGCCGAGGCGATCGAGCGCGTGCACGTCGCCGGTCGCGCCCTTGTAGACGAGCGTCACGTCGTCGATGTCGACGAAGGCGGTCATGGCGCGGCGTCCCTCGGCAGGAGGCCGCTGCCGCGGCGGGACATGGAAACACTCATGATGAAACGATCCCGGCGAGGAGGGCGGTGGCCGATCCCGTGTCCGCAACGGACGGGATCGGCCACCGGAGCGTTCCGGCAAGCCCTGCGGGTCAGAGCTTGCGGTCGGCGACGGGCGGCAGATAGACGCCGGTGAAGACGTCGTCGGCGGTCGGCTTGTTCTTGAAGTCGTAGCCGAGGCCGATCTGCTCGATCGACTTCGAAAGCCGCGCCTGGTCGACGCCGCCGAAGCCGTGCTGCTTCACCCACGGCGTCACGATGTTGTCGCGCAGCGCCATCTTCAGCCGGGCGAGCTCGGTCGCCTCGTCGGCGGTCTCGTTGCGCTTCATCACCGACTTGATGGCGCTGTCGGGATCCTTGATGGTGTCGAGCACGCCCTTGATGGTGGCGCGCACGAAGCCCTCGACGACGTCGGGATGCGCCTTGGCGTAGTCGGGGTTCACCATCACCGCGTTGCCGTACAGCACCAGGCCGTAGTCGGACATCAGCATCATCTTGATGTCCTCCGGCTTCAGGTTGCGCTGCACCAGGTTGAAGTACATCGAGAAGGAGAAGCCGGTGATGGCGTCGACCTTGCCGTCGGCGAGCATCGGCTCGCGCACCGGGAAGCCGATATTGTCGATCTTCACCTTGGAGGCGTCGATGTCGTTCTCCTTCACGAACGCCTTCCACTGGGCGAAGGCGCCGTCGGCGGCCGGCGCGCCGAGCACCTTGCCTTCGAGGTCCTTCGGCTTGCCGATGCCGGTCTTGGTGGTGGTGGCGATCGCGAACGGCGGCGCGTCGTAGACCATCAGGATGGCCTTCACCGCCTTGTCGGGATTCTGGTCGCGGAACTTCACCAGCGAGTTGATGTCGAAGAAGCCGAGCGGATAGGTGCCGGCCGCCACCCGGCCGATGCCGGCGACCGAGCCGGGGCCGGTGTCGACGGTGACGTTCAGTCCCTCTGCCTTGTAGTAGCCCTTGTCGATCGCGACGAAATACGGCGCGGCCGGGCCCTCGAACTTCCAGTCGAGCGCGAATTTCACGTCGGTCTCGGCGTGCGCCGGTGCGGCCAGCACCGACAGTGCGGCCGCCAGGACGCCGAACAGAACAGATTTGGTCATCGTGCGTTTTCCTTCGCCATGCGGGCTCTTCGTCGAATGGGCTCGATGCGGGGTCGGTCGCTCGGAGTGCAGCAAGCCGTGTGCCACGCAAATCGGCACGTGGCAGCGTGATTTTATCCCGCCTTGGCGGCAGGGCTGCTCAAACGAACGTCAACAGCGAAAAATTTGCTCGAGGAACCGGCGGATTTCTCACGGGAAGGCCGATCTGGGGACGATCACCGGCGACGTGTCGCCGCGTCTGATCAGCTTCCCCGATACGTGGCATGGCTCCACGGCGTGATCAGCAACGGTACGTGATAGTTGGCCTCGGGATCCGCGACCGAGAACCGCACCGGCACCACCGAGAGAAACGGCGGATCGGCGAGCGGCACGCCTCTGCCGGCAAAATAGGCGTCGACGGAAAACGTCAGCTCGTAACGGCCGATCGGCACCGGGCGACCGCTGATCAGCGGCGCGTCGGTGCGGCCGTCGCGATTGGTGTAGGTTTCAACGATCGGCCGCCGCGTCTCGTCGGCGTCGATCTCGTAGAGCACGATCGGGATGTTCTCGGCCGGCCGTCCGGCGTGCGTGTCGAGCACGTGAGTCGAGAGCTTGCCTGTGAGCGGCAGGCGGTCTCGTGCCTCCACCAGCTGATCGAGCCGCAGCGCGGCGATGCGAAACACCTCGTCGAGCGCCGTCCGGTGCTCGGTTTCCGCGTCGTTCGCGAGCCGCCGCTCGAATGTTCTGAGAATCGACCACTTTGTATGACGACGAACGCAGACGATGAACGGAATACCGAATTTTTCGCGGTAGGATCCGTTCAGATGATGAAACACCTGAAACTCGCGTTCCGTCAGGCGATCGAGCCCGGCGCTCGCCTGCTCGGCGGTCGAGGCCGCCGTCAGCTCACCGGCGCGGGCGGCCTTGCCGGCGAGATCGGGATGCGCCGCGAGCAGCTCGTGTTGCTGTTCCGACGGCGCCGCGCGCACCGCCGCGATCATCGCGTCGGCGAGCGCCGCGAGCGTCTCGAACGGGCGGCGGTCGGCGACCGCCGCGGCGGCCCAGGGCGAGTGCTCGAACACCCCGCCGAGCGCTGCGATGAAACTCTCCCGGTCGGCGCCGTTCAGATCGTCGATCGAGATTTTGTTCGTCATCGCCGCCTCGTCGGATCGTCTGCGGATGCCTGATCAGGAGTTGGACGGACTGCTTGGCGCTTCACCTCTCCCCGCTTGCGGGGAGAGGTCGGACCGCAGAGCGGTCCGGGTGAGGGGGATGTCGAGCGAACCATGCCAACCGCGGGAAACGACGACCTCATCCCGAGTGTCGCCGAAGGCGGCGTCTCGAAGGATGAGGTGCGCTCCGTGGCCTCGCCCTTCGAGATGCACTCCTGCGGAGTGCTCCTCAGGACGAGGGGCGAACTCTGTCGCCGTTCGTATCATTGGCGAATCCGCCCGTCGATCCGGCTCACCGATTTCGGTTCACCCGAAATCGGCAGTCTTGCGATGCGGACTTCGGCTACGGCCGCCGTCCGATGCTCGCCGACCCTCTCTCTCCGTGGGCGAAGGTGAACGCGGGAGCAAATCGGCCGGAAACGCACGAAACGTCCGTTTTGCCGGACGCCGGGCTCACGCGTAGCGGCCGTGGCAGTGCTTGTACTTCTTGCCGGAGCCGCACGGGCAGGCCTCGTTGCGGCCGACCTTGCCCCAGGTGGCGGGGTTCTTCGGATCGCGCTCGATGGTGGGGGCGGCCGCCTGGCCGGCGCCGTAGCGGACGTCGACATCGGCCGGGACGTACTCCTCGTCGCCCATGCCGATCGCCGCCGGATCGAGCTGCTGCGCCTCCATGAAGGGCAGCGGCGGCGGCTCCTCCGGCTGCTGGACGATCTCGACCCGCATCAGCTGCGCCGTCACCGCCTCGCGCAGCCCCTGGCTCAGCTGCTCGAACAGGGCGAACGCCTCCGCCTTGTACTCGTTGAGCGGATCGCGCTGGCCGTAGCCGCGCAGGCCGATCACGTTGCGCAGATGGTCGAGCATCACCAGGTGCTCGCGCCACAGGTGGTCGAGCGACTGCAAGAGGATCGACTTCTCGACGTAGCGCATCACGTCGGGGCCCCACTGGCCGGCCTTGGCCGCCATGTGCTCGTCGGCGTGGCGCTCGATGCGGGCGATCAGCTCCTCGTCGGCGATGCCCTCTTCCTTCGCCCAGTCGTCGACCGGCAGCTCGAGGCCGAGCACCCGGGACAGCTCCTCCTTCAGGCCGGCGGTGTCCCACTGCTCGGGATAGGCGTTCTCCGGCACGTGCTTGGAGACCAGATCGTCGATCACGCTGCGGCGCATGTCGGCGACGATCTCGGCGGTCACCTCGTCGCGCATCCAGTCGATGCGCTGCTCGAAGATGACCTTGCGCTGGTCGTTCATCACGTCGTCGTACTTGAGAAGGTTCTTGCGGATGTCGAAGTTGCGCGCCTCGACCTTCTGCTGCGCCTTCTCCAGCGCCTTGTTGATCCACGGATGGACGATCGCCTCGTTCTCCTTGAGGCCGAGCCGGCGCAGCATGCCGTCCAGCTTGTCCGACCCGAAGATGCGCATCAGGTCGTCCTCGAGGGACAGGAAGAACTTCGAATGTCCGGGGTCGCCCTGGCGGCCGGAGCGGCCGCGCAGCTGATTGTCGATGCGGCGCGACTCGTGGCGCTCGGTGCCGAGCACGTAGAGGCCGCCGGCCTTCAGCGCCTTCTCCTTCAGGCGGGCGATCTGCGCCTTGATCGACTCGATCTTCTGTTCGCGCTCGGGGCCCTCCGGCACGTCGGCGAGCTCGACCTTGATGCGCATGTCGGCATTGCCGCCGAGCTGGATGTCGGTGCCGCGGCCGGCCATGTTGGTGGCGATCGTCACCGCGCCGGGCACGCCCGCCTGCGAGACGATGTAGGCCTCCTGCTCGTGATAGCGGGCGTTGAGGATGGCGAACACCTTCGGATGGCTGCCGCCCTCGTCGCCGGAATAGAGCGCCGCGAAGGCGTGCGGGTCGGAGAAGTCGTGCGACTCCCAGCCGCGCTGTCGCAGCATGTCGGCGAGCTGCTCGGACTTCTCGATCGAGGTGGTGCCGACCAGCACCGGCTGGCCGCGCTGCTTGCAGTCCTCGATCACCTCGATGATCGCCCGGTATTTCTCGCCGGCGGTGCGATAGACCTCGTCGTCGTCGTCGATGCGGACCATCGGCAGGTTGGTCGGCACCTCGACCACCTCGAGGCCGTAGATGTCCATGAACTCGCTTTCTTCCGTCAGCGCCGTGCCGGTCATGCCGGCCAGCTTCTCGTACATGCGGAAGTAGTTCTGGAAGGTGATGCTGGCGAGCGTCTGGTTCTCCGGCTGGATCGGCTGGCGCTCTTTCGCCTCGAGCGCCTGGTGCAGCCCGTCCGAGTAGCGCCGGCCCGGCATCATGCGGCCGGTGAACTCGTCGATGATCACCACCTCGCCGTTGCGGACGATGTAGTCCTTGTCCCGCTGGAACAGCTTGTGGGCGCGCAGCGCCTGGTTGACGTGGTGGACCACCGAGACGTTCTCGACGTCGTAGAGCGAGTCGGTCTTGAGCTGGCCGGCCTCGCGCAGCATGCGCTCCATCTTCTCCATGCCGGCCTCGGTCATGGTGACGGTGCGCTGCTTCTCGTCGAGGTCGACGTCCTCCTTGTCGAGGCGGGGAATGAAGGCGTCGATGGTGTTGTAGAACTCGGAACGGTCGTCGAGCGGGCCGGAGATGATCAGCGGCGTGCGCGCCTCGTCGATCAGGATCGAGTCGACCTCGTCGACGATCGCGTACACATGGCCGCGCTGGACCATGTCCTCCACGCGGTACTTCATGTTGTCGCGCAGATAGTCGAAGCCGAGCTCGTTGTTGGTGCCGTAGGTGACGTCGCAGGCATAGGCTGCCTTGCGCTGCTCGTCGTCGAGCCCGTGCACGATCACGCCGACGGTCAGCCCGAGGAAGCGGTAGACCTGGCCCATCCACTCGGAGTCGCGAGAGGCGAGGTAGTCGTTGACGGTGACGACGTGGACGCCGCGGCCGGTCAGCGCATTGAGATAGACCGGCAGGGTCGCGACCAGCGTCTTGCCTTCGCCGGTCTTCATCTCGGAGATGCGGCCCTCGTGCTGCACCATGCCGCCGATCAGCTGGACGTCGAAGTGGCGCTGGCCGAGCGCGCGCTTGGCCGCCTCGCGGACGGTGGCGAAGGCGGGCACCAGGAGGTCGTCGAGGGTTTTCCCCTCGGCCAGCTCCTTGCGGAAGGCGTCCGTCCGGGCGCGCAGCGCCTCGTCGGAGAGGGCGGAGACCTCGGCCTCGAGAGCATTGATCTCGGCGACACGGGGGCGGTAGGCGCGAATACGACGATCGTTCGACGTTCCGAACAGCTTGCGGACGACGGCGCCCAACATGCCGGAGATCCTTACATCTGAGGCCGCGGAGGACGGCGGCCGGCCCGAGGACGCCGGCCGAGCGGCCCTCGGTCCCGCAGCGGCCGACGGAGAGCGGCGCGTGGGACGGCCGAGGTGCGACGACGAAAAACCCTTGTGGGACGCACCGGCGAGCGATCGAGAGATAGGAGGGGGTCCAGGGCTTGTCAATTGCCGCCGTGTCGACGAAACACGCCGCAATCATGCCGTCCTTTACCGATAGCAGGGCGCCGGACGCGGTCCGGCGCGCGGTGCGCGAGGGCGGCGTCGACCGTTCCGGGCATCGGGCGAGAACGCCCGCCTTTTCAAGGATATTCGATGATCACGCTTGCTTCGTCCCGTCCGGCGCGCGCGCGCGTCGGTTTCGTTGCGGCGCTTCTGGCGGCGGTGCTGGTGCCGGCGGGCGGCGTCGCGCTGGCGCAGGCTCAAAGCCCCGCCGCCCCGGCGGCGCAGGCGACGGCGCCGGCCGGCGATCCGGTGGTCGCCACCGTCGACGGCACGCCGATCCGGCAGAGCGACCTCGCCCAGGCCGAGAAGGATGTCGGCGCCGCCATCCCCGCCGGCACCGAGGAGGCCAAGCGCGACTGGCTGGTCAACTACATGACCGACATGACGCTGCTCGCCAAGCAGGCCGAGGCCGACAAGATCGCCGACGCGCCGGAGTTCAAGGCGCGCCTCGCCTATCTGCGCCAGAAGGCCCTGATGGAGGCGGTGCTCGACAAGACCGGCGCCGAGGCCACCTCCGACGAGGCGATGCGCCACGTCTATCAGGAGGCGCTCAAGCAGATGGGCGACGAGCAGGAGGTGCATGCGCGCCACATCCTGTTCCGGGTGCCCGACGCCGGAGACGCGGAGGCCGCGAAGAAGGCCGAGGAGGCCGCCAAGGCGGCGCTCGCCCGAATCAAGAAGGGCGAGGACTTCGCCAAGGTCGCCAAGGAGCTGACCGACGACCCGCCCGGCAAGCAGGACGGCGGCGACCTCGGCTGGTTCACCAAGGAGCAGATGGTGCCGCCGTTCTCGGAGGCCGCCTTCAAGCTCGAGGAAGGCCAGGTGTCGGAGCCGGTCAAGACCTCGTTCGGCTGGCACATCATCAAGGTCGAGGGCAAGCGCAAGCGCCAGCCGCCGACCTTCGAGCAGGTGAAGGAGCAGATCGAGACCTTCGTCACCCGCAAGGCGCAGATCGACCTCGTGAACAAGCTGCGCAACGACGCGAAAATCGTCCGCCTCGACAAGCCGGCCGATGCCGCCAAGCCGGACGCCGCCAAGCCGGATGCCGCGAAGTCGGACGCCGGCAAGGCGGATGCGGCGAAGCCCGATGCGGGCAAGCCCGCGCCGGAGAAGAAGTGAGGCGCATGCGCCGACGTCTTCGCCTCTCCCCGCACCGCGGGGAGAGGCCGGAGCCCGCGCCGGCCGGCGGGGCTCCCGAATTTCAGCCGTCATCGCCGGGCCGGCCGCAGGCCGAGACCCGGCGATCCATCACGCCGAACGCATAGACGTTTTCGATTTCGATGGATGCGCGGGTCGCAGCCCGCGCATGACGGACGCATGCGTTCGAGGCGATGTGTGAGTGCTCGAGCGCGATAGGGGGAGAGGGAAGCGTACGGCCGCGCGTGGGAACGGGGCAGGAACTGTGTCCCGCCGCCAAACGCTTGACCCCGCCCGCCGGCGCTCCTAATCGACCCGGCACGCAGGGCGCGGGACGACTCGCGCCGCATTTCCAGGATTTTTCCGATGGCCGCCGTCTCTCCGCTCGCGCCCGCGCGCTTTCCCGACATGCCGGCGATCGAGGGGGTGAGGGTGGCGACCGCCGCCGCCGGCATCCGCTATGCGGGGCGTACCGACGTGCTGCTGGCGCTGCTCGATCCCGCGACCACCGTCGCGGGGGTGTTCACCAAGTCCAAATGCCCGTCGGCGCCGGTCGACTGGTGCCGGGCGCGGCTGAAGGGTGGCCGGGCGCGGGCACTGGTGGTCAATTCCGGCAATGCCAACGCCTTCACCGGGCGCTCGGGGCGCGAGGCGGTGACGCTGACCGCCGACATCACCGGAAAAGCGACCGGATGCCCGTCCGGCGAGATTTTCCTCGCCTCCACCGGGGTGATCGGCGAGCCCCTGCCGGCCGAAAGATTCTCCGGGGTGATGGACGGCCTCGCGGCGGCGGTGACCGCCGGGCGGTGGGAGGAGGCGGCCCGCGCCATCATGACGACCGACACCTTTCCGAAGGGCGCGACCGCGACCGTGAACCTCGGCACCGTGCCGGTGACGATTTGTGGCATCGCCAAGGGTGCCGGCATGATCGCGCCCGACATGGCGACCATGTTGAGCTTCGTGTTCACCGATGCGCCGATCGCCGCCCCGGTGCTGCAGGCGCTGCTCGCGCACGGCGTGGAAGACACGTTCAACGCGGTGACGATCGACGGCGACACCTCGACCTCCGACACGCTGCTCGCCTTTGCGACCGGCGCCGCCGAAAAGCGCGGGGCGGCGCGGGTCACCCGGATCGGCGATCCGCGGCTCGCCGAGTTCCGCAAAGGGTTTCTGTCGGTGCTGGCGAGCCTCTCCGAGCAAGTGGCGCGCGACGGCGAAGGCGCGCGAAAGCTGGTCGAGATCGTGGTCGAGGGCGCGGCTTCCAAGAAGGCAGCGCGAAAGATCGCGATGACGATCGCCAACTCGCCGCTGGTGAAGACGGCGATCGCCGGCGAGGACGCGAACTGGGGCCGGGTGGTGATGGCGGTCGGCAAGGCCGGCGAGCGGGCCGACCGCGACAGGCTGTCGATCTGGTTCGGCGGCGTCCGCGTCGCCCACCAGGGCGAGCGCGATCCGGCCTATGACGAGGCCGAGGTGTCGGCGCTGATGAAGAAGCCGGAGATTTCGCTGAAGGTGGATCTCGGGCTCGGCAAGGGCCGCGACCGCGTGCTGACCTGCGATCTCACCAAGGAGTACATCGCCATCAATGGCGACTACCGCTCCTGATACCGACTTTTTCGCCATCGGACGCGCCGCGCACGGACAACCCCCGCGTGGCGCGCTCCGGATCGCAAGGCGCGAAGGGAGAGCGGCGAGCCGCGAGCCGCCTTACGGCTTCGCCATCCGGCAGGCGGGATTGTAGGTCCAGTTGCGGTCGAGCCCGGTCACGCACCAGTCGACCCCGGAGCTCGCGCCGGCAAAGCCGGTGTTCTCGGTGATCGAATAGTGGATCGGCCGGTAGTGCCCGTCGCTGGTCAAGACCTTTCCGGTGCAGAAGCGGCGCGGGATGGTGCCCGACGCCCACGGCATGAACGACACCTCGTGGACGCCCTGGAAGCCGACGATCGTCAGCGGCGAGTTCCAGAAGCGCGACTCCTTGGTCGCGAAGTCCTCCTGGATGGTGATCAGCGGAAAGGACTCGTCGCACAGCGGCACGACGGCGTCGTAGCGCGGCCCGGACATCCAGAAATTCAGCTCGAGCAGATTGGCGGCCCGGCTTTCGGCCGCTGCGGCGCAGGTGAGCGCGGCAGCGGCCGAGAACGCCAGACCGGTCCTGCGCAAGAGGCTGCGCATGGTCGGTCCCCCTCTTCCCCGACCCGGACGGTGCCTCGCCGGTTTCCGGGGGTCAAGGCCAGAGGCCCCGCCGGCGCGCATGTCGGCGACGAGGTGTGGCGCGGCTGCACCGGCGCGGTCGTGCGTCACCGCCAGTCCCCCAGCACGGCCTGCACCACCGCGAGCGCGGCGACGGCTGCGGTGTCGGCGCGCAAGATGCGCGGACCGAGCGCGAGGCGGATCACCCCGGGGCGGGCGATCAGCATCGCCCGCTCGTCCTCCGAAAAGCCGCCCTCCGGGCCGATCAGCACCGCGAGCGGCACGGCGAGCGGCACGCCGGCGCCCGGTCCTGCCTCGTTCCGGGCGGAATCTCGGACGGCATCCCGCACGGCGGCGAGCGCCGCCAGCGGATCGGCCACGGGAGCGTCCTCGTCGCAGAAGATCAGCCGGCGGTCGGCCTCGAGCGCGCCGACCGCGGCGGCGAGCGGCGCCGGCTCGTAGATGTCGGGCAGCGTCAGGATGCCGCACTGCTCGGCCGCCTCGATGGCGTTCGCCCGCATGCGGGCGCCGTTCACCCGCTCGGCCTGGGTGTGCCGGGTGGTCACCGGCGCGAGGCCGGAGGCGCCCATCTCGACCGCCTTCTGCACCATGTAGTCGAGCCGCGCCCGCTTGAGCGGAGCGAACAGATAGAGGAGGTCGCCCGGCGCCGGCTGCGGGCGCGTGCAAGCCTCCGCCACCAGCGCGAGCGTGCGCTTTCCGGCCTCGGCGAGCACGGTCCGCCACTCGCCGTCGCGCCCGTTGAAGGCGAGCACCCGGTCGCCCGGCTTTTGCCGGAGCACGTGCTCGAGATAATGCTGCTGGGGTGCCTCGAGCGCGACCCGCGCACCGGGGACGAGCGGCGCCTCGACGAACAGCCGGGGCTCGCGAAAGTCGTAGCGCGCCATGCGCTCCCTCCCGCCGGAGGCCCCGTGCCGACGAATCGCCGGGGCCGGCCTTGCGACGATGGGCGAAATGACGGCACTTCGCCGCCTTATCGCCGGATTCGGCGCCTCTTTTAGAGGGACGCGCGACGCGGGCACAGGGGGAACGACATGCGGATCACGCGACCGGGACGGCCGGGTCGGCGGCAATGGCGGACGATCGGGGTGCGGCCGGCGGTACGGTCGGGCGAAACGCGCGCCATCGCGGCGCTGGTGCTGGGCGCGGGGCTCGTCGCCGCCGCGCTGCCGGCGAGCGCGCAATCCCCCTGGCCGGACGCCTCGTCGAGCGCCTCCACCAGCACCGCGCCGTGGCCGAGCAGCACCCCCGCCAAACCGACCGCGAACGCCCCCTGGCCGTCGGCGGCTCCGAAGCAGGCGGCCCCGGCCGCCGCTCCCGCGTCGGCACCCGCATCGTCCGCGACGGCATCGGCCGCCCCGACCGCGCCGGCCGCGAGCGCGCCGGCGCCCTGGCCGTCCAGCCCGCCGCAGGCCGGCGTCGCGCCGTTCCCGCCCGCGGGCGCCCATCCGATGACGCCGATCCCGGGCGCCGGTGGAGGTTTCGGCGGCGGCGGCGGTGGCCCGTCCGCCGCCCAGCAGGAATGCGTGCGCAACTTCACCCGGCTGAAGGAGGAGACCGACAGCCGCGGCCGCGCTGCCAACGCCGTCCGCAGCCGCAAGGCGCCGGTGCAGGAGCAGTGCAAGGCGATCAAGGCGTTCGCCGCCTCGATCTCGAATTTCGCCAAGTACGTGAAGGCCAAGGCGTCGAGCTGCGGCTTCCCGGCGCAGCTGGTGACCCAGCTCGAGCAGGGCCGCACCCATCTCGCCAAGGTCGCCCAGCAGTGCGACGGCGCGGCCCAGATGGGCGCGGCGCCCGGCCCGCGGCGGCCGCAGACGCTGAGCGAGGTGCTCGGCACGTCGCGCTCGGCGGTCGGCTCGTCGAGCGGCGGGAATTCCGGCTACGGCACCTACAACACGCTGACGGGCAACGTTCTGGCACGGTGAACGGACGGACGGAATGAGCACATTGCAGGGGCGGGTCGCCGACTCGATCGGCAACTGGGTCGATCACGGCGCGCCCGAGTGGCTGCGGCCCTATCTGCGGCTGTCGCGGTTCGACCGCCCGATCGGCGCCTGGCTCCTGCTGATCCCGTGCTGGTGGTCGGCCGGGCTCGCCGCGGTGCATGCCGGATGGCCGCTGCCGAACGTCTGGCACCTCGTGCTGTTCTTCGTCGGCGCCTTCGTGATGCGCGGGGCCGGCTGCACCTGGAACGACATCGCCGACCACGACATCGACAAGCGGGTGGAGCGCACTCGCTCGCGGCCGATCGCGTCCGGCGCGGTGACGATGTCGCAGGCGCTCGCCTATGCGGTGCTGCAGTCGCTGATCGGCTTCCTGGTGCTGGTCCAGTTCAACGGCTTCGCCATCTGGACCGGCATCGCCTCGCTCGGCATCGTCGCCGCCTATCCCTTCATGAAGCGCTTCACCTACTGGCCGCAGAGCGTGCTCGGCCTCGCCTTCTCGTGGGGCGCGCTGATGGGCTGGGCGTGCGCGCTCGGCCGGCTCGACGTCGCGCCGGTGCTGCTCTATCTCGGCTCGATCGCCTGGGTGATCGGCTACGACACGATCTATGCCCACCAGGATCGCGCCGACGACCTTTTTGCCGGGGTGAAGTCGACCGCGCTTCTGTTCGGCGAGCGCACCAAGCCGGCGCTGATGGCGCTTTACGGAATTGCCGTGGTGCTGATCGGCCTCGCCGGGCTTTTCGCCGGCGCCGGTGTGTGGTTCGCGCTCGGGCTCGCGGCGTTCGCCGGCCATCTCGGCTGGCAGATCGCGACCGTCGACATCTCCGACAACCCGAACTGCCTGAAGCGCTTCCGCTCGAACCGCGACGCCGGCCTGCTGCTGTTCGCCGGCATCGTCCTCGACGCGCTCCTGTGACCGAGCACGTCGGTCGCCGGCCGGGGAGCCCGCGGCCGGCGATGTCGAAAAATCAGTCGCCGCGCCGGCCGGTCTCCCAGCCGAGCATCGCCCGCTTTCGCGTGAGACCCCAGTGGTAGCCGGTGAGCGAGCCGGTCTTGCCGATGACGCGATGGCACGGCACCACGAAGCACACCGGGTTCTTGCCGACCGCCGCACCGACCGCGCGCGCCGCCTTGGGGCTGCACACCGTCCCGGCGACGTCGGAATAGGTCGTCACCCGGCCGAGCGGGATCTTCAACAGCGTCTCCCACACCCGGACCTCGAAGTCCGAGCCGATCAGCACGATGCGGAGCGGCCGGTCGGGCCGCCACAGCGCGGGATCGAACACCCGGCGGGCGAGCGGCGCGGTGCCGGGCTGGTCGCGCACATAGACGGCGTTCGGCCAGCGGCCCTGCATCTCCCCGAGCACCTCGTCCTCGTGGCCGGCGTCGGCGAAGGCGAGGCCGGCGAGGCCGCGCGAGGTCGCCATGACGACCGCCATGCCGAACGGCGAGGGATGAAAGCCGTAATGCAGCACGAGGCCGGCGCCGCCCGCCTTCCATTCGCCCGGCGACATCGCCTCGTGGGTGACGAACAGGTCGTGCAGCCGGCCCGGTCCGGACAGGCCGACCTCGTAGGCGGCGTCGAGCACGCTCGCCGACTCGCGCAGGAGCTTTCGCGCATGGTCGAGGGTGAGTGCCTGCAGGAAGGCTTTTGGCGTGAGCCCGGCCCAGCGGCGGAATAGGGCCGTCAGGCCGTCGGTCGAGAGGCCGGCGGCGTTCGCCACCGCCTCGATGTCCGGCTGGGTGCGCCAGTGCTCGCCGAGAAAGGCGATCGCCCGACGGACCCGGTCGTAGTCGTCGGCTGCCCGCAGCAGCGGCGCCGAGTCGGTGCGGCGCGGCGGCAGGATTTCCACGGGATCGGTGAGGCTCATCGTGCTCATGATACCGGATCTACGGGGCGCCGGCTTCGGGATCCACCCGATTTCCGAAAGGCCCCGCCGCGCTCTCCTCCGCCGCCCTCTCGTCCGCCACTCGTCCGTCCGCCGGGCCGCTCCGGGTCGGGCCGCGCCTCGCTTCCCCGAGCGCGCCGGCCAGCGCATCGAAGAAGGTGTCCTTCTCGGCCGGCGCCAGCCAGTGCCCGACCACCAGCCTGCGCCCGTGCGACACCAGCGTCAGCCGGCGGGTGCCGAAATCCGGATCGATCTCGCGGTCCAGTCTCGCCCACACCGGGTTCAGCGTCCACTCGGCGATCGCCCCGGTCGGGCCGACCCGGCGAACCAGCAGCATCGAGGGCGTCACCACCACGTGCTCGGCGGCCCGCCCGCTGCGATAGCTCGCGCGAAACGCCCAATAGACGAGCCCGACATCGAGGCCTAGAAAGCCGGTGATCGGCCACGCCCCGGTGACCAGAAACAGCCCGCCGAGCGCCGCCCCCGCCCCGCCGAGCACCAGCATCAGCGCGGCAAAGCCCGCGCGGTCGAGCGAGCGGTGCGGCGTCACGACCGCCGAGAACAGCGTCGGCTCGGGGTCCGGCAAGCCCGGATCTGGCAAGCCGGGATGTGGCGGTCCCGGATCGGGGGGCGGATCGAAGGCGGTCATCGGCGGCTTTCGGGGGTCGATCGATGACAATACGGGAGAACGTGCTTTGATCCGCAAGCCGCGCACGACGGCGGCGACCGCCGCCTCCGCCAGTGCCGCGACACCGCCGGCGCCGAAGCGAGCCACCCGCAAGAAGGCTGCGGCGGCACCGAAGGCGGCCGCCGTGACGGCCTGGACGCCGGCCGAGATCGACGAGGCGTTTCGCCGCTTCCACGAGAAGAACCCGGAGCCGAAGGGCGAACTCGAGCACATCAATCCCTTCACGCTGCTGGTCGCGGTGGTCCTGTCGGCGCAGGCGACCGACGCCGGCGTCAACAAGGCGACCCGCGGCCTGTTCGCGGTGGCCGACACGCCGGAGAAGATGGTGGCGCTCGGCGAGCCGCGGCTGCGCGACTACATCAAGACGATCGGCCTGTTCAACACCAAGGCGAAGAACGTCATCGCGCTGTCGGAACGGCTGATCGCCGAGCACGGCGGCATCGTGCCCGCGACCCGCGAGGCGTTGGAGACGCTGCCCGGCGTCGGGCGAAAGACCGCCAATGTCGTGCTCAACATCGCCTACGGGCAGGAGACCTTCGCGGTCGACACCCACATCTTCCGGGTCTCCAACAGGACCGGGCTAGCGCCCGGCAAGACGCCGCTCGAGGTGGAGCAAAAGCTCGAGCAGGTGGTGCCGAAGGATTTTCGTCTGCACGCGCACCATTGGCTGATTCTGCACGGGCGTTATGTCTGCACGGCGCTGCGCCCACGCTGCCCGGTCTGCCCGATCGCCGATCTGTGCCGCTATCCCGACAAGACGGTGCCGTCGGCCGGGACGGCGACCTGATCACGAGGCGCCTGCCGATTCTCACCTCTCCCCGCGCGTGACGGGATGCACACATCGCCGCGAATGCATGCCTCCGTCATGCGCGGGCTCCGACCCGCGCATCCATCGAAGTCGAAAAAAACATTCTTTTGTTCGATGTGATGGATCGCCGGGTCGCGGCCTTCGACCGGCCCGGCGATGACGGCGGAGATCTTTGGCGATTTCCGCAGCACGGATCGAAACACCCGGCATTTTGCCCTTGTGTGCATCCCATAGCCCGCGGGCGGGGAGAGGGAGAGCAGGCGCCGCCGCCGCCGCGCGGTCCTCGCCGCCGCCGCCGCCGCGCATGCCCTCAGAACCCGACCTTGTCGCCGCCCTTGAGGGCGAGGATCTCGCGGGCGTCGTCTGGCGTGGCGATCTCGAGGCCCAAACCTTCGATGATCTGCCGCACCTTCGTGACCTGCTGGGCGTTGGAGGTGGCGAGCTCGCCGGGCCCGATCCACAAGGAATCCTCGAGGCCGACCCGGACATTGCCGCCCATCGCCGCCGACATCGCCGCGATCGGCATCTGCGCGCGGCCGGCGCCGAGCACCGACCACCGATAGGTGTCCGGCCCGAGCAAACGGTCGGCGGTGCGGCGCATCATCGCCACGTCCTCGGGATGGGTGCCGATGCCGCCCAAAATGCCGAACACCGACTGCACGAACAGCGGCGGCTCGACCAGCTTGCGGTCGAGGCAATGCGCCAGATTGTAGAGGTGGCCGATGTCGTAGCACTCGAACTCGAAGCGGGTGCCGTTCTCCCGGCAGGTCTTCAGGACGAACTCGATGTCCTTGAAGGTGTTGCGGAAGATCAGGTCGCGCGTGCCCTCGAGATAGGTCCGCTCCCACTCGTGCTTGAACTCCTTGAAACGGTTCAGCATCGGAAACAGGGCGAAATTGATCGAGCCCATGTTGAGGCTCGCGAGCTCCGGCTTGTGGACGGCGGCCGGGCGCACCCGCTCCTCCACCAGCATGGTCGGCGAGCCGCCGGTGGTGATGTTCACGATCGCCCCGCAGCCGGCCTTGATCTTCGGGAGAAATTTCGAAAAGGCCTCGGGGGACTGGTCGGGCCGGCCGGTCTCGGGATTGCGGGCGTGCAGATGGACGATGGCGGCGCCGGCTTGCGCCGCGCCGATCGCCGAGGCCGCGATCTCGTCCGGCGTCACCGGAAGGTGGGGCGACATCGAGGGGGTATGGATCGCCCCGGTGATCGCGCAAGTGATGATGACCTTGCTCTTGGCGGCCATGGTTCGGTGCTCCACTTCGGGATGTCTGTTTGATTGTCGGGACCGAACGGTCCCCTCCTCGGGCAGCGCGGCCTTGCGGCACGCGCATACCGGGAAGTCTGGCATCGATCCTCCCGGCTGGAAAGCACCGTGTGAGCCGCCTCACACGCGGGTTTTGGGCCGGCGAACCGGGGCGGGCAGGGCGGAAACCAACGGACAGGTGCGGACGACACCGCACGACACCGAGAGGACCACCCCCATGACCCAGTCGTTCAAGACCAAGCTCGCCGCCGTCGCGCTCGCCGCCGTCACCCTCGCGGGCGGGATCGCCGCCTCGACCGGCGAGGCCGCCGCCAAGCCGAAATTCCTCGGCCCGGCGATCGGGCTGGGCATCGCCGGCGCCGCGATTGGCATCGCCGCCGCCTCCACCTGGGGCCATCCGGCCTATGGCTACGGCTATTACGGCTATGGCGGCTGCCGCTTCGTGCCGCGCTATAATGCCTTCGGCGCCTATGTCGGCTCGGTGAAGGTGTGCCACGGCTGGTGACCTCGTCCCCGACCCACGGTCTTCATGTGCGAAAGGCCCGTCCGGTGCGCTCCGGGCGGGCCTTTCCGCATCCTGCGGCACCGCGCATGACGGGCGGCCGCGGCGGCGGCTTGCGCCGACCCCGTGTCCGCCTATAGTCCGCCGGCGATTTTCATTGGCCGAGGCGGCGCCGGAGAGAGAAAAACCCGGCGGCACGGCGACGAGGAGCGGCCGTCCGGCCGAAGACGAATGGCTAAGGGTGCGAAGGGCGACGTGAAGAAGGTGGTGCTGGCCTATTCGGGCGGGCTCGACACCTCGATCATCCTGAAGTGGCTGCAGTCGACCTATGGCTGCGAGGTGGTCACCTTCACGGCCGATCTCGGCCAGGGCGAGGAGCTGGAGCCGGCGCGCCAGAAGGCGCTGCTGCTCGGCATCAAGCCGGAGAACATCTTCGTCGAGGACCTTCGCGAAGAGTTCGTGCGCGACTACGTCTTCCCGATGTTCCGCGCCAACGCGGTCTACGAGGGCCAGTATCTGCTCGGCACCTCGATCGCCCGGCCGCTGATCGGCAAGAAGCAGATCGAGATCGCCGAAAAGGTCGGCGCCGACGCGGTGTGTCACGGTGCGACGGGCAAGGGCAACGATCAGGTCCGCTTCGAGCTCGCTTATTATGCCTTGAAGCCCGACGTGACGGTGATCGCGCCGTGGCGCGAATGGGACCTCACCTCGCGCACGAAGCTGATCGAGTTCGCCGAGAAGCACCAAATCCCGATCGCCAAGGACAAGCGCGGCGAGGCGCCGTTCTCGACCGACGCCAACCTCCTGCACACCTCCTCCGAGGGCAAGGTTCTCGAGGACCCGTCGCAGGATGTGCCGGACTATGTCTACAGCCGGACGGTGAATCCCGAGGACGCCCCCGACCAGCCGACCTACATCACGATCGACTTCGAGCGCGGCGACGCGGTGGCGATCGACGGCGAAAAGCTCTCGCCCGCGACGCTGCTGGCAAAACTCAACGATCTCGGCCGCAAGAACGGCATCGGCCGGCTCGACCTCGTCGAGAACCGCTATGTCGGCATGAAGTCGCGCGGCATGTACGAGACGCCCGGCGGCACCATTTTGCTCGCCGCTCATCGCGGCATCGAGTCGGTCACGCTCGACCGCGGGGCGATGCACCTCAAGGACGAGCTGATGCCGCGCTACGCGGAAATCCTCTACAACGGCTTCTGGTTCGCCCCCGAGCGCGAAATGCTCCAGGCGGCGATCGACAAGAGCCAGGAGTTCGTCACCGGGCGGGTGCGGGTGAAGCTCTACAAGGGCAGCGCCACCGTGGTCGGCCGCGAGAGCCCGTACTCGCTGTACGACCAGGAGCTGGTCACCTTCGAGGAGGGCGCGGTCGCCTACGACCAGCACGACGCCGAAGGCTTCATCAAGCTCAACGCGCTGCGGCTGCGCACGCTCGGCCAGCGCAACAAGCGCAAGACGGGGCGCTGATTTTTTTTCCGCTCCCGCCGCTGCCTTTCACCTCTCCCCGCGTGCGCTACAGGATGCACACATCGCCTCGGATGCATGCATCCGTCATGCGCGGGCTCGACCCGCGCATCCATCGAAATCAAAAAGCGTCTTTGTTTTCGGTTTGATGGATCGCCGGGTCGAAGCCCGGCGATGACGGCGGAGAGCTTATCGAGTCGCGCAGTTCCAACTGAAACGCTTGGCATTTTGTGTGAATCCCATAGCTCGCGCGCGGGGAGAGCGAGCCGGGCAGAGGAGGCGGCCCTCGTCCGTGGCATCTCCCGATGCCCGGCGACGCCTCGCCTTCTCGGCTCACGCTCCGCGAAACGCGGGCTTGCGCTTCTCCATGAAGGCGCGGCGGCCCTCGACGTAATCCTCGCTGACGAAGCAGGCGTGCACCATCGCCTCGCAGCGGGCGAGGTCGCGCTGCGATTCGTCCTTCACCGCCTGCAGGATCGCCACCTTGGCGGCGGCCACCGTCAGCGGCGCGTTGCCGGCGATGGTGGCGGCATAGTCGGCGACATAGGCGTCGAGCTCGGCGTCCGGCAGCACCCGGTTGACCAGCCCCATCCCGTGCGCCTCGGCGGCGGTGAACTGCCGCGCGGTGAAGAAGATCTCCTTCGCGAAGGCGGGGCCGACCAGGTCCACCACCATCTTCACGCCCTCGTAGGCGTAGCCGATGCCGAGCTTTGCCGCCGGCACCGCGAAGCGCGCCGCCTCGTTGCACAGCCGCATGTCGCAGCACACCGCGAGCCCCACCCCGCCGCCGAGGCACCAGCCGCGGATCTTTGCGATCGTCGGCTTGGGGAACTCGTGCAGCAGCGTGCTGGTGCGCTCGACCGCGGCATTGTAGCGCTCGAACGCCTCCTGGCTCGCCCGCTCGTCCTCGAACCGCGAGATGTCGGCGCCCGACACGAACGCCTTGCCGCCGGCCCCGGTCACCACCACCACCCGCACGTCGGGATCGGCGGCGAAATTTTCCAGCACGGTGCCGGCGCCCTCCCACATGTCGAGCGAGAGCGCGTTGTGCCGCTCGCGATTGTCGAAGGTCAGCGTGCCGACGCCCCCTTCCTTGGTCGCCACCACCTTGGCCGAGCCGGTCGCCACCTGCGTCATCGTTTCCCCCTTGGTCCGGCCGTTCGCCGACACATCTTACGGACACCGCACGGCTCGCGTGCGGTGCGGTAAAACCATCCCCGATGGCGCCGTGCTTGTCCATCGCGGCCGGTGGAGCCCGGCCGCCCGGCGTTTTCGCCGGGTCCGCTCCCGATCAGGCGGTGCTCGCCATCGCGCCGTCGTTCTGTTAGAGCCGGACGGCGACGGCCGGCCGCCGGTTCATCGGGGAGCCGCACGGCCGGAGCCGCTCGCCACGCGTTCCGTCCGAGCACGAGACGCCGGCGTAAACCTTCTGTTCGGGTTCGCATGGTTCGTGTGATGCGACCCGCATCGTCGGAGCTGCCGGGAGCGTCTGGACGAGAATGTATCCATCGTTGCGCGCGGCCCTGGAGGCCTTCGACCGCAAGATCGGCTGGAACCGGGTCGGCATCCTGGTGAGCCTCGCGGTCATCGTGATCGCCGCCGTGGTGCTGACCCACACGCTGCGCGGCATCGATTTCCATCAGGTTTTCGTCGCGTTGCGCGGCTACTCGCTGCACGAGGTGCTGCTCTCCTTCGCTTTCGTCGTGTTCGGCTACTTCACCTTGACGATGTACGACGTGTTCGCGCTGCACACGATCGGCCGCACCGACGTGCCGTATCACGTCGCCGCGCTCGCCGGCTTCACCAGCTACGCGGTCGGCCACAATGTCGGGGCGAGCGCCTTCACCGGCGGCGCGGTGCGCTACCGCATCTATTCGGGCTACGGCCTTTCGGCGATAGAGGTGGCGAAGCTGTGCTTCATCGCCGGCTTCACCTTCTGGCTCGGCAATGCCGCGGTGCTGGGGCTCGGCATCGCCTGGGCGCCGGAGGCGGCCTCCGCCATCAATCAGGTGCCGCCCTGGGTCAACCGGGTCTTGGCGGTGGTGATCCTCGCCGCGCTGGTGACCTATGTCGGCTGGGTGTGGCGCACCCACCGGGTGATCGGCCGGCGCAACTGGGAGGTCTCGCTGCCGAGCGGCCGGCTGACGCTGGTGCAGATTCTGATCGGCATCGTCGATCTCGGCTGCTGCGCGGCGGCGATGTACATGCTGGTGCCGGAGGAGCCCTATATCGGCTTCGTCACGGTGGCGGTGATCTTCGTCTCGGCGACGCTGCTCGGCTTCGCCAGCCACTCGCCGGGCGGGCTCGGCGTGTTCGATGCGGCGATGCTGGTCGCCCTGTGGGAGTACGACAAGGAGAAGCTGCTCGCCGGCCTCCTGCTCTTCCGGGTGCTGTATTACCTGGTGCCGTTTGCGGTCGCGCTGCTGGTGCTCGGCGGGCGCGAGTTGTGGCTGTCGTTCGGCGGCAAGGCCGCGGCGCGGACGAAGAAGGGCGCCGAACGGCCGGGGGCGGGCGCTCCGGCCGGCGCCGAGGCCGAGGACCGCGGCCTCGGCTGATCGGCCTCGGCCGATCGGTATCGCCACGATGCGCGAGCCGGTACGAAGGTTTGGCCGAACGCCTCGCCGAGAGTCATTGCGCCGCAGAAAAAGCGGTCTAAACAGGCCGACACCTCGAGGGCAGCGGACATGGTCGTCTCGTCGGACGAGCGGGCAAGGCGCGGATGGGCCGCGCGGTTCGGCGCACGGCTGCGCCGGCTGCGGCTGGTCGTGCCGGTCGCGGCCGGCGTGTTTCTGGCGATCGCCGCGAGCGGCGAGATGCGGACCGGGCCGGCGGCCGCCGGTTTTGCCCTGATCGCCGCCGCCGGCGTGATCGACCAGCGCCGTGCCGCCGCCGATCGCGCCGCGCTGCGCGCCCGCCGCGAGCGCGGCGGCGAGGCCGACGACTTCGTGATCGACGCGGTGATCGCCGGGCTGCCCGATCCGGCGGTGGCGCTGGAGCCCGGCGGGCTGGTGCGCGCCTTCAACCGGCTGGCGCTGGAGGTCGCGCCGGCGCTGGCGCCGGCCCGGCCGCTGTCGTTCGCGCTGCGCAATCCGGCGGTGCTGGAGGCTGTGCGTCGGGCGGTCGACAGTGACGGCCCGCAGCGGGCGGAGGTGTTTCAGCGGGTGCCGGCGGAGCGCTGGTGGGAGGCGACGATCGCCCCGGTGACGCTGCCGGACGGTCCCGGCCGCACCGGCGAGCGCCTTCTGCTGCTGACCTTCCACGACCTCACGCCGCTGCGTCACGTCGAGCAGATGCGGGCCGACTTCGTCGCCAATGCGAGCCACGAGCTGCGCACCCCGCTCGCCTCGCTGTCGGGCTTCATCGACACGCTGCAGGGCCCGGCCAGGGCCGACACCGCAGCGCGCGAAAAATTTCTCGGGATCATGAAGGCGCAGGCGGCGCGCATGGCCCGCCTGATCGACGACCTGCTGTCGCTGTCGCGGATCGAGCTGAAGGTGCATGTGCGGCCGGAGACGCCGGTCGATCTCGTTCTGGTGCTGCGTCAGGTGGTCGAGGGCTTGCTGCCGCTCGCGACCGAGCGCGGCGTCGCCATCCGTTTCGTGCCGCCGGAGGGCGCCGCGATCGTGCCGGGCGACCGCGACGAGCTGGTGCGCGCCTTCGAGAATCTGGTCGAGAACGCGCTCAAATACGGCGCCAGCGGCGAGCGGGTCGACATCGCGCTCGCCCGCGAGACCGGCGTGCAGGGCGAGGAGGCGGTGGTGTCGGTGCGCGACTACGGCCCCGGCATCGCGCCGGAGCATCTGCCGCGGCTGACCGAGCGGTTCTATCGCGCCGACGTCGCCGAGAGCCGCGCCCAGGGCGGCACCGGGCTCGGCCTGGCGCTCGTCAAGCACATCCTGCAGCGCCATCGCGGCCGGCTCGGCATCGACAGCGCGCTCGGCGCCGGGGCCACCTTCACGGTCCGCCTGCCGATTGTGACGGAGATTCGAGCCTCACGAGAAAGTGACGTCAAGTCAGAGGCTTGAGGTTTCATCCAACTGTCATGAAGAGTCCTTAGAAGGGGGGCCGTCGGTGCTCTGACGCCGGCGCTGCCGGCCGGTCCCCTGATCGCCCCGGGTCGGCAGTCCATCGATGGGATCCGACGGGGTCCCGGTACGATGATCAGCGACAGGTCGACCGACGCGGCAGGCCCCGCCCTCCGGAACCGGCTCGACCTCGACAGGAGAAAGCCCCGTGAAGCTTCACCACTCCCTCATCGCGGCCGGCGCGCTCGTCGCGGCGTTCGCGGCTCCCGCCTCGGCGGCCGACATCTCCGGTGCCGGCGCCACGTTCCCGTATCCGATCTATGCCAAGTGGGCGGATGCGTACAAGAACGAGACCGGCGTCGGCCTGAACTACCAGTCGATCGGCTCCGGCGGCGGGATCAAGCAGATCCTGGCGAAGACCGTCACGTTCGGTGCCACCGACGCGCCGCTCAAGGGCGAGCAGCTCGACAAGGAAGGCCTCGTCCAGTTCCCGATGGTGATGGGCGGCATCGTGCCGGTCGTCAATCTCGACGGCGTCGCCGCCGGCGACCTCGTGCTGGACGGCAAGACGCTCGCCGACATCTATCTCGGCGAAGTGAAGAAGTGGGACGACGCGGCCATCAAGAAGCTGAACCCGAACGCCAAGCTGCCGAGCACGGCGATCGCCGTCGTGCACCGCTCGGACGGCTCGGGCACCACCTTCAACTTCACCAACTACCTGAACAAGGTCAGCCCGTCCTGGAAGGACAAGGTCGGCTCGGCGACCTCGGTCGAGTGGCCGGTCGGCATCGGTGCCAAGGGCAACGAGGGCGTCGCCAACAACGTCGCCCAGACCAAGGGCTCGATCGGCTACGTCGAGTACGCCTACGCCAAGCAGAACAAGCTGACCCACACCAAGATGGTGAACGCGGCCGGCAAGACCGTCGCCCCGGAGATCGCCTCGTTCCAGGCCGCGGCCGCCAATGCCGATTGGAACTCCGCGCCCGGCTACGGCGTGATCCTGTCGAACCAGCCCGGCGCCGAGTCGTGGCCGATGACCGCCGCCACCTGGATCCTGATGTACAAGCAGCCCACCGATCCGGAGGCCTCGAAGGCCGCGCTCCAGTTCTTCGCCTGGGCCTACGGGCACGACGCGATGGCGCAGGATCTCGACTACATCCCGATGCCGAAGTCGGTCGTCGAGAGCGTCGAGAAGACCTGGAAGAGCGAGATCAAGGGCCCGGACGGCAAGGCCATCTTCGCCTCCGCGCAGTGATCGCCGGTCACCTGCTTCGGGAGAGGGCCCACGGGCCTTCTCCCTTCCCGTGTGTCGTCGTCTCGTCGTATCGTCCGGCGGCCCATCGTCCGCTCGGACGCTCGTCTCAGGGGAGTCCGCGGTGTCCGCTGCCGCGCCGCGCGCCCCGATCAACCCTCCGCGGAGATCACCCGTGGCCGACATCGCGTTGCCAGACACGCCGGCCTTGGTTCAGGAACGGCCGGACCGTACTCGAGTGCTGTCCCGGCTGCGGCTGACCAATGCCTCGTTCCGCACCCTCACTCTCGCCGCCGCCATCCTGGTGCTGGTGATCCTCGGCGGCGTGATCGTCGCGCTGATCGAGGGCTCGCTGCCGGCGCTTCGGCAGTTCGGCTTCTCCTTCGTGGTGACCGAGAGCTGGAACCCGGTCACCGAAAAGTTCGGCGCGCTCGCCCCGATCTACGGCACGCTCGTCACCTCGGCGATCGCCATGCTGATCGCGGTGCCGTTCGGCCTCCTGATCGCCGTCTTCCTCACCGAGCTGTGCCCGATGTGGCTGCGCCGCCCGGTCGGCATCGCGATCGAGCTTTTGGCCGGCATCCCGAGCATCATCTACGGCATCTGGGGGCTGTTCGTGTTCGCGCCGTTCCTGCAGCACACGCTTCAGCCGTTCCTGATCGACCTGTTCGGCCCGATCCCGGTGCTCTCCACGTTGTTCGCCGGCCCGCCCTACGGCATCGGCATCCTCACCGCCGGCCTGATCCTCGCGATCATGGTGCTGCCCTTCATCACCTCGATCTCGCGCGACGTGTTCGAGGCGGTGCCGCCGGTGCTCAAGGAGGCCGCCTACGGCCTCGGCTGCACCACCTGGGAGGTGGTGCGCCACGTGGTGATCCCGTTCGCGCGCGTCGGCGTCACCGGCGGCGTGATGCTCGGCCTCGGCCGCGCGCTCGGCGAGACCATGGCGGTGACCTTCGTGATCGGCAACGCGCACCGCATCTCCGGCTCGCTGCTCGCCCCCGGCACCACCATCTCGGCCTCGATCGCCAACGAGTTCACCGAGGCGCTCGGCGACCTCTACACCTCCTCGCTGGTCGCGCTCGGCCTCATCCTGTTCGTGATCACCTTCATCGTGCTGGCGATCGCGCGCTACATGCTGATGCGGATCGAGCGGCGGATCGGGTGACGACCATGGCGATCAAGAATCCCAACCTCTATCGCAGCCGCCGCGCGGTGAACGCCACCGTGATGGCGATGTCGGTCGGCGCCACCGTGATCGGCCTAGGCTGGCTGGTGCTGGTGCTCGGCGCCCTTCTGTGGAACGGCTTCGGCAGCCTGTCGCTGCAGGTGTTCACCGAGATGACGCCGCCGCCGGGCTCGGCCGGCGGCCTGCTCAACCCGATCGTCGGCAGCCTGATGATGTCGATCGTCGCGATCGCGGTCGGCACCCCGGTCGGCATTCTCGCCGGCACCTACATGGCGGAATACGGCCGCTACTCGTACCTCGCCAGCGTCGTGCGGTTCATCAACGACATCCTCTTGAGCGCCCCGTCGATCGTGATCGGCCTGTTCATCTACGAGGTGGTGGTCCGCCCGCTCGGCCACTTCTCGGGGCTCGCCGGCGCGCTGGCGCTCGCCGTGCTGGTGGTGCCAGTGGTGGTGCGCACCACCGAGGACATGCTGCTGACGGTGCCGAAGGAGCTGCGCGAGGCGGCCACCTCGCTCGGCATGCCGCGCTCGCACGTGATCGCCCACGTCTCCTACCGGGCGGCGCGCGCCGGCATCGTCACCGGCGTCCTGCTGGCGGTCGCCCGCATCTCCGGCGAGACCGCGCCGCTGCTGTTCACCGCGCTCAACAACCAGTTCTTCTCGACCGACATGAACGCGCCGCTGGCGAGTTTGCCGGTCGTGATCTTCCAATTCGCCATGAGCCCGTACGCCGATTGGCAGAAGCTCGCCTGGGCCGGTGCTCTGATCATCACCTTCGCGGTGCTCGCCCTGTCGATCTCGGCGCGCGCCCTCTCGGCAGCGAGGAGAGCACAATGACCTCGATGGACGTCTCGGTCGGCAACGGCGGCACCGGCGCGAACGGCAACGGAGTCCACGGGAACGGCCCCCACTCGGTGCCGACGCCGATCGCCGGCAACCGCGTGCTGGAGGGCGACCTCGACGAGAAGGTCGCGGTGCGCGGCGTCAACTTCTACTACGGGGACAACAAGGCCCTGAAGGACATCACCGTGCCGCTCTACGACCGGCGCGTGACCGCCTTCATCGGCCCGTCGGGCTGCGGCAAGTCGACGCTGCTGCGCATCCTCAATCGCATCTACGACCTCTATCCGAACCAGCGGGCCGAGGGCGAGGTGCTGCTCGACGGCGACAACATCCTGTCGCCCTCGCAGGACATCAACCTCCTGCGCGCGCGGATCGGCATGGTCTTTCAGAAGCCGACCCCGTTCCCGATGTCGATCTACGAGAACATCGCCTTCGGCATCCGCCTCTACGAGCGGCTCTCCAAGTCCGACCTCGACGGCCGGGTCGAGACGGCGCTGCGCCGCGCCGCGCTGTGGAACGAGGTGAAGGACAAGATGCACGCCAACGGCCTCAGCCTGTCGGGCGGCCAGCAGCAGCGCCTGTGCATCGCCCGCACCGTCGCGGTGCGGCCCGACGTCATCCTGCTCGACGAGCCGTGCTCGGCGCTCGACCCGATCTCCACCGCCAAGATCGAGGAGCTGATCGACGAGCTGAAGACCGAGTACACGATCGCGATCGTCACCCACAACATGCAGCAGGCCGCCCGCGTCTCCGACTTCACGGCCTTCATGTATCTCGGCGAGATGGTGGAGTTCGACACCACCAGCAAGATGTTCACGTCCCCGGTGGACAAGCGGACGCAGGACTACATCACGGGACGCTTCGGCTGACCCCCGCCCCGTCGCCGCCTCCCCGGGCGGCGGCGGGCTCGCCCCCGCGACAACCAAGAAGGTGACGTCCATGGTGGACCACACGCACAAGGCTTTCGACACCGACCTGCAGGATCTCGGCCGCATGGTGTCCGAGATGGGCGGGTTGGCCGAGCAGCAGATCTCCGACGCCATCGACGCGCTCGACCGTCGCGACACCGTGGTCGCCCAGCGGGTGATCGCCGGCGATGCCCGCATCGACGCGCTGCAGCGCGAGATCGAGGAGAAGGCGATCCTCACCATCGCCCGCCGCCAGCCGATGGCGGTCGACCTGCGCGAGGTGGTGGGTGCGTTGCGCATCTCCAACGACCTCGAGCGGATCGGCGACCTCGCCAAGAACATCTCCAAGCGGGTGGTGGTGATCGACGCCGAATTCCGCTCGCAGCGCGTCATGCGCGGGGTCGAGCACATGGCCGAGATGGTGCTGCAGCAGATCAAGACCGTGCTCGACGCCTATGCGCGGCGCGACCTGCAGAAGGCGCAGGAGGTCTGGCACGCCGACGAGGAGGTCGATTCCGTCAACAACTCGCTGTTTCGCGAGCTTCTCACCTACATGATGGAAGACCCGCGCAACATCGGCATCTGCATCCATCTCCTGTTCTGTGCCAAGAACATCGAGCGGATGGGCGACCACGCCACCAACATCGCCGAGACGGTCTATTACATGATCGAGGGCCGGCCGCTGGTGGACGAGCGGCCGAAGGGCGACACCACCTCCAGCACCGTGGTTCCGTTCGACGCATGAGCGCGCGCCCGGCGAGGGTGGCACCTCGCCGGCCTGAAGAGGACGAAGGATGGCCGCCAGGATTCTGATCGTCGAGGACGAGGAGCCGCTCACGCTCCTGCTGCGGTACAATCTCGAAGCGGAGGGCTACGCGGTCGATGCGGCCGGTCGTGGCGACGACGCCGATCTCCGCCTCAAGGAGAGCCCCCCCGATCTCGCGATCGTCGACTGGATGCTGCCGGGCTTGTCCGGCATCGAGCTGATCCGGCGGCTGCGCGCCCGCACCGAGACCGCGCAGCTTCCCGTCATCATGCTGACCGCGCGCGGAGAGGAGGGCGAGCGCGTGCGCGGGCTCGCCACCGGCGCCGACGACTACATCGTCAAGCCGTTCTCGGTGCCGGAGCTGCTCGCCCGCATCCGCGCGCTGCTCCGCCGCACCAAGCCGGAGCGGGTCGCCTCGATCCTCACCGCCGGCGACATCGAGCTCAATCGCGAGAAGAAGCGGGTCGCCCGCGCCGGCCGGGACGTGCCGCTCGGCCCGACGGAATTCCGCCTGCTCGAGTTCTTGATGGAGAACGCCGGCCGGGTGTTTTCGCGCGAGCAGCTGCTGGACCGAGTCTGGGGGCGCGACGTCTATATCGACGAGCGCACCGTCGACGTCCATGTCGGCCGGTTGCGCAAGGCGCTCAATCGCGGCCAGCGCTCCGACCCGATCCGCACCGTGCGCGGCGCGGGCTATGCGCTCAACGATCGCTACGCCGGCAGCGAGGGCGTCTGATCCGGCCGGCTGCCGGCCGCCGTCTCCGCGTTGCGGCTCGTGAGGTCGAGGCGCCGGACGGCGACGACGTCGCTGCCGAGATCGCCGATGCGGCGCACCGCCGCGGCGGTCTCCTCGATCGCCACCGCCATGTGATGCGCATTGGCGTGCACGATCGTGCGTTCGTCCCGCACGATCGCGACGTGGCCCTTCCAGAACACCAGGTCGCCGCGCACGAGCCGCGTTGGATCGAAACTCTCCACCGGCGCGCCGAGCGCCGCCTGCATGTCGCTGTCGCGCGGGCAAGCGATGCCGGCGGCGACGAGCGCCGTCTGCACGAGACCCGAGCAGTCGATGCCGAGGCTCGTCTTGCCACCCCACAGATACGGCGTGCCGACGAATTTCTCGGCGACCGCGACGAAATCCGGCTCGGTGCTCTCGACCGGGGCGAGATGTGGCGCGAACACGAACCCGCCATTGGCGAGCAGCGCAAAGCTCGCCTCGATCCGCCGCACCGTGACGGTGCAGCCGAGCGACAGCGCGGCGATCGGCGCGACCTTGATCGACGGGCCGGAGAACAGGAAGGTGCGCAGCGCCGCCACCCGGTGGGTCGGTGCCGGGCCGGGCGGGGCGAGCGCGTTGCTCGGCAGATAGCCGACATAGCCGTCGGCGAGGCTCGCCCACGACCAGCCCTCGTCGCCGTCCTCGAACACGGTGACGCGCTCGCCGAGCAACGCCTCGCTGTCGAGCGGGGCGTCCGGGGTCGGCGCGCGGCGCAGTGGCGCCTGGGCCTCGATCACCTCGCGCGCCGTGCCGTCGACGAAGCGCGCCGCCAAAACCTCGCCTTCGAGGAAGCGCGCGGCGAGATCCGGCCGCGCCGGGGTGAGCCGCGGGTCGCGCGTCATCGGTAGCGCTCGGCGAGCAGCGCGCACAGCGCGCGCGCCGCCTGGCACTCGCCGCCCTCCGGCTTTCCGGGCTTGGTCGCCGGCGTCCAGGCAAAGATGTCGAAATGCACCCAGCTCTTGGCGGCGCTCACGAAGCGTTGGAGAAACAGCGCGCAGACGATCGAGCCGGCGAATCCGCCGGTCGCGACATTGTCGATGTCGGCGACCTTCGACTCGAGCATCGCGTCGTAGGGCGCCCACAGCGGCATCCGCCACAGCGGGTCGTGCTCGGCGGCGGCATGGCGGGCGAGTGCCGCGGCGAGCGCGTCGTCGGCGGTGTAGAAGGGCGGCAGGTCCGGCCCGAGCGCGACCCGCGCCGCACCCGTCAGCGTGCCCATGTCGACCAGGAGATCGGGCACCTCCTCGTCGGCGAGCGTCAGCGCATCGGCGAGCACCAGCCGCCCCTCGGCGTCGGTGTTGCCGATCTCGACGGTGAGCCCCTTGCGCGAGCGATAGACGTCGAGCGGGCGGAAGGCGTTGCCCGATACCGCGTTCTCCACCGCCGGGATCAGCACGCGCAGCCGCACCTTCAGGCCGCGGCTCATGATCATGTGGGCGGCGGCGAGAACATTGGCGGCGCCGCCCATGTCCTTCTTCATCAGCCGCATCGCCGATTCCGGCTTGAGATCGAGCCCGCCGGTGTCGAAGCACACGCCCTTGCCGACCAGGGTCACCTTGGGCGCGTCGGCATCGCCCCAGGTGAGGTCGATCAGCCGCGGCGCGCGAGCCGAGGAGCGGCCGACCGCGTGGATCAGCGGAAAATCGTCGTTCAACAGCGCGTCGCCGACGATGCTGCGGACAGTTGCGCCGTGCTTGGCCGCGAGCGTCCGCGTCGCCTCCTCGAGCTCGAACGGCCCCATCTCGTTCGACGGCGTGTTGACGAGGTCGCGGGCGAGATACGCCGCCTCGATCACGCTGGAGAGGTCGTCGCCGGCGCCGTCCGGCGGCACCAGATGGATCTCGGTGCGGTCGTTGCCGGAGCGGTATCGGGTGAAACGATACGCTCCGAGCGCAAAGGCGAGCGCGGCGAGGCGCGGCTCGGCGAGCGGGCCCTCGAAGCGGTAGGTGCCGGCCGGCAGCAGCGCCGGCAGACGGCCGGGCAAAAAGGGGTCGCGGCCGGGCCGGTCCTGCGGGTCGACGCCGAACAGCACGCCGGCGAGCGCGCCCTCGGCCGAAGGCAGCAACGCATGGCGGCCGGGGCGCGGCTCGAAGCCAGCGGCTTCGGCGAAGGCGACCGCGGCCGGATCGAGCGTCTCGCGCAGGCCGGGCCAGCTCGCGCGGTCCACCAAATGGATCGGAACGGCCTTCGTCTCGCTCGTCGCCAACACCGGATGCATGCTCGCACGTCCTTCTTTCGAGGGCGCCGTGCTAGCACGCCAGTGGAGCGAATTCGACATTCGAGTCCTGGCCGGCCGCACGTTCGTTCTCGAATGCCGAGTTCGAAGCGCCACCGGGACGCGTGATCGCTGGTGGTTTTTCGATTCCGACAGTCGCGATCGGATTCGCGGCAACGGGACGCGAATGTCGTAATCGGACCACGAGACGCCCGACTTGAAGGCGCCGGCCGCCGTACGGCGGTCGGGCCGGGTCCCCGCCGAGTCGGTACGCGGCCAAAATTGCTTAACCGACCATTAGGGTTAACCGTCTATTGCTGGAACCCGGCAGGCGGCCGCTGGGTCGCGTGCTTCGCCTTTCGCCTGCGAGGTCTTGCCGTGACGCCGCTTTCGCACCCTGCCGTTCCGTCTCGCGAGTTCCACTGCATTCGCGCGCAGCGGGGGCGGCCGCGCGGTGCTCGCCTCCTGGTCGGTGTCGCCGCCGCCGTGCTGCTCGCCGCGACCGCGGGCGGCTGCACCACCGTCGGCCATCGCAATTCGGGCGGCGGCCTGCTGTCGAACTGGAGCGCGAGCGCGAGCTCCAGCGCGCCGCGCTCGGAGGCGGAGTGGCGGCGCGAGGCGGACATGCTCGGCCAGCGCTATCGGAACTCGCCCGACGATCGCGAGACCGCGGTCGCCTATGCCAAGGCGCTCGGCGCCACCGGCCAGCGGGCGCAGGCGGTGTCGGTGCTGGAGCAGACCTCGCTGCGCCACCCGACCGACAAGACGGTGCTCGGCGCCTATGGCCGCGCGCTCGCCGATGCCGGCCGCTACGACCAGGCGCTGTCGGTGCTCGGCCGCGCCCACACGCCGGACCGCCCCGACTGGCGGATTCTCTCGGCCCAGGGCGCCGTGCTCGACCAGCTCGGCCGCCACGAGGAGGCGCAGCGCTATTATGCGAGCGCGCTGAAGATCGTGCCCGGCGAGCCGACGGTGCTGTCCAATCTCGGCCTGTCCTACGCGCTCGCCAAGGATCTTCCGCGCGCCGAGGAGACCTTGCGGCAGGCGGTGGCGCGGCGCAGCGACGACCCGCGGGTGCGCCAGAACCTCGCACTGGTGGTCGGCCTGCGCGGAAACTTCGCCGACGCCGAGGCGATCGCCCGCGCCGACCTGCCGGCCGACGAGGCGGCGGCGAACGTCGCCTATCTGCGGGCGATGATCGCCAAGGGCGACTGGAAGGGCATGGGCCAGCCGCCGAAGATCGCCGCCCGCGGCCAGTCCTGATTCTTTTTCTCCCCGGCCTTCGTGCGTTCGGCAGAGCGACGGGCGAAGCCCGTCGCGGCCGCGAGCCCGCGATCACTGCAGCGCCATCACCTGGATGGCGGCGGGGCCGAGAATCACGATGAACAGCACCGGCAGGAAAAAGACGATCATCGGCACCGTGAGCTTGGGCGGCAGCGCGGCGGCCTTCTTCTCGGCGGCGGCCATGCGCATGTCGCGGTTCTCCTGCGCCATCACTCGTAGCGCGTTCGCCATCGGCGTGCCGTAGCGCTCCGACTGCTGGAGTGCGATGCACACCGACTTGACGCCCTCGAGCCCGGTGCGCTTGGCGAGGTTCTCGTACGCCTGCCGTCGGTCGGGCAAATAGGACAGCTCGGCGGTGGTCAGCGTCAGCTCCTCGGCGAGCGGGATCGACTGGGTGCCGACCTCCTGGCTCACCTTGCGCAGCGCCGCCTCGATCGACATGCCGGATTCGACGCAGATCAGCAGAAGGTCGAGCGCGTCGGGAAACGCCCGGCGGATCGACATCTGCCGCTTCTGGATCTGGTTCCTGATCAGGATCTGCGGAAGCTGGATGCCGAAATAGGCGGCGCCGATGCAGATGCCGAGCTTCACCGTGGTCGGGTAGGGCAGGTCGAACACCACGAACACGTAGAGCGCGGTGCCGGCGAGCAGCAGGATCGGCGCCACCAGCCGGAAGAACAGGAAGGCGACATAGGGCGCCTGGCCGCGCCAGCCGGCCTGGGTCAGGAGCTCGCGCGCCTCCTCCTTGCCGAGCCACTTGTCGAGATTGAACCGCTCGACCACCCGCTGCATGTACTGCTTCGGCGTGGAGCGCAGCCGCACCCGCTCGCCGCGCGCCAGCCGCTCGCGCTCGCGCTGGCGGATCTTTTCCCGCTCGATCGCCACCGCGTTCATCCGCTTGGAGAGCGTGTCGGCGGTCAGCAACGGCATCGCCAGCGTCAGCACCGAGGCGGCGACCGCGATGCCGGCGAGCAGCATCATCAGAAGCCTGGTGTCGTGAATGAAGCCGATCAGGACGTCCACGGCCGCGCCTTTCAGAAATCGAAGGAGATCATCTTCTTCATCACCAGCACGCCGGCGAGCATCCACACGGCGGAGCAGGCGAGAAGCACGTGGCCGAACTGGTCGGTCCACAGGAGCGAGATGTATTTCGGGCTGGTGAAATAGACGGTGAGCATGACGATCGGCGGCAGCGAGCCGATGATGCCGGCGGAGGCCTTGGCCTCCGACGACATCGCCTTGATCTTCTCCTTCATCTTCTTGCGGTCGCGCAGCACCCGAGACAGGTTGCCGAGCGCCTCCGCGAGATTGCCGCCCGACTGCTGCTGGATGGCGATGACGATGCCGAAGAAGTTCGCCTCGGGCAGCGGGATGCGCTCGTAGAGCCGGCCGCACGCCTCGCCGAGCGGCATGCCGATCGTCTGGGTCTCGACGATCGCGCGGAACTCGCTCTTGATCGGCTCCTCGGCGTCGGCGACGATCACCTTCATCGAGTCGAACAGCGGCAGGCCGGCCTTGATGCCGCGCACGATCACGTCGACCGCATCCGGCAGATGCTCGAGGAACCGCGCCTCGCGCCGCTTGCGCAGATAGTTCAGCGTCCAGCGCGGCAGGCCGGTGCCGGCGGCGAAGCCGAGCGCGGCGGCGGGCAGGAGACCGGCACCGGCGACCAGCGCCAGTGCGAAGCCGAGCAGCCCGAGCATGCCGCTGACGACGAAGAACTTGCGCTTCGACCAGTCGAGCCCGGCCCGGGCGATGCGCAGCGCCAGCGTCGGCTTGTTGAGCGCCCGGCCGCGCGCCTCGATCTCCTTCAGCGTCTGCTCGATCTGCTCGCGGCGCGAGTGCACCGCGGCGCGGCCGCCGGTCGCGCGGCGCACCGGCTCGGGTCGCGCGATGCCGCCGATGCGCTCCTCCGCCCGGTCGTCCGCCAGCAGCGGATAGAGCAGCACCCAGGCGATGCCGCCGACCGAGACGGTGACCAGAAACACCAGCGCGATCGTCTGAAGGTCCATCATACGCAACACTCCCGCCGAAGCCCGGCCGCGCGGGAGAGTGCGCGCCGGCCCGGCCCGATCGTCAGACCTCGTCGCCCGCGTTGGCGGCGTCGAGCGCAGTGGCGAGCCGCTGCTCCTCGCCGAAATAGCGGGCGCGCTCCCAGAATTTCGGACGGCCGATGCCGGTCGAGCGGTGCCGCCCGAGCAGGCGGCCGTTGGCGTCCTCGCCGAGCAGATCGTAGACGAACAGATCTTGGGTGATGATCACGTCGCCTTCCAGGCCCAGCACCTCGGTGATGTGGGTGATCTTGCGCGAGCCGTCGCGCAGGCGCGCCGACTGGATCACCACGTCGACCGAGGCGCACACCATCTCGCGGATGGTGCGCGACGGCAGCGAGAATCCGCCCATGGTGATCATCGATTCGAGACGCGACAGCGCCTCGCGCGGATTGTTGGCGTGCAGCGTGCCCATCGAGCCGTCGTGGCCGGTGTTCATCGCCTGCAGGAGGTCGAACGCCTCCGGTCCGCGCACCTCGCCGACGATGATCCGTTCGGGGCGCATGCGCAGGCAGTTGCGCACGAGGTCGCGCATCGTCACCTGGCCTTCGCCCTCGAGGTTCGGCGGGCGGGTCTCCAGCCGGACGACGTGCGGCTGCTGGAGCTGCAGCTCGGCGGCGTCCTCGCAGGTGATGACGCGCTCCTCCTCGTCGATGTAGCGGGTCAGGCAGTTGAGCAGCGTCGTCTTGCCCGAGCCGGTGCCGCCCGACACGATGGTGTTGACGCGGCAGCGGCCGATGATCTTCAGAATCTCGGCGCCTTCGGCCGTGATGGTGCCGAAGCGGACCAGCTGCTCGAGCGTCAGCTTGTCCTTCTTGAATTTTCGGATGGTGAGTGCCGGTCCGTCGATCGCCAAGGGCGGCACGATCACGTTGACGCGCGAGCCGTCCGGCAGGCGCGCGTCGCAGATCGGCGAGGCCTCGTCGACCCGGCGGCCGACCTGGCTGACGATCCGCTGGCAGATGTTGAGGAGCTGCTGATTGTCGCGGAAGCGGATGCCGGTCTTCTGGATCTTGCCGGCGACCTCGATATAGACGGTGCCGGAGCCGTTCACCATCACGTCGGCGATGTCGTCGCGGGCGAGCAGGGGCTCCAGCGGGCCGTAGCCGAGCACATCGTTGCAGATGTCGTCGAGCAGCTCCTCCTGCTCGGCGATCGACATCACGATGTTCTTGATCGCGATGATCTCGTTGACGATGTCGCGGATCTCCTCGCGCGCCGACTCGGCGTCGAGGCGGGCGAGCTGGGCGAGGTCGATCGCCTCGATCAGCGCGCCGAAGATGGTGCTCTTGGTCTCGTAATAGGAGTCGGAGCGGCGCGAGTCGACCGCGGTCGGGATGCGCGGCGGCGCCGGCTCGTCGTCGAGCGTCGGCACCCGTCCGCCGACCGTGCGCGGCGGCGGCACCATCGGCGCGGCGAGGCCGTGCGAGGGAAACGGCGCCTGTCCGGCGCCGGGCTCGGGCGGCGGCGGCGCGACCGGCGCGGGCGTGAGCCGCGGCGGCTCGCGCGCTTCCAGGGGCGGACCGGACCGTCTTCCGAACACCGTCACTCTCCCACCAACGCGGCCGGCCTCACCGGCGCAACAGCTTCCCGATCAGCGGCGGCAGCCGGCCGGCGCGCACCTTCTTCGATTCGGCGCGGCCGGTGAGCAGCTGGGCGAGGTGGCGGAAGGTCTCCGACACCTTGTGGCCGGCCGCCACCTCGGCGATCATCTGCCCGTTGTTGGCCGCGGTGCCGAACAGCTGCGGCTCGAACGGGATGACGGCGACCGGCTCGTCCTCCAGCGCGCGGGCGAAGTCCGGCGGCTTGATCTCCGGCCGCTTCGGCACGCCGACCTGGTTGAGGCAGTAGAGCGGGCGGCGGTCGTTCGGCCGGGCGCTCTTGAGCATGTCGACGATGTTCTTGGCGTTGCGCAGGCTGGCGAGGTCGGGCGTCGCGACGATCAGGATCTCGTCGGCGCCGATCAGCACGCGCTTGGTCCAGGACGACCACAGATGCGGCACGTCGAGCACCACGCAGGGCACGCTCGCGCGCAGCGAGTCGATCACCGGGTCGAAGCTCTCGGCGCCGAAGTCGTACACCCGGTCGATCGTGGCGGGGGCGGCGAGCAGGCTCAGATGGTCGGTGCACTTCGACAGCAGGCGGTCGATATAGGCGGTGTCGACCCGCTCGGGCGAGAACACCGCGTCGGCGATGCCCTGCGGCGGATCCTGATTGTAGTCGAGGCTCGCGGTGCCGAAGGCGAGGTCGAGATCGGTGATCACCGAATCGAGCGAGAGGTCGCGCGCGACCGACCAGGCGACGTTGTGGGCGACCGTGGAGGCGCCGACGCCGCCCTTGGCGCCGACCACCGCGAGGATGCGGCCGACCGGCTTGGCGCTCGGCGCGTGAAACAGCGTGCTGATCGCCCGCACCACGTCGAGCGGGCGCACCGGGGCGATCAGATAGTCGCTGATGCCGCGCCGCACCACCTCGCGATAGAGGCCGATGTCGTTGTGGTGGCCGATCACGATCACCCGGGTGGCGGCGTCGCACACCTCGGCGAGCTCGTCGAGCCGGGCGAGCAGGTCGTCGCCGCGCGACTCGCTCTCCAGCATCATCACGTTGGGGGTGGGCGAGTTGCGATAGGCCTCCACCGCCGCCGGCATGCCGCCCATCTGCACCCGCACGTGCGCCTTGATCATGCGGCGGTCGGAGGCGGCGGCCTGAACGGCGGCGGCGGTCTCGGCGGTCTCGCAGAACGCCTGCACCGACACCCGCGGGGCGGGGGCGATGTAGACGTCCTCCTCGCCGAGCTCGGCGGGCTGTTCGGGCGGGGTGTCGTGCTGAGGGTACGTGATCATTGTCCGACGTCGCTGAGGCGACCCTTGTCGTCGCTGTCGTACTTGCCGTTCGGGGAGGTGCCGGCGCGATACTTGTCGATCACCGTGGCGCGACGCATCGCGTCCGGCGGCGTCTCGCCGCGCGGCTGCACGAGGTCGGCGGGGTTCTCGACCATGGCGGCGAGGTTGCGCTGGCTGGCGCAACCGAAATTCCAGTAGGGTTGGTTGCGGATCCAGCCGCGGTTGGCGATGTTGGGGCCGAGGTCGTCCGGCCAGGTGCCGCACGGGCCGGCCTCGGCGACCATTTTCGGGTAGCGGATGCGGATGGTCGCCAGCATGTCCGGGCTCGGCGGCCGATAGGGCTGCACCACCATCGCGCGGCGCGGCAGGCCGACCGCGGCGAAGGTCGACTGGATCTCGGGCAGGGTGTCGGCGGCGGCGCGCTCGTTGGGCGTGCCGGCCGGGATCTCGATCACCACGCCGCCGGTCGCCTCGTGCCGCCAGCTCTGGGCGAACGAGAGCACTTCCGCGCGCTGCGACGGCGTCAGGCCGCCGCGCTTGGCGCCGACGAACACCTCCATCTGCTTGTCGCCTTCGCGGATCGCGATCGGGTGGCGCAGCCGGTGGTCGTTCGGGATGCTGGCGGTGACGTCGGCCTCGCGGCGCCAGGTCTCGCAGCCGGCGAGCGAGAGCGCGACCAGCGCGACCGCGCCGGCCCGCACGGCGAGGCGGCTGCGGTGGCTGCCGGGACGTGTCCGGTCCCTTCGGGTCATGTCATGCTCTCCTGCGGCCCGGTCAATCGAGGATAAAGCCGTACTGGCCGAAATAGGCGCGCTGCGGCTCGGCGACACCGGGCGTCCCGTAGATGCGGTTGAGGCGGCCGAGCAGGATCGCCGACGGATCGGAGATGTCGGCAAAGCCGTCGTCCGGCCGCGACAGCTCCTTCGGCGAGGTCGGCCGCACGATGTAGGGCGTCACCAGGATCATCAGCTCGGTCTGGTTGCTCACGTAGTCGCGGCTGCGGAACAGCGTGCCGAGCACCGGAACCTGGAGGAGGCCGGGCAGGCCGTTGATCGCCTGCTTGGTCTGGTCCTGGATCATGCCGGCCATCGCCAGCGCGCCGCCGGAGGGAATTTCCACCGTGCTGTCGACGCGGCGGACCTTGAGCGCCGGCACCGTCACGCCGTCGGTGGTGATGGCGCCGTCCTGGGTCAGCTCGGACACCTCGGTCTGCACCCGCAGGCTGATGCGTCCGGCCGACAGCACGACCGGCGTGAAGTTGAGGCTGACGCCGAACTTCTTGAAGGTGATGGTGGGCGTGCAGACGGTGCCGTTGCAGGAGTTGCCGGAGAAGATCGGAAACTCGCCGCCGACCAAAAAATTCGCGCCTTCGCCCGAGACCGCCGACAGGTTCGGCTCGGCGAGCGTGCGGATCACGCCGGCACGCTCCATCGCCCTGAGCGTCGCGGTGACCTTGCCGCCGAAGGTGCCGGCGATCGCGGTGTCGGTCAGGGTCTCGCCATAGGCCGAGAACGGGTTGTTGGTGTTGAAGTTCAGCACCGCGTTGCCGCTGCCGACCGTGCCCGACAGGTCGATGCCGAGCTGCTTGACGATGTTCCGCTGCACCTCGGCGACGGTGACCTTGAGCAGCACCTGGTCGCGCTCGCCGATGGTCAGGGCGTTGACGACGTTGGAGTTGCCGTTCGACCCGGCGGCGGCGGCGGCGTCGCTGCCGCCGGCGGATGCCACGGCCGCGGCCGCGCCGACGGCGGCCGGCGTGCTGAGATAGCGCACCGCGATGTCGTAAGCGCGCTGCGACTCGGCGGTGTTCGCCACCGTTCCCGACAGGATCACGCTGGTCTGGCCCAATCCTTCGACGTGAATGTCGCGCTGCGGCAGGATGCGCTTGAGCGCCAGCCGCAGTCCGGTGAGATCGCGGGTGACGGCGATGTCGTAGCCGGCGAGCTGGCGGCCCTCGGCGTCGAAGAAGCGGATGTTGGTCTGGCCGATCTTGGCGCCGATCAGATAGGCGCGGTGGGCCGAGCGGATCACCGCATTGGCGATCGACGGATCGGCCACCAGCACGTCCTTCACCGCGTCCGGCAGGTCGACCACGATCGACTTTCCGACCCCGAGCTGCACGGGGCGCAGCATCCCTTCGGAGGAGAGCGCATCGAGCGCGGTCGCCGGCGGCACGCCGAAGCGGTCGGCGGCGGCGCTGCGATCGGCCGAGGCGATCGCCGCTCCGGCGAGCAGCAGGCCCAGCGCGGCGGCGCGGATCAGCGTTTCGATGGACATGTCCGCTTCCTTCCAGCCTTCCTCGTGTCGCGGTCCGTCCGCTCACTTCGCCATGGTGGTGCTCGTCACGCCGAAGCGGACCATGTTCAGCCGGCTCGAGGTGCGATCTTCGGGGGTGGTCTCGGCGCCGCGGCGGGTCGGGTCGGAATCGGCGAGGCTGCGCAGCGCCAGCGACAGCGAGCCGAGCTGCTTCGACATCGCCAGCGTCTCCGCCTGGCGCGGCGTCAGCTCGAGCGTCGCGGTGCGGCCGACCACCACCTTCTGGCCGTTCTTCTCCTCGACCGTCTGGTCGATCGCCAAAACCCGAACGTCCGGCAGCACCGTCTCGCTGACGATCGATTCGACGCCGGTGGCGCGCTCGGACTCGCGGTCGCGGCGGGTGAGGATCACGTCGACCCGGTCGTTCGGCAGGATGAAGCCGCCGGCGCCGGTCTCGGGCGAAATCTCGGTCGACACCGCGCGCATGCCGGCCGGCAGGATCGCCGCCATGTAGCCCGAGCCCTTGACGCGGATCAGCTTGCTCTCGCGCAGCGGCTCGCCGCTGGCGATCGGCGTGCGGGCGATCGCGCCGGCGAACTCGGCGGTCGCCTCCGGCCGCTCGCTCTTGCGCACGAAAGCCGGGCTCATCGCGCTCGCCGGCCAGGGCTGCCAGCGGATGTCCTGATCGGTCAGCGTCTGGCCGATGCCGATGTCCTTCTTGGCCACCAGCACGTCGACGGTTTCCGGCTTGATGACGATCGGCTTCGGCGGAGGAGCCTGGCGGCTCAGGCCGCCGGCCAGCACCGCGGCCAGGCCGCCCGCCACGACGGCCACTCCGAGGACGATCAGACGCGCTGCTTTCATACTCGTCACCTGCTGGCGCGACGGCGAGGCTGCCGCTCGGAGGTGATTTCAGCAGCCAAACGTCAATTCATGGTTAATGAGGCGTATCGGGCCCGCGTCCGGCGGGTCGTTCGGGCGAGACGTCGCGGGCGAGACCTGGCGGGCTTTTCCCACGGGTGCGGCCGAAAACGTCAGCTCGCCATCCAGGCGGTCGACGGATAGATCATCAGCGCCGAGGCGGCGAGCGCGATGCCGTAGGGAATGCCGCCGTTGCGCTGGTGCAGCCTTGCGATCCAGGCGGTGCAGGCGAGCCGGCCGGGCAGCGCGTAGGTGCGGAAGTGGAGGAGCAGCAGCGTCAGCGCGCCGCCGAGCACCGAGGCGAACAGGAGATAGTCGAGCAGATGCGCCCAGCCGAACCACAGCGCGGTCGCCGCCGCGAGCTTGGCGTCGCCACCGCCGATCCAGCCGCGCGCGAAGAAGACGAAGGCGAACGCCAGCACCACCGACGCCGCGAACAGATGCTGCAGCGCCTCCTCCATCGACATGCCGGTCGCCACCGCCAGCGCGCCGAAGCCGAGCACCAGCAGGATCGACACCCGGTTGGAGATCGTCATGGTGAACAGATCGCTCGAGGCGGCGAACGCCATCAGCGCGGGGAAGACGAGAAGGCGAGCCGCGTCCAGCAGCATGCGTCAGTTCCCGTGATAGGCGGCGTCGAGCGCGTTCGAGACCTCTTCGTAGCGTCCGAGCACGCTGGTCCCCAGCGCGTTCACCGCGACGAGGATGGTGATCGACACGCCGGCCGCGATGATCGCGTACTCGATCGAGGTCGCCGCGTGCTCGCTCGCGAGGAAGCGGTGAAGAATGGCGCGCATGCTCGCTCCGGCCTGGGTCCGCGGACGTCACGACACTACGCACGAAGTCTTAAGCCCGGGTAACCCCGAACGGATCCGGCGCGGCGCGAGAGTCCGGTGGCCGGGATCGTGCGGGCGGGCTCGTCATGCGCGCGCGGCCCCGGACCGGGTCCGGGGCCGCGTGCGGCGCCGAGGCGCGAAGGGCGATCAGCTGCCGTTCATCTGCGACGAGATGTTCGAGAACACGTTGGTCAGCTTGGTGCCGAGGGCGTTCACCACCGAGAGGATGGCGATCGAGATGCCGGCGGCGATCAGGCCGTACTCGATCGCGGTCGCGCCGGACTCGTTGCTGATGAAGCGCTTGATGAGAGCCATGTTCGTCTCCTGTTTCCGAGACCCGAAGTCTTGGGCCGTTGCTCTTGCTTTGGGCCGTTGTCGTGTGTTGCGTTGCGGCGACGGCGGTGAAGATGCCACCAAACTTCAAGCAAACAGCCCACGCCGCATCTCGGAATTCGCCCCGCGGAATCGTTGAAAACGTGAGGATCGCGTTCGGATTTCGGTAACCATCGCGGGGGCGCCGCAGGGGGCTTCCGGACACGCGAAGGGCCCCGGACCGTGGTCCGAGGCCCTGCGAACGGGACGCCGCGAAGGCTCGACGGTGATCAGCCGCCGTTCATCTGCGACGAGATGTTCGAGAACACGTTGGTCAGCTTGGTGCCGAGCGCGTTCACGACCGAAAGGATGGCGACCGAGATGCCGGCGGCGATCAGGCCGTACTCGATGGCGGTCGCGCCGGATTCGTCAGCGGCGAAACGCTTCACAAGGGTTTTCATGTCCTGCTCCTGAGTCCACGCAAACTACTGTCTGAGCTCGGTCTCGTTCGCCGTTGTTTCCCGGCTCTCGAGACCATGGATGCAGCATAACCCCCGGCTGTTTCTCGCCGGTTAATCCATTCGTCGAAACCCCGTCGCCGCGCGCTCTTCGTGGTCGTAGTTAACGAGCGGTTTCGCGACTCTCGGGAATGTGCGGTATCGCGTCGAAAGCCGCTGGAAAAGCAGGCGCGGCGGTTTTCTCATTGGTGGTTCGTTCACCACTGCGAAGGCATGTTGTCGTCTCGTCCCGGCCGTTCACGGTGGCCGCATCGGCAAGTGTTGGAGAGTTCCGATGACCTTCTCGTCATGGCGGCAGCCGGTCCGGCGTGTCGCCGGCCTCGCGCTCTGCCTCGCCGCGCTCGGCGCGGTCGGCCCGCTGGCGGCCGCTCCGGCGGCGGCCGATCCGCTGGTGGTGGTGCTCGATCAGGCCCGTCTCCTCCGCCTGCCGGAGAACGTCGCGACCATCGTGGTCGGCAACCCGCTGATCGCCGACGTGTCGGTGCAGACCGGCGGCATGATGGTGATCACGGGCAAGGGCTACGGCCTCACCAATCTCGTCGCGCTCGATCGCGCCGGCAAGGTTCTGATGGACGAGGCGGTGCAGGTGGAGGGGCCGCCCGACGCGGTGGTGGTCTATCGCGGCGTCAATCGCGAGTCCTACAGCTGCACGCCGTTCTGCGAGCGCCGCATCACGCTCGGCGACACGCCGGACTTCTTCCAGTCGACGCTGGCCCAGACCGGCAGCCGCAGCCAGCAGGCGGTGCAGGGGGGCGCCGCGGCGGCCGGCACGTCGCGCTGATCGGTGGCCGCACGTCGCCGCACGCTGCACGCCGGGTGGCGGAATGGTTGATCGACGGTGAATCGGCCGGCCGCGGCGACGATGGTATCTGCAAGCATTTCACAACGGCCTTTTGCCTAAACTGGATCGATCGCGTGAGGTGCGACATGCTGCGGAGATGCGGGGTCTCGATCGGTTCCGGATCGGCGGGCGTAGCCCGGCGGATCGGCCGGGCGTGGCCGCCTCGTCTGCTGCGCCGGTTCGTCCGGCGGCGCGACGGTGCGACCGCGGTCGAGTTCGCAATGGTGCTGTTTCCGTTCGTCATGATCCTGTTCATGACGATGGAGACGGCGATGGTGTTCTTCGCCCAGCAGATGCTGGAGACCGGCGTCGCCGATGCCGCGCGGCTGGTGCAGACCGGGCAGACGAAGAGCATCGACGAGTCGGCCTTCCGGACCCGCGCCTGCAGCAATCTCCTGCGCATCGTGTTCTCGTGCGACAAGCTCTATGTCGACGTGCAGAACTACGGCAGCTCGTTCAGCGGCATCGACACCAGCGTCAAGGTCGACGCCGAGGGCAAGCCCGAGACGCAGTATCAGACCAGCAAGGAGAACGAGGTGGTGGTGGTCCGGCTGATGTATCAGTGGCCGATCGTCACCGCGCTGGTGCAGCCCTATCTCGCCAACCCGAACTCGACCTCGCGGCTTCTGGTCGCGACCGCCGCGTTCCGCAACGAGCCGTTCGGGAACTGATCGTGATGTTGTCCGGTGTCGCCATGATCCGTCGGTGGTGTGAAGGAGAGTGTCTCGGGCTCGCGCGCTTCGCCGGCAACGAGAGCGGCGTTTCGGCGGTCGAGTTCGCGCTGATCCTGCCGATCATGATCACGCTCTATCTCGGCAGCGTCGAGGTCACCGAGGCGGTGTCGATCGACCGCAAGGTGACGCTGATCGCCCACACCGTCGCCGACCTCACCGCGCGCGAGAACAAGATGAGCAAGGTCACCGACACGCCGTCCGACAGCGACCTCCTGACGGTGCTCGACGCCTCGACCGCGGTGGTGTCGCCGTTCAAGGTGTCGCCGCTCAAGGTGACGCTGACGCTGGTGCAGATCGACCGGTCGGGCCGGGCGACGGTCGCCTGGAGCAAGAGCCTGAGCGGCGGCAGCAGCCTCGGCGCGGGCGATCGCTCCGGCACCGTGACGAGCTCGATCCCGACGGCGATCATCGGCACCTGCACGAGCGACACGGCGCCGTCGCCCTGCACGGTGGTGTGGGGCGAGGCGAGCTACACCTACACGCCGGCGATCGGCTACGTGATCACCGGACCGATGACGCTGAAGGATTCCCAGTTCCTGAAGCCGCGCGGGTGATTTTTTCCCCGCCCGGCGCACGGCGTGATCACGACGATCGGTCGGAACCATGCCGCCGGCCGTACGGGCCTCACACCGGCAGCGCGGTGGTCGACTTCACCCGTTCCATCGCGAAGCGCGAGGTGACGTTCTTCAGCGGCACGGCGGCGATCAGCGCCTTGTAGAAGCGGTCGTAGGCCGCCATGTCGGCGACCACGACCCGCAGCATGTAATCGACGTCGCCGGCCATCCGGTAGAATTCCATCACCTGCGGCATCGCCTCGACGGTGCGGGCGAAGCGGTCGAGCCACTCCTGCGAATGGTCGTCGGTCTCCACCGACACGAACACCGTGACGCCGAGCCCGACCTTGTCGGGATCGACCAGCGCCACCCGCCGCACGATGATGCCGGTCGCCTCGAGCTTCTGGATCCGCTTCCAGCACGGCGTCGACGACAGCCCCACCCGGTTGCCGATCTCGGCGACCGAGAGCGAGGCGTCCTCCTGCAGGAGCGCGAGGATCTTGCGGTCGATGGCGTCCATGCCGGCTCGTGGCGGTGGGGTCGGGGATCGGGGCGGGCGGTCCGGCTCAGTCGCCGAGCGTCCCGTCCACCCAGCGGCGGATGATGTAGTGGGCGATGGCGATCGGCGGCGGCGCGAACAGCCCGTCCGGGTGGCGCCGCTCCAGCATCGCCAACACCTCGTCGCGGGAGAACCAGCGGCCGTCCTCGAGCTCGCTGCGGTCGATCGTGAGGTCGGTCGTCAGCGCCTCGGCGACACAGCCGATCATCAGCGACATCGGAAACGGCCAGGGCTGCGACCCGACATACTGCACCGCGCCGCAGCGCACCGCCGTCTCCTCGAAGGTCTCGCGGCGCACCGCCTCCTCGATGTTCTCGCCGGGCTCGACGAAGCCGGCGAGGCACGACCACATGCCCGGCGTGAAGCGGCTCTGGCGGGCGAGCAGGCAGCGGTCGCCGTCGACCGCCAGCATGATGACCACCGGGTCGGTGCGCGGGAAATGCTGGGCGCCGCAGGCCGCGCAGTCGCGCCGCCAGCCGGCGTCGGCGACCGTCGTCGGCTGCCCGCAGGCCGGGCAGAAGCGGTGCCGCGCGTGCCACAGGAGAAGCGCCTTCGCCTCGGCGAGCAGCGGCAGGTGGTCGGCCGGAACCAGCCCCTCGACCGCGATGCGGCGCAGGTCGGTCACCAGAAGGTCGGGGCGGGTGCTCGGCGCCTCCATCGCCGCCGGATCGAGCCCGACGGCGAAGCGGCCGGTGCCCTCGACGACGCCGAGGCAGGCGGTCTCGCGCACCGGGCCGAGCGCTTCCGCCTCGGCGCGGGTGAACAAGGGGTCGGCCGGGGCGCCGGCGCCGCCGGTCCGCAGGGCCACCAGGTCGCCGCCCACCACGTAGAAGCGAGAGGCGGGGTGGCTCGCCAGGGCGGCGCACTGCTGCGGATCGTGTCGGACGGCGGGAGCCCGGTCGATGCCGTTGCCGGTGTATCCGAGATGGGGCCGGAGAGCGGAATCGGAGCGTTCGAGCATGGCCGGCACTAAAAACGGCGCCCTAGTCGGACGCAAGCCAAATTCTGCGGCGCAAGGCCTTGATGAAGGCGTCGACCTCGGTCGGGTCGTGGTCGAGCGGGGGCACGTGGCCCCACACCGGCCGCGGCCAGGCGGCGTCGGTCTTGCGGCGGGCGATCACGTGCACGTGCAGCTGCGGCACCACGTTACCGAGTGCGGCGACATTGAGCTTGTCGCACCGGGTGACCTCCTTCAGCGCCCGGCCGACCCGCGCGATCTCGGTCGTCAGCTGGGCGAGCGCGACCTCGTCGAGGTCGATGATGTCGGCCACCTCCGGCCGGCGCGGCACCAGCAGGAGCCAGGGGTAGTTGGCGTCCTTGATCACCAGCACGCGCGACAGCGGCAGGTCGCCGATATCGATGGTGTCCTTGGCGAGCTGCGGGTGGAGCGACCAGGCGGGCGAGAGAATCGACATGTCGGAATGGCCGGTGGCGAGGGGCCCGATTCGGGTGCGGCACCCTATCACGGCGGCCGCCGCCGCGCCGCCGTTCGAGGCGCTTGCATTCCCTCGCGGCTCCGTCGATATAGAGGGCGGGAGGTTGGCGGTGGACGAGCCACTCGCCAACCGGGTCAGGTCCGGAAGGAAGCAGCCCTAACGAGCCCCGGTTCGGGTCGCTTGTCAGCCTCCCACTTCCGTTCTGCTGCTGCGAGGCCCGGCCGAAGCGATGGATGACACGCGCGCGGACGCCGCGCTGCCGGGCTCGCCCGACGTGCCGGCGGCGTCCTCCCCCGCCTCCACCCGGAACGCGGCCGCGCCGGCCGGCGCCTACCGGGTGCTGGCGCGCAAATACCGTCCGCAAACCTTCGAGGACTTGATCGGCCAGGACGCGATGGTGAGGACCATCACCAACGCGTTCGCGACCGGCCGGATTCCGCAAGCCTGGATCCTCACCGGCGTGCGCGGGGTGGGCAAGACCACCACCGCGCGCATCCTTGCCCGTGCCCTCAATTACGAGTTGCCGGACGGCTCGGTCACCGGGCCGACCGTCGCGATGCCGACGCTCGGGCTCCACTGCGAAGCGATCATGGAGAGCCGCCATTTCGACGTGATCGAGATGGACGCGGCCTCCCACAACGGCGTCGACGACATCCGCCAGATCAACGACGCGATCCGCTACGCGCCGGTCTCGGCCCGCTACAAGGTGTACATCCTCGACGAGGTGCACATGCTCTCCACGGCGGCCTTCAACGCCGTGCTGAAGACCCTCGAGGAGCCGCCGCCGCACGCGAAATTCGTGTTCGCGACCACCGAGATCCGAAAAGTTCCGATCACCGTGCTGTCGCGCTGCCAGCGTTTCGACCTGCGCCGGCTCGATGCCGACCTCTTGGTGAGCCACTTGGCCGGGATCGCCGCGAAAGAGAGTGTGCCGGCCGAGACCGAGGCGCTGGCGCTGATCGCGCGGGCGGCGGAAGGCTCGGTGCGCGACGCGCTGTCGCTGCTGGATCAGGCGATCGCCCATGCGGGCTCCCATGGCGCCGGGACCGGGGGCGGCACGGTCGACGCCGCGGGCGTGCGCGAAATGCTCGGGCTCGCCGATCGCGCGCGGGTGATCGACCTGTTCGAGGCGCTTTTGCGCGGCGACATCGCGGCGGCGCTCACCGAGCTGCGCGACCAGTACGACAGCGGTGCCGATCCGCTCACGGTGCTGGAGGACCTCGCCGAGCTCACCCATTTCGTCACCCGGGTGAAGGCGGTGCCCTCGGTCGCCGAGGACAAGGCCTTGTCGGAGGCCGAGCGTACGCGAGGCCGGGCGCTCGCCACCACGCTGTCGATGCGGGTGCTGTCGCGCACCTGGCAGATGCTGCTCAAGGGCCTCTCCGAGGTCGAGACCGCGGCAAAGCCGATCGCCGCCGCCGAGATGGTGTTGGTGCGGATCGCCTATGCGGCCGACCTGCCGGGGCCGGACGAGGTGATCCGGGCGCTCGGGCAGGGGCAGTCGCTCTCGTTCGCCGGAGCAGGGGCACCCGCCGGTGGGTCCGGCGCTTCGCAAACGTCCGGGTCGTCGCGTCCGGCGCTGCGGGCGTTCGACCGCCCGGCCGGCCATGCCGGCGATCGGCCGATGGCGCGGGCGACCTCGAACGGCGCGCCCGCCGGCACGCTGCGGCCGTTGCCCGCGTCGACGCCCGAGCCCGCCGCGATCCAAACGCTCGCCCGCTTCGAGGACCTCGTCGCGCTCGCCGGCGAAAAACGTGATCTCCAGACGCGGACCTTGCTGGAGCGGGACGTGCGGCTGGTGCGTTTCGAGGACGGCAAGCTCGAGATCGCGCTGGAGCCGACCGCCTCCAAGGCGATGATCGGCGATCTCGGCAAAAAGCTCGCCACCTTGACCGGGCGGCGCTGGATGGTCGTCGTCTCGACCGAGGACGGTCAGCCGACGCTGCGCTCGCAGCGCGAGGCGCACGAGGCCGAGGTCGAGCGCGGCGTGCGGGCCGATCCGCTGGTGCAGCGGGTCCTCGAGCGCTTTCCCGGCGCCGAGATCGTCTCGGTGAAGCCGCGCGCCGCCGACACCGTGGCGGAGGAGGCGGCCGCCGCGCTGCCGCCGGCGCCGGAGGCCGACGACGACGGCGATCCGCCCGACATGCCGCCTTATGGCGACGACGGGCTCGACGATCTCTCCTCGTTCGGCGCCCATCGCCGCGACGACGACCTCGACGACGATTTTTGACCACCGTTCCTTCTGGAGACCACCATGGCGAATTTTCTGGGTTTGATGAAGCAGGCCGCCGAATTGAAGGGCAAGATGGAGACCCTGCAGGCCGAGCTCGAGCAGGTCGAGGTCGAGGGGTCGGCCGCCGGCGGCCTCGTCACCGTGGTGGTGACGCCCAAGGGCGAGCTGCGCAAGATCAAGATCGACCCCTCGCTCATGAAGCCGGAGGAGGTGGAGGTCTTGGAGGACCTGATCGTCACCGCCCACGGCGACGCCAAGCGCAAGGGCGACGCCATGCTCGCCGAGAAGATGCAGGGCCTGACCGGCGGCCTGCCGCTGCCGCCCGGCATGAAGCTGTTCTGAGATTTTTCGGGATGCCGCTGCACTGTTCCGCCCGTCGCATCGTGTCGGCCGCCGTCGTTCGGCACGTGCCGGTGTCCGGATGGTTCGGGGGCCGGGCGGCCCCCCTCCCTGGCCCTCCCCCGCGAGGGGGGAGGGAGCAGGCTGCGGCCTGGCGCAAAGGCATCGAGACAGAGCCCCCGACCGGCGCGAGCGGGCTCGGGTCGATCGTCGCAGCATCCCGGTTCTTTCGTCCCCTCCCCCCTCGTGGGGGATGGACGGGGAGGGGGGGGATGCCCTCCGCAGCCCTCGCGTTTCGTGTGGGTGCGCGTTCCCCCGGGGTCGCTTCGAAGAAGCGACATGCGCGATGAGTGCCGGCCCGGAGATCGAGCGGCTGATTCAGCTCCTGGCAAAGCTGCCGGGGCTCGGGCCGCGCTCGGCGCGGCGCGCGGCGCTGCATCTCGTGAAGAAGCGCGACCTCCTGATGGCGCCGCTCACCGCGGCGTTGCAGACCGCGATGGACACCGTGACGGTGTGCGAGGTGTGCGGCAATCTCGACAGCCGCAACCCGTGCACCGTGTGCGCCGATCCGCGGCGTGACCCGTCGATCATCGTCGTGGTGTCGGACGTCGCCGACATCTGGGCGCTCGAGCGGGCGAACGCGGTCAATTCCCGCTATCACGTGCTCGGCGGCACGCTGTCGCCGCTCGACGGTGTCGGCCCCGACGACCTCACGATCGACGCCCTGGTCGGCCGCGCCCATGCGCCGGAGGTGACGGAGGTGATCCTCGCGCTCGACGCCACCGTCGACGGCCAGACCACCGCCCACTACATCACCGACCGCCTGTCGGACGCAAAAGTCCGTGTCACCGGGCTCGCGCACGGCGTGCCGGTCGGCGGCGAGCTCGACTATCTCGACGAGGGCACGCTCACCACCGCGATCCGCTCGCGCACCACGATGGGTTGAGCGGCGCGCAGGTCTGCTCCGAAAGCGGAGCGGTGGTGCCGATTGCGCATGGCTCGACTCCGGTCGTGCATGGCTCCGACATCCCTTCTTAAGGAATTAGGCCGTAAGTCCTATCCGGTATCGCAATGCCGGGTTCTCGCCCAGGGTGGGCGGCACGTCCGGCTCGGAAAGGCCGGACATGGGAACGTTGCTGACCGCGGTCGCCCGCCGATCGATCTCCGCCAAGCTCGCCGTCGTGGTAGCGGCCGGCGTGGTGTTCATGATGCTGGTCGCCGTCACGGTGCTGATGATCGCCCGCGACGCGCTGATCGCCGAGCGCACCGAGAAGGCGCACGCGACCGTCGACGCCGTGTGGAGCATGGCGGCCTATTTCCACCAGCAGGCCCAGAGCGGCGCGATGACCACCGCCGAGGCGCAGAAGCGATTGTTCGACGCGGCGCGCGACATCCGCTGGGAGGACGGCACCAACTACGTCTTCATCTACGACTACCAGTCGGGGCTTTGCGTGATGAACGGCGGCAACCCGCCGCTGGTCGGCAAGGACGTGCACCGGCTGAAGGACTCGCACGGCATGCCGTTCGCCACCATGCTGCTCGACATCGCCAAGACCAAGGGCGAGGGCACGCTGCGCTACTGGTTCCCGAAAGGCACCGACAAGACGCCGCTCGAGAAGGTCGCCTATGTGCGCGGTTTTGCGCCCTGGACGCTGATGATCTCGGCGGCCGAGTACATGAACGACATCGACGCCACCTTCTGGCGGATGACCAAGACCGCCGGCGCGGTGATTTTGGTGCTGATGCTGATCTCGATCGCGATCGCCTGGGTCGCCGCGCACAGCATCGTCAAGCCGCTGTCGCGGCTGCGCGCCCGCATGGCGGCGCTCTCCGAGGGCGCGCTCGACGCGCCGGTCGCCGACACCTCGCGGCGCGACGAGATCGGCGAGATGGCCCGCACCGTGCAGGTGTTCAAGGACAACGCGCTGGCGATGCAGCGCCTGCAGAGCGAGAAGGAGGGCCTCGAACGCGAGAGCGAGGCCGAGCGCAAGCGGGCGCTCGGCGCGGTGGCAGCGAGCTTCGAGGAGAAGGTGAAGGGCATCGTCGAGACGGTGAACGAGGCCGCGATCGCCATGCAGCGCACCGCCCGCGAGCTCGCGACCTCCGCCGAATCGACCCGCGATCAGGCCCGCACCGTGGCGAACGGCGCCACCCAGGCGACCGCCAATGTCGAGATGGTGGCCTCCGCCGCCGAGGAGCTGGCCGCCTCGATCGGCGAGATCGGCCAGCAGGTCGCCAAGTCGGCGGCGACCGCCAAGCAGGCGGCCGACGAGAGCGAGAAGACCAATGCGAGCGTCGCCGGGCTCGCCGACGCCGCGCAGAAGATCGGCGAGGTGGTCGCGCTGATCAACGAGATCGCCAGCCAGACGAATCTGCTCGCGCTCAACGCGACGATCGAGGCGGCGCGCGCCGGCGAGGCCGGCAAGGGGTTCGCGGTCGTCGCCAGCGAGGTCAAGACGCTGGCCACCCAGACCGCCAAGGCGACCGACGACATCCGTGCGCAGATCGCCGCAATCCAGGGCGAGACCCAGACCGCGGTGGAGGCGATCCGGCGGGTCGGCGGCACCATCCTCGCGGTCAACGACATCTCCTCGTCGATCGCCGCGGCGGTCGACCAGCAGAACGCCGCGACCCAGGAGATCACGCGCAACGTCCAGCAGGCGGCGACCGGCACCCGCGACGTCTCGGAGAACATTACCACCGTCAGCGGGGCGGTGGAGCAGGCCGGCTCGGCGGCCGCCGAGGTCACCCGCGCCGCCGACGGCCTGGTCGGGCAGGCCGAGGATTTGCGCCAGGAGATCGACACCTTTCTCCGCACGCTCCGCGCCGCGTGAGCGGACCGGCGTTCCGTCGGGGCGCTCCAGGAAAGAAAAGCGAAGGGGTCGGCATCGCTGCCGGCCCCTTTCTCGTCGCCCCGTCGTGTCGTGCCGACCGGCCCTCGATCACTCCGCCAGCGCGCGCATGACCTGATAAACGTCGGCCTTCGCCTCGAAGCCGATGCCGGGGGTGTCGGGCAGCCGCACCCGCGAGTCCTCCACCGCAAAGCCGTCGGCAAAGCCGCCGAACGGCTTGAACAGGTCGGGGTAGGACTCGTTGCCGCCGAGCCCGAGCCCGGCCGCGATGTTCAACGACAATTGATGCCCGCCGTGCGGGATGCAGCGCCGCCACGACCAGCCGTGGTCGTCTAGCATCGCCAGCGTGCGGAGATACTCGACCAGCCCGTAGCTCAGCGCGCAGTCGAACTGCAGAAAATCGCGGTCCGGCCGCAGGCCGCCGAACCGGATCAGGTTGCGGGCGTCCTGCATCGAGAAGAGGTTTTCACCCGTCGCCATCGGCGGGCGGTAGACCTGCGCCATCGCCGCCTGCAGGCCGTAGTCGAGCGGGTCGCCGATCTCCTCGTACCAGAAGAGATCGTAGGGCTCGAGCGCCCTGGCGTACTGCACCGCCGTCTCGAGGTCGAACCGGCCATTGACGTCGACCGCGAGGTTTTTTCCCTCGCCCACCACCGACAGCACCGCCTCGATGCGGCGCAAATCCTCGGCGAGCGGGGCGCCGCCGATCTTCATCTTCACGACCCGGTAGCCGCGGTCGCGATAGCTCTTCATCTCGTCCTCGAGCTTCTCGTCGTCCTTGCCCGGATAGTAGTAGCCGCCCGCGGCATAGACGAAGACGTCGGGGTCGGCCTCGCCGCCGCGATAGCGGTCGGCCAGCAGGCGCCACAGCGGCACGCCCTCGATTTTCGCCACCGCATCCCACACCGCCATGTCGACCACGCCGACCGCGACCGAGCGCTCGCCGTGCCCGCCCGGCTTCTCGTTGGTCATCAGCGTGCGCCAGATTTTTTCGGGATCGAGGTTTTTTCCGTCGTCGGTGACGAGCTGCTCCGGCTTCGCCTCCTGCAGCCGCGGCAGGAAGCGGTCGCGCAACAGCGCGCCGGGGCTGTAGCGACCGTTCGAGTTGAAGCCGTAACCGACCACCCGGCGGCCGTCGCGCACCACGTCGGTGACGACCGCGACCAAGCTGCACGTCATGGTCGAGAAGTCGATATAGGCGTTGCGGATGGCGGAGGCGATCGGAAACGTCTTTTCGCGGATGTCGACGATGCGCACGGGACGAAAACCTCGGTGGCCGGTTTTTCTCGCGGTCCGGCAGGGGGGTGGAAGGCTTTCTCTAGGCGCGGCGTTTTTGGCCGGCAAGCGGCGTGCCCGCCGGGTCCGAAAGGGTGGTAACGAGGTGAACGATGCCGGGGCCGTCAAAGGTCGGAGGCGAGCTTGCCGAGCCCCATCACATGGGCGATCGCCCGGATCTCGCGCTTCTGGTCGGGCCGCAGGGCGTCGACGAACGGCTTTGCGGCGGCCTCGAGCGCGGCGAGGCCTGCCGGCTCGATCGTGCTGCGCTGGCGCAGCCGGTGGCCGATCCGCCCCCAGGCGAGGCGCTTCAAGGCGTCCTCGACCGGCTGCCACAAGGGCTCCTGCTCGGCGGTCAGTGTCAGCCGTGCCTTCAGGGCGGCGATCTGGCCGTCGCTCAAGACCGGGTCGGCGGGCCGCGTCTCCGGCGGCGGCTCGGGGTCCGGCCATTCGGGCGCCGGCGTCGGTCCGGTCGTCTCGGAGGTCTCGAAGCCGTGCCGCTCGGGCGTCGGGATCGCCGCGAGCGTTTCCGGCGCGTCGGGCGTGCCGAGCCAGGCCGGCAGGCCGAGCTCGTCGGCGGCGGGAAAGCGGGCGGACACCGTGTCGGCGGCGGCGACGTCGGTGGGGGTGAGCGGATCGGGCATCGCGATCGGCGGCGGCGTCTCGAGCGGCGGCGGGTTTCCGCGCGGGCCGACCACCCAGGCGGCGACCACGACCGCCCCGACGACGATGCCGAGAACGCCCGCCACGCCGACCAGCGCCACCGGCCAGCGCCGCTCGTTTCGCCGCTGCTGGCCCGCACGGCGCGCCGGTGCCGGCCGCGCCGGACCCGGCGGTGCGGGCGGGAGCCACGGCGACGCCTCGGCCGGCCGGGGGGCCGGCGAGGGGGCCGGCCGGGTGGGCGGTGGGGTGGCCGGTCTCGGGGCCGGCGCGGCGGGGCGTGGATCGGCGACCATGGCTCCGGCAGGTGTTCCTTAACCGTTCGGCTCTATCGTCGATCGATCCCCCGAAGGACCGGCGACCCCCCTCTCGCGGCGCCGGCCGGGTGCGCCGGCCCGCGAGGGCAAGGTTCACAGACATTTAGCAAACGGAGACGTGTCGCGCGACGGGGGTGCAGTGTTCTGCGTGATTTGTCATAATGTGACAGAATTAAGAATTCCGTAAGGATTTCGGGTGAGGGTGGTAATAACCATTTGGTTCTAGCAGCCTCATTCGATTGTTGGGGTGGAGCCGCCTTTTCGGGCCCCACCTCGTTTCGTGGTCACGGACTTCGAGACGACCTTTGTCCGGGCACCCCCGACCCGGAGCCACCGGCCCGTTCGCGCGCGAGCCGCGGCACGTCCGTGCATCGCTCGATTTCATACGCGCCGCACCGTCGAGAAAGATGATCGGGATTTCTCGCCACATCGGCACCAAGCTCGCGCTCTCCGCCGCCGTCGGGGTGCTGTTCGTCGCCGGCATGGTGGTGAACATGAGCCTCAACGGCAGCACCACGTTGCGCCTCACCGGCGCTGCCAACGACCGCGAGAAGGCCGCGCAGGACGCGGTCCTGACCGACCTGCACTTCCAGCGCATGCAGACGGTGACGCGCGACGTGCGCCTCGCGCGGAGCGAGCCGGAGGTCGACGCCGCGCTGCAGGACCTCGAGAAGAGCTCGGGCGACGGCTTCGTGCTGCTCGACTCGCTGCTCGAGCGCGCCACCGAGAAGGCCGACGCCACCCGGCTGGAAAAGACCAAGGAGCTCTACGCCGACTACCTCACCGGCGCCGCCGAGCTGGTGGAGAACCAGCGGGCGCTGCTCGGCCTGCGCGCCGAGCGCACCCGGCTGGTCGACGCCTGGGACCACGGCGTCGCGGCGCTCGGTGAAACGCTCGCCTCGCGCGGGTTCCAGACGGAGGCGAGCGCGACGAAGCTGCGCGAGGCGGCCGCCGCGATCGCGCGGATGCGGCTCGCCGCGCTGCGCCACGACGGCAGCCACGCCGCCGCCTCCGGCGCTGCGGTCGGCCGAGCGGCCGGCGACGCGACCGCCGCGCTCCAGGCGATCGAGGCCGAAGGCGGCGACGCCGGCATCACCGCGGCGATAGAGCCGGTCGCAAAAACGCTCGCCGCGCTCGGCGAGACCAGTGCCAATGCGGTGAAGGTGGTCGAGGAGCAGGACACCCTGTTGACCGACCGGCTGAAGCCGCTGGTCGCGAAGATCGACGATCTCCTGACCGACATCACGCGGGACGCCAATACCCAGGCCGGCAGCGCGATGGCCGCCACCGAGCAGCGCATCGCCGAGGCCAACATGATCAACATGGTGGCGGGCGCCCTGGTGGTGCTGGTGCTGATCGGCTCGGCGCTGTTCGGCGCGCTGTCGATCGGTCGGCCGATCCGCCGGGTCGGCGAGGTCCTGCTCGCGCTCGCCGGCGGCGATCACCGGGTCGACATCCCCTATCTCGGGCGCCGCGACGAGGTGGGCGACAACGCCCGCGCCGCGCAAACCTTCAAGGACAACCTCACCCGGCTCGCCGAGATGGAGGCCGCGCAGCGCGCCGCCGAGGAGAGGGTCGCCGCCGAGCGGCAGGCCGCGGTGCATCGCATCGCGGATGCGTTCGAGGCGACCGTCGGCGAGATCATCGACACGGTGTCCTCCGCCGCCACCGAGCTCGAGGCCGCCGCCGGCACCCTGACGGCGACCGCGGAGAGCACGCAGAAGCTCTCCACTACGGTCGCGACCGCCTCCGAGGAGGCCTCGGCGAACGTCCAGAGCGTCGCCTCCGCGACCACCGAGATGACCTCGTCGGTCGACGAGATCGCCCGCCAGGTGACCGAGTCGACCCGCATCGCCGCCGAGGCGGTGAAGCAGGCCGAGCGGACCGACGGGCGCATCGTCGAGCTGTCGCAGGCGGCCGCGCGGATCGGCGACGTCGTCAAGCTGATCACCGCGATCGCCGAGCAGACCAACTTGTTGGCCCTCAACGCGACCATCGAGGCCGCCCGGGCCGGGGAAGCCGGAAAAGGGTTCGCCGTGGTGGCGCAGGAGGTGAAGGCGCTGGCCGGCCAGACCGCCAAGGCGACCGGCGAGATCGCCAGCCAGATCTCCGGCATGCAGGCCGCGACCGGCGAGTCGGTCACGGCGATCAAGGAGATCGGCGGCACCATCGGCCACATCGCCGAGATCGCCTCGGCGATCGCCGCGGCGGTGGAGCAGCAGGGGGCGGCGACCGCCGAGGTCGCGCGCAACATCCAGCAGGCCTCGCACGGCACCGCCGAGGTCGCCCACACGATCGGCGAGGTCAGCCGCGGCGCCAATGCGACCGAGATCGCCTCCGAGCAGGTGCGCTCCTCGGCGGCGATGCTCGCCCGCGAGGGCAGCAAGCTGCGCGACGAGGTGCAGCGCTTCCTCGCCGACGTGCGCGCCGGCACCGACGGGCAGCCGGGCGGGCAGGAAGCGGGCGATCGGGAGCAGGCCGATCAGGAGCCGCCGGCGTCGCGGCCGGTCGCCCGCGCCGCCTGACGACGGCTCTCGGCCCGTCTCGACGAAAAGAGAAAAGCCGCCGCGCCGAACGAGCGCGGCGGCTTTTTTTGTTTGGGTGCACGAGAAAGGGTCGGCCGCCGGGCGGTCGGCAGCGATCAGCGGCCGCTGCCGGCGCCCGATCCGGTCGTTTCGGCCGCGCCGGTCTTCACCGTGCCGGTGGTCTCGGCCCGGCTCGTCTTCGCCTCGGTCTCCGTCGTCTCGATCTCTTGCGCCATGATCCGCGGCTTGCCTCGCTCCGCGCGCGCCCGCAGCCGCTCGATCGACACGATCCTCTCCGGCGGGTCGGTGTAGGGCCGGTCGATCTCGGCGAGATACGCCTTGGTTTTACGCGACAGCCCGCGCGCCTTGCGATAGGGCGTGAAGTCGGCCGCCTTCCACGGCGCCTTGCCGCGCCCGGTAAAGACCTGGACGCCCGTCTCCGTCACCACGATGTCGCCGCGCTGGAGCGTGTCGTCGAACTGCAGTGCCGCGAGGCCGCGCAGCGGCGGCCGCTTGCAGCCGCACGACGCCACCCGCTTCGTGCGATAGAGAAAGGCGTTGGCGAGCGACGAATAGGTCTTGCCGGCCAGGCTGGTGGCCTCGCCGATGTCGTCGCCGCTGGCGCGGAACAGCGCGGTCTCGGCGCCCGGGCACAGCGCGTTGCAGGCGCGCTCGCCGTCCTTGCCGTCGACCGTCGCCGGAAGCGGGAAGTAGTAGCCGTCGCAGGTGCGCACGCACAACGATCGCTCGCCCGAGCCGGCGCTCTTCGTCTCCTCCGTGTCGCGCGTGTCGCGCCGCGGCGTCACGGTGATCCGCGAGCCCGGCCGGCTGTCCGGCGGCGGGCTGCCCCAGCCCCCACCCGGCGTGCCGCCCCAGCTGCCGCCCTGGAACGGATTGCCCCACCCGCCGCCGTTCCATCCTCCGCCGTTCCAGCCGCTGCCGTTCGTGCTGCCGCCGTTCCAGGTTCGGCCGGTCCAGGACGAGCGCGCCGGCGGCTGCGGCGCCGCCTGCTGGCGCTGCCATTCCTGCCGCCAGAAATCGAGCGCGTCGTTGGCGTGGAGTTGCGATACGCCGAGCACGCAGACGGAGAAGGCGCACAGGGCGACGATCGGGCGAACGACGGGCACGGAGAACCTCGCTGCGGGAGACGGGCCGGAGGGGAGGCCCTGCACTGCGCAAACTCGCCTTCGGCCTTCGCGTTCCCGCGCCTGCGTTCGTTCCCTGCAACGCGACGGGAGTAGCGCCGGTGCTCGCGCCCTTGCGAGGCGTGCTAGTGTTCGGTGCCGCCGGCCGGCGGCCGTGAAAAAATCCCTGCCACGAGGTTTCATGAAACCCGACGCCATCCTGATCGCCGGGCCGACGGCGAGCGGAAAGTCCGCGCTCGCGCTGGCGCTCGCCGAGCGGCTGGACGGCACGGTGATCAACGCCGATTCGATGCAGGTCTATCGCGACCTTCACGTGATCACGGCACGGCCGACGGCGGACGAGACGGCGCGGGCGCCGCACCTCCTGTATGGCCATGTCGATGCGGCGGAGAATTTCTCGGTCGGCCGCTACGTCGCCGATGCGCGTGCCGCGATCGAGACCGTGCGGGCGGCCGGCCGCCTGCCGATCTTTTGCGGCGGCACCGGGCTCTATTTCAAGGCGCTGACGAAGGGGCTTTCCGCCGTCCCGCCGGTGCCCGAGGCGGTGCGCGAGACGGTGCGGGCGATGCTGGACGCGCGCGGCCCCGAGGGCTTGCACGCGGTGCTGGCCGAGAAGAGCCCGGAGGAGGCGGCGCGCCTCGCGCCGCGCGACCGGCTGCGGGTCGCCCGCGCGCTCGAGGTCTTGCTCGCGACCGGCCGGCCGCTCGCCGCCTGGCACGCCGCGGCCGAGCCGCCGGTGCTGAACCCCGACGCCTGCCTCTCGCTCTTCCTCGCGCCCGACCGCGAAAAACTCTATGCCCGCATCGATGCGCGCTTCGCCGCGATGATGGAGGCCGGCGCGCTCGCCGAGGTCGCGGAATTGCGGGCGAGAAAGCTCGATCCGCTGTTGCCGGCGATGCGGGCGCACGGCGTGCCGGGGCTGATCGCCTACCTGAACGGCGAAAGCTCGATCGAGGCGGCGATCGCGAAAGGCCGGCAGGACACCCGGCATTACGCCAAACGGCAGTTCACCTGGTTCCGCCACCAGTTGCCGGACTGGCCGTGGGTCGCCCCCGAAGCGGCGCGCGACGACGTTCTCGTCCGCCTCGGCGCGATTTGATCATGCTCCAGATCCCGGCGGCGAGCGCGACGCCGAGGCCGGTGATCAGCACGCGGGCGGCCGGGCGCAAGGCGAGCGCGGGATCGAGATTGGCGGCGAGCACGAGCGACGCCGGCACGCCGGTGGTGAGTCCGTACCACGCCGCCTCGCCGGCGGCGGTGGCGCATGCCGCGACCACGCCGAGCGCCGCCAGCCGTCCCGCGCCGAGATCGCCGAGAAAACGGTGCGCCAGCCGGTAGAGCAGCAGCCAGGCGAGAAAGCCCGCCATGGTCATCGATTCCGTGACGTCGAGCTTCGTCTGCATGAGAAAATGCAGGATCGCCAGCATCGCGATCGGATAGGCGAGCCGGTGCAGCATCTGCCAGCGCCGCTGGCCGAGCTTTCGCACCATCGCGTCGGTCGAGGTGACGGCGAGCGCCAAAAGCCCGAGCAGCGCGACGAAGCCGATCGTCAGATAAATCCGCAGTGCGATCTCGCTCGCGACCTTCACGACGTCGAGTTTTTGATCGCCGACATAGAGCGCGAGATGAAGCGCCGCGTAGCAGAACACCGCGACCCCGACGATGCGGCGGGTCAGGATCAGCTTCGGCGCCGAGAACACCTGCCGCGCCGGCGTCACCGCGAGCGACAGGAGCAGGAACCGCACCGCCCACGAGCCGGTCGCGTGGATCGCCTCCTCCCACGGCCGCGGGCCGAGGTCGCCCGCCGCCGCCCGCACGGCGAGCCACAGCGCCGGCAGTAGGACGAGCCCGAAGGCGACGATCTTCGGCATCGACCAGCGTCCGTTGCGCTCGCGCAGAAAGGGCATGCGTCACCTCGCCTGTGGTTCCCCGGTCTCCGGGGCGGGTTTGCCGGCGGGCCGGCGGGGCCGCCCCCAAGGGGGCATGCAAAAACGCCACATCCGGGCATTTCCACTCACGATTGATTCATGTTCGCGGTTTTATCCTGATTGTTACGATCGGCCCGTGGCCGCATCGACGTCGCTGGCGCTCGCAACTCCGTGCCCGAGGTGATTTCGCCGTGCTCGACGCCTCGAACCCCGCCTTCCGTCCGGTGCTCGATCGCTTCCATGTCCGGATGCGCGAGAACAGAACGCGCCTCGACGACCTGCGCGCGTCGATCTCCGCCGGCGACGAGCAGGCTTTTGCCGAAATCCGGCTGATCGCCCACCGGCTCGCCGGCGCGGCCGGCACGTTCGGCTATGCCGCGCTCGGCGGCGCCGCGCGCGAGCTCGACGTGGTGCTGAGCGAGGGTTGCCGCAATGCCGGCCTGGTCGACGACCGCCTGCTCGCGCTGATCGCGGCGATCGACGCCAGCGGCTCGGCCGCCGCCTGACCGAGACGGCCGTCTCCCTTTCGCTCTCTCCGGATCGGCCTCAGAGCCCGTTTGGGAACTCCGACGGGGCCGGCACGTGACGTTCGCAAGTCGGGCAAGCCCGACTTGCGCGGGTTGCGGGGCGAACGCCGGCCGCGGCGTCGAAAAGCTCACCGATAT
>NZ_AKZI01000078.1 GCF_000293785.1 Rhodovulum sp. PH10 | reverse complement strand
GCAGGTCGCCGTGCTCGGCCGAGGCGGCATCGGTCCAGCGCCCGGCGGCCCCGGGGCCGGAGTCCGGCCCGCTCAGCCGGACGAACATCGACCGGCCGGGCGTGTTGCGCACGTCGCCAACCACCCAGTAGCGACCCTGGCGCCGCCCCTTCGACAGGTAATGGCGGCAGACCGTCTCGGCGTCCCGGGCGAGACGCCGCGCCAGCTCGGAAGCGTCGCGCGGCATCACGCGACCCTCCCTGACGGGCTGAGGTTATGTTGCGCAAAAGCTGCCGATCCCCTGCAATACGGCCGTCCAGCGCGGGGCCGCAACATAACCAGCGCCGCAACATAATCGGTCCACTTGCCGGCGGCGCCCTTGCCGCTGTCGGACCCGTGCAGCCGGACATAGAGGCTGCGGCCCGGGCTGTTCGCGACGTCGCCGACCACCCAGTAGCGGCCCTGGCGGCGGCCGTTCGAGAGGTAATGGCGGCACACGGCCTCGGCGTCGCGCGCGAGTCGCCTGGCGAGATCGGCGGCGGGTCCGGGCATCGTTCACCTCCCAAAAAGTGGCCCGCCGGTGAGGCGGGCCGGAGGTCTCCTCTGGTTGGGGTTATTCGGCGGAGATACCCGCCGACGGTTCGGATTCTTCCTCGTCCTCGCCGGATTGGTCCATGGCCGGTTCGCCGCCGGCTGCCGCCGATTGCGCTTCGCCGGTGTCGGCCTCGACTGCGGCACGAACGACGACGTCCTGACCCGGCGTCCGCAGCGGCTCCGGAACCCAGCCCGTGCCCGCGAGCAGCGCCTCCGCGGCGCTCGCCATCTCGGGCTTCTTGAGATGGTCGATGCGATCCGCCGCCCCTCTGCCCTTCGCTTCTCGCACGGCCGCGAGGATGCGGCCCTTGGTGACACGGCCGAGATAGGTGTCGACGGTCGGGCGCCACCCGACCGCCGCCATGTCGAGGCCGACCGTCTCGGCGAGGCGATCAGCGTGGGCGAGCGCCTTTGGCCGCCGATTGTAGGTCTCGTGCACGGCGTTCACGGTGAGCGAGACGCAGTGCGCGAACAGCGCCCACCGGCTGTCGTGGTCGAAGCCGAAGAGCCCGTCCCACAGCGCGCCCGAGTCCTTCGGGAGCTGGGTGGCCCACGCCGCGTGGCGAGCGTCGATCGCCTGCGCAGAGACGGTGTCGGCGAGACCGGGGGCTTGGCTGCCGAACATCGCGCTCTTCGGCTCGATCTCCAGGCAGGAGTCGAGGCCGTAGCGGTAGAAGAGCTTCAGGCACAGGACATGGAGGGCCGCCAGGAAGGCGGTATCCGGGTCGCTGCCGAGCGCATCCCGTAACGCCACGGTGCGATGCGCGGACAACTCGGTGAGCAGCCGGTCGGGGAGCGGCCGCACGCCCTCCTCCTCCTCCGGCTCGGGCACCGGGTCGCTGGTGACGGCCGGGTCGGCGGCGGAGGCGGCCGCTTCGACCTTGCTTGCACCCATCATATCGGGTTCGGGCCGGTCGGAGGACACGACCGGCGGCTCGTCCTCGGGGCGGACGAACCCGCGCTCGATCCGCAAGCCGCCGGATCCGTCGATGCTGACGAAGGCTCCGACCCGGGCGATGTCGGCCGGGTCGTAGGCCATAGGGCGGTCGTCGAAGGCCGCGAGCGCGGTCTCGATCTCGGCGAGCCGCTGGTCGACGTCCTCGGGGACACCGTTCGCGTCGGCATGAGCCTGCTCGAGCCTGTCGTACTCGGCCCGCAGCGCGTCGCAGGCGCTCGCCTCCTCCTCGATGAGCGACCGCTGCTGGCCGCTCAGCCGGCGAAGCCCGTAGGTGTGGCCATACGGGAAGTCCGTCGCGACCTCGACCCACGCCCAGCCCTCGGCGCGAACGGCATCCGCCTCGCGATCCAGCTTCTCGGTCGCGAGCCGGTCGAGCAGCGCCGGGTCCTGCAGCCAGCCGCCCTCGTCGGACTGGAACAGGTCGCGCAGGATGGTGCCGCCGGCCGCCTCGTACGCCTCGAAGCCGACGAATTGCGCCCGCTTGTCGGACGCCCGCACCGCCCCCTCGGTGAGCAGGCGCCGGATTTGATACGGCTCCTTCGAGAAGGACCGCTGCACCGCCTCCCAGACCTGCTCCTGGCGATCGTGATCGGGATTGATCGTGAACGCCATCAGCTGCTCGAGCGTCATGCCGTCCTCGGCATAAACGTCGAGCAGCACCGGCGACACCGCGGCGAGGCGAAGCCGCTGGCGCACGACGCCGACCGAGATGAAGAAGGCGGCCGCGATCTCCTCCTCGGAGCGCCCCTGCTCCCGCAGCGTCAGGAACGCCCGGAACTGGTCGAGCGGATGAAGAGGAGCGCGCTGGACGTTCTCCGCGAGACTGTCCTCCTCGGGCGTGCCGTCGATCCGGATGACGCACGGGACGGGCGCGGTGCGGGCGAGCCGCTTCTGCTTCACCAGGAGCTCGAGGGCGCGGTAGCGCCGGCCGCCGGCCGGGATCTCGAAGATCCCCGTCTCCGCGCCGGTCTCGTCGAGGATCGGCCGGACCGAGAGGCTCTGCAGCAGGGTCCGGCGGGCGATATCCTCGGCGAGCTCCTCGATGGAGACGCCGGCCTTGATCCGCCGGACATTGGACTGGCTGAGCACCAGCTTGTTGAACGGAATGTCGCGCGACACGCTGAGCGTGAGCTTGGGACCAGGCTTCGCCATGATGCTTCTCCACGACGGCCGGCCGAAAACCTCTCTCTCCGACCTCCAACCGTCACGGATCGGCTCGCCGACCTTTCACTCTCGCGGCGACGCGGCATCCGCGGGAGCCGCGATGTTGAACACCTCCGCCCCGGCCACCCGGTAGACTTCCGCGAGCACGGCGAGCCGAGACGCACTTCGGATCGATTTGGCGCCAGCGGACCACGCAGATCGCTGTTTGGTCCGGGAAAGCAGCAACGATAACCGCTCGTCACGTCGCCGAGCCCGACCCGAGTGCCGCGACGAAACGGCTCCGGCCCGGCCTCGCAACAACCGGAACGATCTCACTTCGGGGTGATGCCCGCGGCGGCCGCGGCACCGCGACAGAACTCGATGTCCTTGTGCAGGAACTCGGTGAAGCCCGCCGACGTCATCAGGTCCGGCGACACCTCCTCGATGCCGAGCTTGCCGAACTGATCGCGCACCGCGTTCGAGGCGAGCGCGACGGTGAGCAACTTCCAATGACCGAACGGTTCTGCGACTTACTCCGCTCGATGCGACCGAATCCGGCGTCACAAATCGAGGCCATATTTGTGCTGCGGCCGCACGAGCGATCCTTGCTGCACAACCTCGGAGGGTGACATTGCGCGAGAACGCCATGTTGCAGCAGCCCCAGAGCAGCCCCCGCTGAAGACGGCGGATCAGGGGCGTCGGAATTCGGTGTGCCGCTCGCAGCCCCCTGTCTACAGGGCTCCCAACTCGGTCTCACATCGGCGAGGCGGCGAGCTCGTCGAACAGCCAGTCGCGGAACCGGCGGATCTTCGGCAGCTTCAGCTTCGACTTCAGGTACAGCAGCCGGTGGC
>NZ_AKZI01000077.1 GCF_000293785.1 Rhodovulum sp. PH10 | reverse complement strand
GAAAGCGGCTCCGGCGCAGCCCCGTCGGAGTTCCCAAACGGGCTCTCAGTGTGCCTGGCTGTCGGCGAAGCGGGCGGGGGTGCGGCCGATCATGCCTTCGATCCGCTCGCGCTCGTGCTTGAAGGCGGTCAGCGTCTGGCCTTCCAGCACGCGGCCGCGCGGCAGCTTGACGCGCATCGGGTCGACATAACGGCCGTTGATGCGGATCTCGTAATGGACGTGCGAGCCGGTCGACAGGCCGGTCGAGCCGACGAAGCCGATCACTTGGCCCTGGCGCACCTGCTCGCCCTCGCGGGTGCCCTTGGCATAGGCGCTCATGTGGCCGTAGGCGGTCTCGTAGCCGTTGGCGTGGCGCAGCAGGATGAACTTGCCGTAGCCCGACTCCCAGCCCTCCCGCACGATCGTGCCGCTGCCGGCGGCGTAGATCGGGGTGCCCATCGGGGCGGCCCAGTCGATGCCGGTGTGCATCTTGGTGTAGCCGAGGATCGGATGGCGCCGCACGCCGAAGCCGGAGCGCATGATGCCGTTGGAGACCGGCTTGCGGACCAGGAACTTGCGGGCGCTCTTGCCGGACTCGTCGTAGTAGTCGACCTGGCCGTCGTCCGGGCTGCGGAAGCGGTAGACCGCCTTGGTCTCGCCGCCGACCGTGAGGTTGGCGTACAGAACCTCGGTGTGGCCGGCCGGATCGTCCTCGCCCTCGTAGACCACCTCGAACGAGTCGCCGACCTGCACCTTGCGCTGGAAGTCGACGTCGTAGGAGTAGATCCGGACGAGGTCGGCGATCACGCTGCGCGGCACTTCGTTGCGGAGCGCCGTCTCGTACAGGCTCTGATAGAGCCGGACGCCCGAGCCGTCGTCGTTCTCGTCGTCCTCGACGTCGGCCACCTGCTGGGTGGCGGCGCTCTGGATGTCGACCGGTACGTAGCGGCCCATGTCCGACAGGGCGACCGCGGCCTCGGTGACGGTGTCGCCGACCACCAGCACGCGGACCGGCTGCTTACGGCCGCCCGGCGCCGGCGACAGCAGCACCTCGAGGCGTTGGCCTTCCTTCAGCCCGCCCTTGCGGCCATAGGCGCCGAGCTGGGCGACGATGGCGTCGATCTCGCTCTCGCTGGCGCCGAGCTCGGCGAGGATCGAGGCGGCGGTGTCGCCCTTCTTGACGGTGACGACGCGGTCGGCGTCGTGCGAGCCGCCGGTGATCTCCTTGGAGGTCTTCGGCAGCAGCGTGATGTTTTCCGGGATGATGCGCGCCTCGAACCCGGCATAGGGGTCGGGCGTGCCTTCGACCGCGTAAGCGAGGCGGGTCGAGCCGGTGAAGTCGGCCGAGGCGTAGCGGGCGACGCCGGCGCCGCCGGTCCAGTGCGCGACCTCGCGCACCCTTGCGACCACGTCGTCCATCGCCACCAGCTTGGCGACCTTCGCCCGCGGCAGCACGCTCGACAGGTCGCGGGTGACGAAGCTCACCTCGGCGTCCGGCAGGGCGGCGCTGGCGGCCTCTTCGCGCGCGGCGGCGCCGTCGGCCGGATCGGCGATCATTTTCTGGGGGTCGAAGCGGGGAATGTCGGCGGACAGGTCGGTGGTCGACAGCGCGAGGTTGGAGGCGACCTTCACATAGGGGCGGACGCGCACCAGCTCACGGTCGCCGGCGCGGCTGGTGGTGGAGATGCGGATCACCTGGCGCGCCGCCACCGCCTCGGAGGCGAGCGGCAGCCGGTCGCCCTTGCGCATGCCGAGCCGTTCGGCCTGCGCGCCGAGCGTGCCGCGCAACCCGGCCTCGAAGCGCTCCGGGCTCGCCGCGAAATTCGCCTCGCCGTCGAGCGCGGCAAACACCGCGCCGCCCATCAGGGCGGCCCCGCACAGACCGGTGAGGATGGTGCCGCTGAACCACTGGACCGAGACGCGGCGGCGATCGAGTTCCGGAGTTTCGCCGTCCACCGAGAGCGGCGGCTCGTTGCCGAGAGCGACGACGGGCGCCGTGCCCGACCGGAATCCGCGCGGCCTGCCTTGATCCACGGCCTCGTGCCCCCCTGCTTCCGCGCGGAAATCGCGACCGCGCGCCATCCGATGCCGCCCCCCGGCGGCCATTTCGGGCTTTGCCGTCGCGGATGAACGCGCCCGGCGGTCCCGAAAAACTCTCCGGCCCGCATCGGGCCGAATCCGGATGGAACCCCATACTGTTGGGAACACAAACCGCCCCACCTTTGTGGCCGCAATACGGCCCGCCCGCGGCAGCGCGGGAAACGCTCGGTCGGTGCGGCCCGTCGGCAACAGGGACTCGTCCGGGACTTGTCCCGGCGACTCGTTCCTGGGTGATTCGCATCCGGGACTGGTCCCGGGACAAGTCCCGATGGGGCGTCCGGCGGGATGCGTCCGGGACCCGTCTCGATGGAATGCGACCCGGTTTCGCCCGGAGGGGGTTCGTCTCGTATGGTGGCCGGGCTCCGAGCTTCTTTTCTTGGCGGGCGGAGCTGTCCGCGAGCTCGGTAGCCGGATCGGGCGCTCCGCACCCAGCCTGCTGCGGCGCGTGCTCGTTGCGGATTTCTTTCGCGGGGGCTTCGCCTGGATCTCCACCCCGTCACTCGCCGCCCGCGGGTGACCCGCGAAACGACATTGCCGGCCGTCGGCGAGTCGCCGCGGGACGAACCACCCCGAGCCAGGGTGTTTCGGTGCTGCCGGTCGCCTCCGTAACCCGGTCGTTCGTCTGTCCGGGCTCTCCGATCTTCGATGTCCGCCCGTCGTCGCCCTTCCGTCCGCCTGGCGACCGCCCCCTCGCCCCTCCGCCTTCGCGGCTCTCCCCTCTACCGGCAGCTTCTCCGCTCCGTTCCGCTGCCCCTGTCGTGTCCGCGCCTTCCCTCGTCTGTGCTGGTATCGGCGAGAGGCGATTTTGTTCCGTGGGGGTGGGGGCGGGCGGGG
>NZ_AKZI01000076.1 GCF_000293785.1 Rhodovulum sp. PH10 | reverse complement strand
GCCGGCCGGTGCGCACGGTGTCGCGGCCGCGCGCCCGCGACAGCGCGCCGGTCGCTGCCCGGAGCGCCGCCCGGCCCACCGCGGCGAGCGCGAGCCGGCTCACGGCGCGGCCGAGCTACTGGACGACCTCCGGCTGGCAGGCGGCCCTGCCCGCCACGGTGCCGACGCCCCGCCCGCGCGGCGACGGCCGCAATTATCCGTCCTACCAGACGTATCGGACCGACCGGGGCCAGCCGCCGCATCCGGCCTTTTTCGGCTTTTCCCCGCCCCCCGAGACGACGACCGACACCGCGCGCTGATCGGGCTCTCGACGACCGGTCCCATCCAGGCGTCGTTGGCTCCTGCGACCAACGCCCGATTGACGGTGGCGGGGCTTCGATGCCATTGTGCGTTGCACATTCGTATCGTTGTCGTTTTTCGGAACCACCGACCTTTTCACACGTTGTCCAAATTGTCCGGACGGTCGGGTCGTGACGCCGTTTGTTCGGAGACACCCCCATGCCGCATCATTTCGTCGAGAAAGAAACGCTGATCCGCGCCAACAAGGCGATCGGGCTCGGGCTCGTCTGGGCCGGCCTCGTCGCCTGCCTGGTGGCGGCGATCGTGCACGACGTCGGGCGCTGGTTCGACGCCTGGTGAGCTTTCGAGGTGACCCGTTTGCGGGCCCGCCTGCGAGACGCTTGGTCGGCCGGCCGCCGCGCCGATGCCGCCATAACGCGCGCACGCCATTCTGGCGCGCAAACCTCTCGTGCAAGCCTGTTGCGAAACCGGGCGCTGCGGATCGCGTGCGACGAAATCGCGAGCGACGCAAAAAGGCCGTGCGAACCGGCGTCCGCACGGCGCTCGACCGTTTGGTTCGTCGTCTCGCCGATCGGCCGCCGGCGAAGGAAAGCCTCAGCCGGCGGGCCCGATCGTGCGGGCGCGATGGTGACGGCCGTCAGTTCTTGACGAGCGTGGTGTCGGGTTTCGGCGTGTTCTCGTTGCTGACCGGCAGGATCGGGATCTCGACCCGCGGCTGCTCGCCCGTCAGGGTGTGCAGGAACGCGGTGATCTGACCGATCTCGGTGTCGTTCAGCTTCTCGCCGAGCTGGCTGGTCGCCATCACCGACACCGCCTGCTTGAGGTCCCACACCTTGCCGGAGTGGAAGTAGGGCGCGGTCAGCGCGATGTTGCGCAACGGGCCGGCGCGGAAGACGTATTCGGCGTCGGCCGTCTTGGTCACCTCGAAGCGGCCGCGATCCTTCTCGGGCAGGATGGTGGCGCCCGGCTTCTCGACCACGCCGAACGGGTAATAGTCCTGGCCGCCGACATTGACGCCCGAGTGGCAGCCGACGCAGCCCTTCGACATGAACAGCGCGAGGCCCTTCTTCTCGGTCGCGTCGAGGGCGTTCTGATTGCCGTCGAGGAACTGGTCGAAGCGCGAGGCCGGCGTGATCAGGGTCGCCTCGAACGCCTCGATCGCCTTCGCCACGTTGTCGAAGGTCACCGGCTGCTTCTCGTTGGGGAAGGCGACCTCGAACTTGTCGACGTATTCGGGAATGGAGCGCAGCGTCTCCTCGGCGACCTTCGGCGTGTTGTTCATCTCGACGCCGGCCTGGATCGGCCCCTTGGCCTGGGTCTTCAGGTCGGCGGCGCGGCCGTCCCAGAACTGCGCCTTGTTGAACACCGCATTGAGCACGGTCGGCGCGTTGCGCGGCCCCTTGGCCCAGCCGTGGCCGATCGAGGTCTCGAGGTTGTCGTCGCCGCCCATCGCCAGGTTGTGACAGGTGTTGCAGCTGATCAGCTGCGAGCCCGACAGCCGCGGATCGAAGAACAGCATCTTGCCGAGCTCGATCTTCTCGCGGGTGACCGCATTGTCCTTCACGGCGGGGACCATGGAGGGGATCGGCTGAAAATAGCTGCGCGCGTCTTTCAGAAGCGCTTGGTCGTCTGCCGAAGCAGGCAAGCCGGCACAGGCGAGCATCGTCGCGGCCAGCAAGAATCTCTTCATGGCTCGACTCCGGTCTTTTTAGAATTGGAACAAGAAGCATTCCGACCGCGCAATCGAGCGCCCGATGCCGCAGTGCGGCGTTGAGGCATGTCAAACTTCCGCCACCGAGGTGCCACTTTATATCATTCTAAACTGCTGTCCGGGGCGCTTGACTGTCCCCCCGATGGTGCTGACCGCGACCTGCTGGTTCCGGCTGTGGTCTCGGCGGTTTTTGGCGAGTGAATGCCGTCCGGCACGCGGCGGGTGCGCTTCGGCGTGTTCACGCACGAGCCGTGGCGTGTTCACGCACGAGCCGTCGGTGCTCTTGCGCCGCCCGGCTCCGCCGCGCCGTCCCGAATCGCGGCCGTCGGTGGCGCAAAAAGATCGGCGGTCAGCGCGTGCCGCTCGCCGGCGGCACCCAGCGCCGGGCGTTGTGCAGCGTCTGGCGCGGCAGCTCGCCGAACGCGTCCTTGTAGGCGCGGGAGAACTCGCCGAGATGGTGGAAGCCGCAGGCCCGCGCGATTGCGCCGACGGTAGTGTCGGGATCGCCGCGGCCGAGCCGATCGCGGGCGTTGGCGAGCCGCTGGCGCAGCACGAACTGCACGATCGTGCAATCGAACTCGCGGCGAAAGAGCAGCTGGAGCGAGCGGATCGACAAGCCCGCCTCGTACGCCATCGACGCCGGATCGAAGGTGCGGTCGGCGTGCGCCCGGATGTACTCGACCGCGCGCGCGAGCGCGAGACTGCTCGACCCGGTGCGGCGGCGGCGTTCGGGCACGGCCGCGCGGGCGAGAAGTTGCGCGACCCGCAGCCGCAGCAGCTGCTCCTTGGCGCGTCGGAACTCGACGAGGTCGACGATCTCGTCGGGCCCGCCGTCGAGATCGGAGGCGAACTGCAGCACCCGCTCCGAAAAACGTCCGAACCCGTGGAGCTGCGGCTCGAAGCACACCGCGTCGAGCACCGCGCCGAGGTCGTGGTCGCACTCGAACAGGTCGAGCGCGGCCTGCAGCCGGGGGCGCGGAATGCGGATGCCGATGAAATGTCCGGGGCCGATACGCACCCGCATCTCGCGCGCCGGCAGGAAGAAGGTGGCGCGATTGCCGCGGATGGTGCGCTCGTGGGGTCCGCAGAAGGCGTGGAACGTGCAGGTGCCGGCGATGATCATGCGGACCGAGCTGGTCGCACGGGCCGCCGCGACCATCTCCGGCCGGGTGGCGGAGAACACCAGCCGCGAGCCTTCGCCGGTCCGCTCGAACGGGAAGATTGCAATCTCCCCGCGAAAAGGCCCTTCGCCCGACAACTCCAGGGTTTCTATCTCCGGCGCTTCGGCGCGCGCACATCGTTTGTGCACGTCGAAATCGGTCGTCCGCGAGACTCGAAACCTCCTGAACATGTGACTGGCTGGATGGTCGGTGCGTAGTCGCGCGCTGCGGGCTAACCAATACGCTGCCGGCGCGTTGCGGATTTTCGATAGTGGTGCGTAAAACCGTAAGTCGGCCGCTACATTACCTTGACCGCGCGCGGAGTCCACGATTTTTCATCGGTTTTTCTTTGTTTGATAACTTATCGTTAACCGCCGCGAACCGGTAATGGAGTGACGCGAAAACCTCGCGTTCCATCGTCGACGACACGCTGAAAAACAGATCGTGCGAGCTCTGCTCGGATCACGACACGCACACTCGTGCGCGGCGGCCCCCGCGCCGCGCCCGCCATACGAGAACCTCGGCTCATCGAGAACCTTGGCCTGGAGTGATCGAATGTCTCTGCTCACCCGCATCCGGATTCTGCCCAAAATTCTGAGCGTCGTCCTTCTGCTCGCGGCCGTCGCCGGCTTCGGCGGCTGGTACGCGGTCGACAAGCTCGGGCGCGTCGACGCCGGCTACTCGCGCTTCCTCGACAACGACGTGCAGGCCTGGATCGACCTCGCCCGCCTCAATCGCGTCCTCTACAACTACAATATGCTGATATACAAATACATCGTGCAGACCGACCCGGCGGCGGGGAAGGCCGTGCTGAAGAACATCGAAGAGGTCGGGGGGCAGGTCTCCCACTATTTCGATCTGGCGAAGCAAAAGGCGCCGCAATACGCCGATCGCCTGAACCGCAATCAGGACCTGTTCAAGGACACCCGTGGAAACGCCAGGCCGATCATCGCTCTCGTCGAGAGGGGCGATGCTGCCGGCGCGCTCGCCTTGCTGCAGGCGACCGTCGAGCCGCCGATCGCCAAGCTGATGGCCGACAATCTCGCGATCGGCACCGGGTTCGACACCGAGATCAAGGCCGGCTCGGACGCCCTCTCGGCGACCGCCGCCTCGGCCCAGCTGACCACCGCGACGATGATCGGCGTCGGCGTCGCGCTCGCGCTCGGCTTCGCCGTCGTGATCGCCCATTTCGGCGTCGCGCGGCCGATCACGGCGCTCGCCGCCGGCATGCGGCGGCTCGCCGATGGCGACTTCGACGTCGTGCTGGCGGGCATCGGCCGCAAGGACGAGGTCGGCGAGATCGCCGGGGCGGTCGAGGCGTTCAAGCTCAAGGCCGCCGAGAAGGCGCGCCTCGAGGCCGAGGAGAAGGCGGGGCAGGACCGCCGGCTCGCCGAGGCGCGCCGCACCGAGATGCATCGGCTCGCCGAATCGTTCGAGAGCGCGGTCGGCCACATCGTCGAGACGGTGTCCTCCGCCTCGACCGAGCTCGAGGCCGCCGCCGGCACGCTCACCGAGACCGCCGAGAGCACCCAGGGCTTGTCGGCGACGGTCGCCGCCGCCTCCGAGCAGGCCTCCGCCAACGTCCAGTCGGTCGCCTCCGCCGCCGACGAGATGTCCTCCTCGGTCGGCGAGATCGGCCGGCAGGTGCAGGAATCGACCCGGATCGCCGGCGACGCCGTGCGGCAGGCCGAGAAGACCGACGGCCGCATCACCGAGCTGTCGCAGGCGGCCAACCGGATCGGCGACGTGGTGCAGCTGATCACCGCGATCGCCGAGCAGACCAACTTGTTGGCCTTGAATGCGACGATCGAGGCGGCCCGCGCCGGAGAAGCCGGCAAGGGATTCGCGGTGGTGGCGCAGGAGGTCAAGGCGCTCGCCGCGCAGACCGCCAAGGCGACCGGCGAGATCGCCAGCCAAATCTCCGGCATGCAGGCGGCGACCCAGGACTCGGTCTCCGCCATCAAGGAGATCGGCGGCACCATCGGCCACATCGCCGAGATCTCGGCGGCGATCGCCGCGGCGGTGGAGGAGCAGGGCGCCGCCACCTCCGAGATCGCCCGCAACGTGCAGCAGGCGGCGCTCGGCACCACCCAGGTCGCCTCGAACATCACCAAGGTGAGCCAGGGAGCGGGCGAGACCGGCTCGGCCTCCGCCCAGGTGCTCGCCTCCGCCCACGCGCTCTCCGAGGAGAGCAGCCGGCTGCGCGTCGAGGTCGACCGCTTCCTCGCCGGCGTGCGGGCGGCCTGAGCCGAACGACGGGTGCGTGCGATGACGAACGTCGTTCCACTCCACGCGCCGCGCCCGGGCTCGGGCGCGGCGGCGATCGCGGGACCGCCGGACGTGACGGACGGGGTGCCGGAGGAGTTCCGCCGGCACCTCGCCGAGGTGATCGCCCTGGTCGGCCGGCTGATCCACTGCACCGATGCGCTCGGCGACGACCTCGCCGCGCTCGACGGGCTGTTGGGCTCGTCAGCGGCCCGCACCAGGCTCGCCTCGGCGCGCGCGACCGCCTGGGATCGCTATCTCGACCTCCTCGACGTCGCCGCGCGGGTCGGCGTCGAGACGTTCTGCGCCGGCGACCTCGTGATGCTGCCGGCCCACGAGCCGAAGCAGGAGCGCGAGCCGAAGTGAGAGCCGAAGCAGGAGCGCGAGCCGAAGTGAGAGCCGAAGCAGGAGCGCGAGCCGAAGTGGGAGAGGGAGCCGGAATCGAAGCCGGAGCGCGAGCCAGAGCGCGAGTTGCAGCGGCAGCCGAAGTGGGAGCCGTCGCGGGAGCCGAAGTGAGAGTGCGAGCCGAAGCCAGAGCGCGAGTTGCAGCGGCAGCCGAAGTGGGCGCGCGAGCCGAAGCCGTTCGACCCCGGTGGACGGTAATCGTCCGCACCGGCCTACGACCGGCTCACGGACGCGTGCGGATCGGCCTGCGACCGCAGCGCCAGGAGACGGCGAGAGACCGACGCGCGACGTGTTTGGCTCCTCGCTCCGGTGCGCGGGGCGACAGTCGGTGACCTTCTGCAGTCGATCGACGACGTCGTTTCGATCCACGCCCCTGCGTGAGGGGCGAGTCAGGCCGGCGTCGCCATGATCAATAGCCTCTGGGTTTCGATCCACGCCCCTGCGTGAGGGGCGACGCGTGCGCCGGGCGCAGATGGCGAGGGAGGGGTGTTTCGATCCACGCCCCTGCGTGAGGGGCGACCGACCGCGACGGGAAGCCTACCGCCAGCGACTGGTTTCGATCCACGCCCCTGCGTGAGGGGCGACGTTCGTATGGCTTATCTTGGCCGGCCGTGGCTGGGGTTTCGATCCACGCCCCTGCGTGAGGGGCGACTGACATCGCCGACGATTATTTCGATGAAGGTGCGTTTCGATCCACGCCCCTGCGTGAGGGGCGACATGCGCAACCGCTTCCACCCGATCCGGGACTTCCTGTTTCGATCCATGCCCCTGCGTGAGGGGCGACAACTTGCCCGGCTCCAGCGAGACCGCGGCGGTGTTTCGATCCACGCCCCTGCGTGAGGGGCGACCGGCGATCTGCGGCCCTTGCTGCGCCAACACCATGTTTCGATCCACGCCCCTGCGTGAGGGGCGACGCCCTCTCGATAAGCCATTCGGCGGACGAACGGAATGTTTCCGCATGCGCGAACACCCGAGCGCGCCGGAGGGCGGCCGGCCGGTCGGGCTCGGCTCGCTCCGTTGTCGTCGGACGATCGAGGTGTTGCGTCCGGCGCGAAGGGGCCGGGTGGGGCCGACACGCTCGGGGTTCGCGCACGCCGGGCACCGGGGCCCAGCACCGGAACTCGGCGCCGGAAACGGATGGGTATCGACTGTGCGCCACCGGCCGCTCGGAGCCGCTCGGAAGCCGCTCGCGACGGCACCCCGCCGTCACACGATGACGGGCCCGTCGAGGTCGAGCGTCGGCTTGGCGCCCACGTGCTCGACCCTCCGCTTGCCGTTGGCACCGAGGAAATAGTAGCGCAGGCTGTCGCTGGCCGGATCGATGATGCCTTCCAGCGTCACCCGCAACGCCGTCCATTGCGCCGGGTCGACCTCGATCTCGAACACCGAGAACTGCACGCGCTGGCCATAATCGCGGCAGGCTTTGGCGACGCGCCGCAAACGTTTGGCGCCACCGGCCCCGGACGTTTGCACATCGTAGGTGACCAGCACCAGCATGGCGATCTATTTCCAGAACCAGGCCGGATAGGCATCGAGGTCGCCGCGCAGATGCCGGGCGAGCAACTGCGCTTGCAGGTGCGGCACGAGCCCGAGTGGCGCCGTCTCGTCGATGAAGGGATGGCGTCGCTCCTCCTTCTTGCGGTCCTGCCAAGCCGTGATCACGGTCTTGCGCGCCTCGTCGGTCAGCAGCACGGCGCCGCCGTCGCGAGTCTCGAAGTCGCGCGCGCCGAGCTGGCGGCGGTTGAACAGCGACAGCGCCAGCCGATCGGCCAGCACCGGCCGCAGCTCCTCCATCAGATCGAGCGCGAGGCTGGGCCGGCCCGGCCGATCGCGGTGCAAGAAGCCGACCGCCGGGTCGAGCCCGTTCGCCTCCGCGGCGGCGCGGCAGTCGTGGGTGAGCAGCGTGTAGAGGAACGACAAGAGCGCGTTGACCGGATCGAGCGGCGGCCGCCGATTGCGTCCGCGAAAGCGGATCGCCGGGTCGACGCCGCGGAGCAGATCGTCGAACACCGCGAAATAGAGGTTGGCCGCCTCGCCCTCGGCGCCGCGGAGCACGTCCGCCCCCTCGCGCTCGAACGCCACGCGTCGCAGAATGCGCGCCAAGCGCTCGACCGTACTCTCCACCGCGCCGCGGCGCTCGGGTGCCATGTCGCTGCCGTGGTCGCGCAGCGCGCGCTGCAGGACGGCCCGCTGGTTCGCGATCTTGGCCGAGACGATGCTGCGGACGATCTCGGTCGGCGCCTCGGCGGCGCGATACTGTGCCCTGCGCAACAGCACGTTGCCGTTCACGGGCCCTTCGACGCGCGCCTCGAACCGGCCCTGGCGGTCGAGCAGCACCAGCGCGATGCCGGCCCGCGCCAGCGCGCCGATCAGCGGCGGCGAGACGTAGACGGCGCCGACCACCACCACCGAGCCGATCCGGTGCAGCGGCATACGGGCACGCTCCTCGCCGTCGATCTCGGCGACGACGTTTTCGCCGTCCTTGCGCAGCCCGGCGCCTTCGGTGGTGACGTAGAGGGTGTTGAGGAGCTTCCTCACGGCTCCGCCTCCCGGGCCAGCAGCGCGCCGACGGTGCGATCCAGGTAGGCGGAGGCCGAGCGGCGCGCGAGCTTGGGCCGGCACGCCTCGATCAGGGAGCACGCCCGGCAACGGTCGGCGCGCCACTCCGCGGGTGGGGTGCGCCCTTCCGCCACCAGTGCGACGAAGGCGCGCGCGGTCTCCTCGGTCAGCCGGCGCAGCTCGGCATCGAAGGCAACCACCGTCCGCCGTTTCGGCTCGGCGTAATAGAGCGCGCCCTCCGGCACCGGCCGCCCCGTCATCTCCTCGAGGCACAGCGCCTGGGCGCAGAGCTGGACCTCGTCGGCACGATGGGCCTTCGGCTTGCCACGCTTGTACTCGACCGGGAACGCCTTCTCGCCGTCCGGCCCGCGCCGGAACTCGACGAGATCGGCCACTCCGGCGAGCCCGAGCCGGGTCGAGGCCAGCGGCAATGCGGTCACCCGCCGGGCGCCGCGTCCGCCCCGCTCGGCGGCGGTGTGCGCGACGTCGTGCAGCACGCGACCCTCGGCGGTGAAGCGGTTCTCCTCCCAAATCCGCTCGACATGGATCAGCGCCGCCTGGCGCAGGCAATAGACCGCATGCTGGAGCGCGGAGATCGGCACCGGATCGTCGAGAGCGGCCATTCTCGCGTTCCGTCAGAGCACCTCGACGATCTCCACACCGTCCGGGAGGCCGTCCCGCGCGACGGCCACCTCGTAATCGGCGAAGCGGCGCGCCGGCGGCGCATTGTCGAGGCGCGGGTCGCCGAGATCGTAAACGTCGGTGCCGAACCGGCGACGGACCTTCACGCGCTCGAAGAGCGCGTGGGCCGGCGCGTTGCCGAGCGCGTTCGCATGCTCGAACACCACCACCTTGCGCGCCGCCATCTCGCCACGAGCCGCAGACCGGTCGTGCTCGAACATGTTCTTCAGAGCTTCGAACAGGAGGTCGAGATCGGCCTGCGAGAAGCCGGTGCGCTCGGCGAGCTTCGCGTTGACGAACAGGTGGGCGCGATAGAGCCCGTACGGCACGATGTACTTGCGCCCCATGGTCCGGTTGTCGGTGCGCTCGTCGCCCTCGCTCTTCTCGCGGTCGGCCTTCTCCTTCTCGGTGGTCGCGGCCATCCGGGTGATCGAGATCTCGAGCGGCAGGATCTTTTCGACCGAGGCGGCGAACGCCACCTGCACCGGACCGCGCACCTGGCCACAATTGATGCCGGTCGACATCACCGCGCCGAAGGTGCGCACGTCGAAGAAGTTGTCGCACATGAACCGGGTCAGCGCCCGCGCCTCGTCGTCGTTCTTCGGGTTGAGCTTGGCGCCGTCGCTCTTCCCGTCGTCGCGCAGCGCCTTGTACGCCTCGCGGTGCTTCTCGTTGAGGATCGAACCTTCCTGGACGTAGATGCGGTAGCCGGGCTCGGCGCCACGCGCCAGCTCGGCATAGTTGCGCACCTTGCGCTTCAGCGAGACGTCGCTGACGAGGCCGACATTGGTCTCCGGATCGATGCGCGGCAGGTTGCCGGCGTCGGGATCGCCGTTGGGGTTGCCGTTGGTGACGTCGAACAGGAAGACGATGTCGTGGCGGTGGACGAGCGGGGTCTTTTCCGGCGTGGTCATGCGCGCGCCTCCTCGGCGGCAGGCTTGTCCGCCTTGCGGTAGAACTCGTTGCGTTGATGGTGATAGCCGAGCCCGAACAGCGCCTGGCTCCGGTCCGGCAGGCTCGCGGGGAACGGATCGTCGGCGGGCGACATCACCTCCATGATCGACCCGATCTGCTTTTCCAGCACGACGCGAAGGCCCGGCTTCTGCTTGCCGAGCTTCGACAGGTGGTTCGCCGAGCCGGACTCGAGCAGGTGAAAAACCTTGCGGGGTTGAGCCGATGCGGCGCCGTAGAACTTGTCCTTGATGGTTGCGTTGATGCCGCCGAGGGCGGCGGACTGCACCTGCTCGTAGACGGCGAACAAGCGCCCGAGCAGATAGCCGGGGTCGTCGAAGGTGGGATCGAGCGCCACGGGCACCTCCATGCCGAAATTTCGGATCAATACCGATTTGAGGATGGCGACGCGCATCGCATTGACGTCGTGGTCGGCACGCATGCGCATGATGAGAGTGGAGAGCAGCGTCAGCGGGTAGGGCGCGCCTGCGAGGATGGCGCGCAGCCATTCGCCGGCGAGATTGGGCTGGATGTTCTCGCTTCTGCGCAGCGTCGCGGTCTCGATCAGCATCCGCCACATCGACGGCGCTGTTTCCTGCGGCGGCGGCACCACCCGCAGGCGCGCGACGTGCTCGAGCCAGCGGCGGCCGATCTCGCCGAAGTCGCCCTCGAAATAGAACCGCACCGACAGCCGCGCGGCGTTGGGCGACAGGCCGAGGACGTAGAAGCGGACGTCCGCCGGCAGCCCGGGCGCGATGTCGGCGACCGGGCGGCCGTTTCGGATCGCGTCGAGCACGGCGCGCACTCTCTCGCTCGCCGCGTTCTCGTCGACGCCTTCCGCGAACGCCGCTGCGAACAGATCCTCGGCGTCGGTGGCGGCCTGTGGATCGTCGGCTTCGGCCCAGAACACCGTCGAGGCGTCGCCGATCTGCAGACGATGGCGACTGCCGCGCTCCAGGAAGCGGTTCAGCGCGGTGGTGTAGGCGAACGCCGCCGCTTCGGAGACGGGGGCGTTGTCGCCCTGCTCGTGGTCGTAGGACGTGAAGGCCTCGAGATTGAACGAGACGATGGAGGCCCCGGCGGTCTGGGCGCCCCATACGCCCTTGATGGACGGGTGTAGGCGCGCGACTGGCCCGTGCTCGCCGGTGACGAGACAGGCCGCGCGGGTCGCTCCCGTCGCGCCGAGACGACCCGCCCAGACGTTGCGCGCCGCCGGCCGGTCATGAAGATATCTGTCGAGACGCTCGCGCTCCAGCGCGAACACCACGTTCTCGTCCTTCATGTCCGCCGGCCAGCCGAGTGCGTCGAACTCTTCTGGCCGCCACCAATCGAGAAAGCGCAGCAGGGCGACGAGCCCCTCGTCGTCGGTGCCGGCGAGCCAGTCGCGATGCTGCTCGACGAAGAATGCGTGCTCCTCGGCGGTGCGCTTTCCCTCGCCGGCGGTCACGCCGAGCACATAGGCCGTCTTGTCCCACAAGAAGTTCGCGGCTTTTCCCGAGGTGCGCTTCACCGCCTGCGGCACCGCGAGCGGACGACCGAGCACCTTGCGCCCCTCCTGCGTTCTCAGATCCGACGGGATACCGGAGGGCACTCCGTCCGCGTCGAGCGAGATCACGAAGCCGATTCTCTCGGTGCTGTAGCCGAACGGTGGCACCTCGTTGCGGTCCGCCATGCGCCCGTAAGCGCGGACCAGCGAGGCGAGCGCGCTCATCGGCGAATCTCCGGCGAGCCCGGCGGCGGCACCGCGAGTACGCCGTCGTCGAGCGTCGCCCGAAAGAACAGCGAGGCGCGATCGCCGGCGTGGTCGATGTCCCAGAGCATGAAACCGAGATCGCGCGACCTGCCGAAGCCGAGTTCGGACGTCCGATCCTCAGAGCCTGACCGAAAATTGAGTGAGTGATTTCGGGGGACTGTG
>NZ_AKZI01000075.1 GCF_000293785.1 Rhodovulum sp. PH10 | reverse complement strand
TTCGGCGACCCTCAGGATGAGGTCATAGTTTCCCGCCGCTGGTATCACATGATCAGAGATCGTGCGTCTCGGTGCGGGAGGGCCCGTGCGGGGCGACGAGGTCGCGCTGCGGCTCGGGCAACGGCTCGCCGCGATCGCGGAACCGGTTGGTGATCGGGTAGCGGCGGTCACGCCCGAAATTCTTCAGCGTCACCTTCACGCCCGGCGCCGCCTGCCGGCGCTTGTACTCGGCGACGTTGAGCATCCGCTCGACCCGCGACACCATCGCCGCGTCGAAGCCATCGGCGACGATCTTTGCGATCGGCTCCTCGCGCTCGACCAGGCGCTCCAGCACCGCATCGAGAATGTCGTAGGGCGGCAGCGAATCCTGGTCGGTCTGGTTTTCGCGCAGCTCCGCCGTCGGCGGGCGGATCATGATGTTGTCCGGGATCACCCGCCCGTCGGGCCCGAGCGCGCCCTCCGGCTTCCACGTGTTGCGCAGCCAGGCGAGCCGGTAGACCTCGGTCTTGTAGAGGTCCTTCAGCGGATTGAAGCCGCCGTTCATGTCGCCGTAGAGGGTGGCGTAGCCACACGACATCTCCGACTTGTTGCCGGTCGTCACCACCATCAGGCCGAACTTGTTGGAGACCGCCATCAGGATCACGCCGCGGGCGCGGGCCTGAAGGTTTTCCTCCGTGACATCGCGGGCAAGCCCGTCGAACAGCGGCGCGACGGCAGCCTCGAGCCCTTCCACGGCGGGAGCGATCGGCACCACGTCGTAGCGCACGCCCAAGGCCTCGGCGAGCTTTGCCGCGTCGCCCTTGGAATCCTCCGAGGTGTAGCGGTACGGCAGCATCACGCAGCGCACCCGCTCGGCGCCGATCGCATCGACCGCCATCGCCGCGCACAGCGCGGAATCGACGCCACCCGACAAACCGATCACCACGCCCGGAAAGCGGTTCTTCTCCACGTAGTCGCGTAAACCCAGCACGCAGGCGGTGTAGTCGGTGCGGTCGCCGTCCTCCTCCTGCGGCGCGATCGGCCCGTCCACCGAATGCCAGCCCTCGGCACCGCGCTCGAAAACCACCGTCTCGACGCATTCGCGAAAGGCCGGCAGACGGAAGGCGAGCGAGCGGTCGGCATTGAGCCCGAACGAGGCGCCGTCGAAGACGAGCTCGTCCTGGCCGCAGATCTGGTTGACGTAGAGGAGCGGCAGGCGGCTCTCGGTCACCCGCGCCACCACCACGTTGAGGCGCACCTCGTCCTTGTCGCGGCTGTAGGGCGAGCCGTTCGGCACCAGCAGAAGCTCGGCCCCGGTCTCGGTGAGGCACTCGACCACGTCCTCGTAGTCGCCCCACTCGGTCCAGATGTCCTCGCAGACGGGAATGCCGATCCGCACCCCGCGAAAGCTCACCGGTCCCGGCGGCTGGCCGGCGGCAAATACCCGGCGCTCGTCGAACACGCCGTAGTTCGGCAGGTTCACCTTGTAGCGCACCGCCGCGATCCGGCCGCCGTCGAGCAGACAGTAGGCGTTGTAGAGCTTGCCGTCCTCCGCCCAGGGGGTGCCGACCAGCACCGCCGGGCCACCGTCCGCGGTCTCGCCGGCGAGCGCCTCGACCGCCGCGCGGCAGGCCGACTGGAAGGCCGGCTTGAGCACCAGATCCTCCGGCGGGTAGCCGGCGACGAACAACTCGGGAAACGCGACGAGGTCCGCCTCGAGGGCCGCAGCCTCGCGCCGCGCCTGCCGGACTTTTGCGGTGTTGCCGTCGACGTCGCCCACGGTCGGGTTGAGCTGGGCGACCGCGATGGTCAGGCGGTCGGCAGGTCGATCGGCAGGTCGGTCGGGACGGGCAGCGGCACGGTCGGTCATGAAGGACGATCTAGAGCATTTCTCGGCCCGCTGGGAAGCGGTTTGCAGCGGCAGCAACGCTCGCCATGCCGGCAGCGCATGTGACCGCGCCGCGAAATCGGGGGTTTAGAGCCCGTTTGGGAACTCCGACGGGGCTGCGCCGGAGCCGCTTTCGCCGATCCGGCAGGAGCCGATCGAGGCGCGTACCGGGGAGTACGTGCGAGATCGGCGACGAACCGGGCGGCCGAAAGCGGCCCGGCCTTTCAGGTTGCGGGGCCGCAACGCAGCCCGCGTCCGAGTTTCCAAACGGGCTCTTAGGCCCGAACGACGCCCGGTCCGCCGCCCGAGAGCCGGCGAAATCCCGGCGTCCGGCCCCGCTCCGGACGTGCGACCGATTGGACGTCGTGGCGCCCGCATTGATCTCCCTCAAAGTTGTCGCCCGCACCTCTACGTACCGTTCCGAGCATCAACGAAAAACACAAGTCGAGCCGGCGACGATCCTCGTCGTTCAGGCCCGGCCCGGAGGAAACATCATGGCTCACATCGTCGTTCTCGGCGGTGGCATCGGCGGCATCTCCTGTGTCTACGAGCTGAAGCAGGCGATCCGTCCCGACGACCGCATCACGCTGGTCTCCGACAAGCCGTTCTTCCAGTTCACCCCGTCGAACCCGTGGGTGGCGGTGAAGTGGCGCACCAAGGCCTCGACCACCATCGAGCTGGCGCCGCTGATGGCCAGGCACGGCATCGGCTTCTCGGCCGCCGGCGCCGCGAAGGTGCACCCCGAGGAGAACCGCGTCGCGCTCGGCGACGGCTCCTCGCTCGCCTACGACTATCTGGTGATCGCCACCGGCCCGGAGCTGGCGTTCGACGAGATCGAGGGGTTCGGCCCGGCCCACCACACCAAGTCTGTGTGCGACGTCGACCACGCGGTGGAGGCGAACGACCCGTGGGAGGCGTTCTGCAAGAAGCCGGGGCCGATCGTGGTCGGCGCGGCACAGGGCGCGTCGTGCTTCGGCCCGGCCTACGAGACGGCGTTCATCATCGACGCCGATCTCCGCAAGCGCCAGATCCGCGACAAGGTGCCGATGACCTTCGTCACCGCCGAACCCTATATCGGCCATCTCGGCCTCGGCGGTGTCGGCGACACCAAGGGCTTGCTCGAGTCGAAGCTGCGGCAGTTCCACATCAAGCCGATCACCAACGCCAAGGTCGACCGGTTCGAGGACGGCACCGCTCACGTGACCCAGCTCGACGACGACGGCAACGTGAAGAAGACCCACGCGCTGCCGTTCGCGTTCGCCACCATGATCCCGGCGTTCCGCGGCGTCGCGGCGGTGCGCGGGGTCGAGGGGCTGGTCAATCCGCGCGGCTTCGTGATCGTCGATTCCCACCAGCGCAACCCGACCTATCAGAACGTGTTCGGGGTCGGCGTGTGCATCGCCATCCCGCCGATCGAGGAGACGCCGGTGCCGCTCGGCGTGCCGAAGACCGGCTACATGATCGAGTCGATGGTCACCGCCACCGCGCTCAATATCGGCCAGCTCCTGCGCAACCAGCAGCCGACCCACGAGGGCACCTGGAACGCCATCTGCCTCGCCGATTTCGGCGACAACGGCATCGCCTTCGTCGCGCTGCCGCAGAACCCGCCGCGCAATGTCAGCTGGGCGCGCAGCGGCCGCTGGGTGCACGTCGCAAAAATGGCGTTCGAGCGCTACTTCATGCGCAAGGTGCGAACCGGCGTCACCGAGCATTATTTCGAGAAGGCGGTGATGCAGCTCCTGTCGATCGGCAAGATCAAGGAGCCGGCGGCGTAGGCGGGAGCGGCGCGGAACGGCGAGTAGCGAATGGCGAATGGCGAGTGGTCCCGGCCGCTCGCCTTCGCCTGCCCTATTCGCTATTCCCTACTCGCTATTCGCCCTCGCCTCGCCTACTCGCTACTCGCCATTCGCCACTCGCCCCTTTTCACCCCACCCGCACCAGCTGCTTGCCCAGATTGGCGCCGGTGAGGAGCCGCAAGAAGGCTTCGGGCATACGCTCGATGCCGTCGAGCACGTCCTCGCGGAAGCGCAGCTTTCCGGCCTTTTGTAGCGCGGCGAGCCGCGTCACCGCCTCGGCGTGGCGGTGCCACCAGTCGAACACCAGAAAGCCGGAGACGGTCGCCCGCGCCACCAGCACGTGGCCGTTGAAGCGCTGGCCGATGTCCGGCCCCGGCTGCGAGCTGACCGCGATCCGCCCACAGATCACCACCCGGGCATGGAGCGCGAGGTTTTTCATCACCGCGTCGTGGATCGGCCCGCCGGTGTTGTCGAAGAAGACGTCGACGCCGTTCGGGCAGGCCTCGCGCAGCGCGGCGCAGAGATCGGCCGTCGCGCGGTGGTCGATCCCGACGTCGAAGCCGAGCTCCTCGCACCAGGCGAGCTTTTCCGGGCTGCCGGCGATCGCCACCACCCGGCATCCCGCCGCTTTGGCGAGCTGGCCGACGATCTGGCCGACCGCGCCGGAGGCCGCCGACACCACCACCGTGTCGCCCGGCCGCGGACGGCCGACGTCGAGCAGCCCGAAATAGGCGGTGAGCCCCGGCATGCCGAGCCACGAGAGCGAGCTCTCGATCGGCGCGAGCGCCGGGTCGACCTTCCGCACGCCGTCCGGCCCGCTGCCGCCCGGTGCCAGCACGGCAAATTCCTGCCAGCCGAACCCCATGGTCTCGGCGATGTCGCCCGGCGCCCACGCCGGGTGGTTCGAGGCGACCACCTCGCCGACCGCGCCGCCGCGGATCACCTCGCCGATCTCGACGCCCTTGGCATAGCTCTTCGAGCGGCCGATCCGCCCGCGCATGTAAGGATCGACCGACAGGTACCGGGCTTTTACCAAAATCTCGCCGGGCCCCGGCACGGGAACCGGGGTGGTCTCCAGCGTGAAGCAGGAGGCATCGGGCATCCCCTCGGGATGCTTTGCGAGCAGCCAGCGGCGATTGACGGTGTCGGTCATGCGGAATCCGGGGGAAAGGTCGGCCGGGGCATCGGAGCCGTGCGCCGACCGGTGGCCGCCGGGTCCGGGCGGCGCGGAGGCATTTACGACTATGCGCGAAGGGGATCCGGCGCAAGCCGGGCGGGCCCGGTTGCCGCAGACGCGACTCACACCGGCCCAGACATTTACAAACGAAATATTGCCAAAACGCCCCCGAACGAAGAAAACAGAAGAACCTTTCGGCGAGGACCTCGACGTCGCCGCCTCGTATAAGTAGAAGTGCGTCAGTAATGCAGATACTGTACTTTCCGGTACACGAAGTTCTGGAATACGACGACCTGAAGCTGTTCCGCAGCCTCGGTCACTCGGTCTTCAGCCTCGGAAAGTTCGGCCAGCCCGACCACCCGGTCGCGCTGCGCGACGCGCACGACGCGCACGCCGCGGCCGACCACCTCCACGCCTTCCTGCAGTCCCGCCGGCTGGTGAACGGCGTCCCCGCCCTCGGGCGCGCGTTCGTCGACCGGTTCGATCTCGTGGTGATCAACCACGACTCGCAGCTCGTCGCGGTCAATCGCGCCGCCCTCGCCGGCAAGCCGGTGATCTGGCGGACGGTCGGCCAGGCACGGCGGAGCCTCGAGAGGACCGCGTGGAAGGCCGGGCGCAACCTGTTCGTCGCCCGCTACTCGCGGCGCGAGGCGATGCTGCCGGGCATGATGCCGGACGACGCGGTGGTCTATTTCGGCAAGGAGCCGGACGAGTACGGGCCGTGGAGCGGCGCCGACCGGCGGGTGCTCACCTTCTACAACGGCACCGACCGGGCGGACGCGATCCCGAAGGCCGGCGAATACGCGGCGATCGTCGAGGGCTTTCCGGCCGACCTGTACGGGCGCGCCAACGACGGTCTGCCGACCGCCCGCGGCATCGCCCCGCCCGATCTGCAACGCGAGCTGTTTCGCCGCTGCGGCCTCTATCTCTACATCCACAGCGAGCTCGCCTCCTACACGCTCAACTTCATGGAGGCGTTGATGTCCGGTGCGCCGGTGCTGGCGCCGTCCGCCCGCTTCGTCGCCGCCCGCGCGCGCGACCCCAACTGGCACCCGCTGCGCTACGAGATCGAGGAGCTGTTGGCGGGCGGCGCCGGGCTGATCTACGATTCGGTCGAGCAGGCGCGCGAGCTGATCGGCAAGGTTTTGGACGGCACCATCGATGCCACGGCGATCTCGGCGGCGGGACGCCGGCGGGCGCTCGAGCTGTTCTCCAACGAGGCGGTGCGGCCGCACTGGGCCGCCGCGCTGGCCCGCGCCGCGGCGGCGCCGCGCTTCTCCGACCGCGCCCGCGCCACCAGCCTCGGCCTGCGGCTGACCGCCGGCTTGCGGGCGTTTCGCGCCGGTCGCGCGACATTGCCGCCCGAGGTCCGCCCGGCGTGAGACGGACGCCGCCGGACGGAGGGCGGACGAGCCGGCGGAAGTCCGGCCGCGCGACACGTCGCCCGCCGGAATCGCGAGCATTTCCATAAGGTTTCATGAACTCGTCGGGAGTCATGGTCGGTCCGTCGTCACCCCAACGATGAGAGGCCGATGTTCATTCGAAAAGCCGTTCGCACCTGTCTCGCCGCCGTCCTCGCCGCGGCGATGGCGAGTGCTCCCGCCGCCGCCTGCACCGGCATCATGCTGCATGCGAAGGACGGCACCGTCGTGCACGGCCGGACGCTCGAGTTCGGCACGCCGGTCGAGACGTCGGTCGCGGTGGTGCCGCGCGGCCAGAAATTCACCGGCAGCACGCCGCTCGGCGACGGCATGAGCTACACGGCGAAATACGGCGCCGTCGGCACGATCACCTACCAGAACGTCAACGTGGTCGACGGCGTCAACGAGGCCGGGCTCGCGGTCGGCACGTTCTATTTCCCGAGCTTTGCCACATACACCCCGGCGACCGCCGAGAACCGCGCCAAGGGCCTTTCGCCGATCGACTTTCCCAACTGGCTGCTGGTCCGCTTCGCGACCGTCGACGAGGTGAAGGACGCGCTCGCCAAAAATGCCGCCGTGATCACCCCGACGGTGATCGACCGGTGGGGGTCGGAGCCGCCGCCCTTCCACTACGTGGTGTACGACAAGACCGGCAAGAGCATCGTCGTCGAGCCGATCGACGGCCGGCTGGTGGTGCAGGACAACCCGCTCGGCGTGTTCACCAACTCGCCGTCGTTCGACTGGCACATGACCAATCTGAGGAACTACGTCGCGCTCGATCCGCGCAACGTGCCGCCGGTCAACATCGGCCGGGAGACGCTGGCGCCGCTCGGCCAAGGCAGCGGCATGCTCGGCCTGCCGGGCGACTTCACCCCGCCGTCGCGCTTCGTGCGGGCCGCGGTGTTCAGCGCCACTGCGTTGCCGTCCGCCACCTCGCCGGAGGCGGTGCTGCAGGTGTTTCACATCCTCGACAATTTCGACATCCCGATCGGCGTCGCGCGCGAAACCAGCGACGGCGTGATGCACACCGACTCGACGCTGCTCACGGTCGCCCGCGACCCGCAGACGCTGCGCTACTATTACCGCAGCTACGAGGACCAGACGATCCGCATGGTCGACCTGAAGCAGTTCGACCTCGACGCGAAGACGGTGAAGACCATGAGCACCAAGGGCACCCAGCCGGTGGTGGACATGAGCACCCGGCTGAAGTGAGCTTTTTTCTCCGCGCTTCGGCGCCTGCTCTCCGGCGCGCCTCTCCTCCGGCATCGCGCGATGCCGGAGCGAGCGTAGCCCGGATAGAGCGCAAGCGAAATCCGGGGTTGTTGCGACAGAAACCCCGGGTCTCGCTTCCGCTCGACCCGGGCCACGAGGCTCTGCCGGACCCGCACGGTGCGAGACGGAAAATACCTGAATTCCAGTGATTTCGGCGCCGTTGGTGGGCGGTGACGGGCTCGAACCGCCGACCCTCTCGGTGTAAACGAGATGCTCTACCGACTGAGCTAACCGCCCCTGGGAGTCCTTAGCGCCGGAGGCTTGCCGGATGCAAGGGCACCCGGGCACGCGTGCCGGCGTCCTCGTACCCTGACGTGCGTGCCGGTTCGCGTGTCACCACCCGCCCGCGCCCGGCGCCATCCGGCCGGAAAAAACATCCCCTCCGGGCGAGCCGGACGAGCGACGGCCGGTCCCGCGAGCGGAGCCGGCCGCGAAAAAAGCTCACTCCTTGACGACCGAAATGTCCGGCGCGTCGGGGCGCTTCATGCCGACCACGTGGTAGCCGGCATCGACGTGGTGCACCTCGCCGGTCACCCCTCGGGAGAAATCGGACATCAGGTAGACCGCCGCGTCGCCGACCTCGTCGGTGGTCACGGTGCGCTTGAGTGGCGAGTTGTACTCGTTCCACCGCAGGATGTAGCGGAAGTCGCCGATCCCGGAGGCGGCCAGCGTCTTGATCGGCCCGGCCGACACCGCGTTGACGCGGATCGCCTTCTCGCCGAGGTCGGCGGCGAGGTAGCGCACCGACGCCTCGAGCGCCGCCTTCGCGACGCCCATCACGTTGTAGTGCGGCATCCACTTCTCGGCGCCGTAATAAGTGAGCGTGAGAATGCTGCCGCCGTTCGGCATCAGCTTCTCGGCGCGCTGGGCGATCGCCGTCAGCGAGTAGCAGCTGATCAGCATCGTCTTCGAGAAGTTGTCCGCCGAGGTGTCGACGTAGCGCCCGTCGAGCTCGTCCTTGTCCGAGAAGGCGACCGCGTGCACCACGAAGTCGATCGTTCCGAACGCTTCGCGCGCGGCTTCGAACACGGCGTCGATGGTGTCCGGCTCGGTCACGTCGCAATGGCCGATCACCCGCGCGCCCAGCTCGGCGGCGAGCGGCTCGACCCGCTTCTTCAGAACGTCACCCTGGTAGGTGAAGGCGAGCTCGGCGCCCTGCGCACGGGCCGCCTTGGCAATTCCCCAGGCGATCGAACGATTGTTGGCAACACCAAAAACGATTCCGCGCTTGCCGCGCAGAAGCCCTGCAGTATCCGGCATGGTGATCCTCTGAGCAGCCGGGAGACCGGCGCGGCGCAGCTATGGCACAGCGGTCCGGGAGCGGCAAGGCGGAGGTGCCGGGAGATGCGGTGATCGGCTTGCACCACCCAGCGGCGCGGCGCCGGAACACGCAGGGCGCGAAACCGCATCCTCTCACCGCCTCGCGCGGAAAAACTCCCGCAACAGCGCCGCCGCCTCGGTCTCGCAAAGGCCCGGATAGACGTCCGGCCGGTGGTGGCAGGTCGGCGAGGCGAAGAAGCGCACGCCGTGCTCCACCGCCCCGCCTTTCGGGTCGGCCGCCCCGTAATACAGCCGGCGGATGCGGGCGAACGAGATCGCCGCCGCGCACATCGCGCACGGCTCGAGGGTGACCCACAGGTCGCAGTCGACCAGCCGCTCGGAGCCGAGCACCGCCGCCGCCGCGCGGATCGCGAGAATTTCGGCGTGCGCGGTCGGGTCGCGATCGGCGAGCGTCCGGTTTCTCGCGCGCGCCAGCACCCGGCCGTCCTTCACCACCACGCAGCCGACCGGCACCTCGCCGGCCGCCGCCGCCGCACGCGCCTCGGCCAGCGCGAGCTCCATCGGCGACATCATCGCTCGTTCCCGCCGGCGAACTCTGCTATCAGCCCCGCAACATCCAACACGAACGAGACCATGCCCCGCAAAACCTCCGACCAGGGCGACGCGCCCGAGCGCGCTCCGCCCGCGACCGATAATCCGACCGACGGCGAGCGCATCGCCAGCGCCGAGGGCGAGCGCATCGCCAAGGTGATCGCCCGCGCCGGCCTCGGCTCGCGCCGCGACGCCGAGATGATGATCGCCGAAGGCCGCGTCAGCGTGAACGGCAGCGTCATCGTCTCGCCGGCCCTCGACGTGACCCCCGCCGATACGATCGTCGTCGACGGCACCCCGTTGCCGGCGCGCGAGCGCACCCGCCTCTTCCTCTATTACAAGCCGGTCGGGCTGGTCACCACGAGCTTCGACCCCGAGGGCCGGCCGACCATCTTCGAGTCGCTGCCGGAAGGCTTGCCGCGGCTGATCAGCGTCGGCCGGCTCGACATCGCCACCGAAGGCTTACTGCTGCTCACCAACGACGGCGGCCTCGCCCGCATGCTCGAGCTGCCGGCGACCGGCTGGCTGCGCCGCTACCGGGTGCGCGCCCACGGCTCGGTGGATCAGCAAGCGCTCGACGGCCTGCGCGACGGGCTCGAGGTCGACGGCGTGCAGTACGGCCCGATCGAGGCGACGCTCGACCGCGCCCAGGGCGCCAATGTCTGGCTCACGATCGCGATCCGCGAGGGCAAGAACCGCGAGGTCCGCAACGTGCTCGACACGCTCGGCCTGCAGGTCAACCGGCTGATCCGGGTGTCCTACGGGCCGTTCCAGCTCGGCGAGCTGATGGAGGGCGACGTCGACGAGGTGAAGACCCGCATCCTGCGCGATCAGCTCGGCGAGCGGCTCGCGGCCGAGGCCGGCTGCGATTTCACGGGGCCGATCACCGCACATGCCGAGCCGGCCGGCGCCCGCCGCGAGGCGACGCGCGAAAGGCCCGGGCGAGAGCGGCCGGAGCGCGACGGCCCTGCCCGCAAGAGCTCGCCGCGCGAGCGTGTCGAACGCGCGCGCGCGCGGCTCACCGGCGGGCGCGACGATCGTCCTCGCGGCGACGACCGCCCGCGGGGCGACGATCGCCCGCGCGGTGGCGACCGGCCGCTGCGCGGCCGCCGGTTCGACCGCCGCCCCAACCGCGACGAGCAGGAGCCGATGGGCCGGCCGCGGCGCGGCAATGCCTGGCGGTCCGACGACGCGCCGCTCAGCCGCCACTACAAAGGCGGCCGCGACAAGCCGACGATCCGCGAGGAGGAGCCGACCGGCACCAAGCGCACCGGCAAGCTCACCGACCGCAAGGGCCGGGCCGTCGAGGTCGAGCGCTATGGCGAGGCGCCGAAACCCGCCCGCGAGGAGCGCCCGCGGCGCGAGGGATTTGGACGGCCGGCACGCGGGGACCGTCCGGATCGGGGAGAGCGACCGGATCGGGGGGAGCGTCCGGCCCGGCGGTTCGACCGCCCGGCCGGCGGCAAGCGGTTCGGCGAGGATCGCGCCGAGGGTCGGCCGGAGCGTGCCGCGGGACACGGCGATCGCCCGTTCCGCGCCCGCAGTGACGACGCCCCGCGCGGCAAGCGCCCGTTCGGGGATCGCCCGCGTGGGGACCGGCCGTTCGGGGACCGGCCGCGTGGCGATCGTCCCTTTGGTGACCGCCCGCGTGGTGACCGGCCCTTCGGCGATCGCCCGCGTGGCGACCGGCCCTTCCGTGACCGGCCCGATGGTGACCGTCCGCGCCGCGACGGCCCCCGCACCGAGGGACCGCGCACCGAGGGGCCGCGCGCCGAGGCGCCGCGGCGGGAGCGGCCGGAGGGCGCCAGGCCGTTCGTCAAGCGCGACCGCCCGTATACCCCGCGCGGCGACAGGCCGCCCCGCGAGGGTACGGGCGAGCGGCCGCGGTCCGATCGTCCGCGCGGCGAGCGCGCGTTCGGCGGCGAGCGCCGTGGCGACAAGCCGTTCGAGAAGCGGCCGGGCGGCGGCGGAAAGCGGTTCGGCGACAAGCCGGGCGGCTTCCGGCGCGACGACGGTCCGGGCGGAAAGCGTTTCGGCGGAAAGCCGGGTGGCGGACCGCGGGGCGAACGCTTTGGTGGCGAACGCTCGGGTGGTGAGCGGAGCGGCGGCGAACGAGGTGGCAGGCCGGGTGGAAAACCGGGCTTCCGCGGCGGCGCCGGCAAGTCGTTCGGCGGCGGAAAATCGTTCGGTGGCGGAAAATCGTTCGGAAAATCCTCGCCCAGCGGACGGCCCGGACGACCCTCCGGTGGCGGCGGCGGCCGCGGTGGCCCGCGGCCCGGCGGCAAGCGTCCTCCGCGTGACGCCTGATGCGCATCGTCGGCGGACATTTGCGTGGGCGCACGCTCGCGCATCCGAGGTCGGCAGCGATCCGCCCGACCTCGGACCGCCTACGTGAATCGTTGTTCAACATTCTTGCGCACGCCTATGACGACCCGATCGCGGACGCTCGCGTCCTCGATCTCTTCTCCGGCACCGGCGCGCTCGGCCTCGAGGCCCTGTCGCGCGGTGCCGCGTTCGTGCTGTTCGTCGACGACGGCGCCGAGGCCCGCGCGCTGATCCGCCAAAATGTCGAGACGCTCGGGCTCGCCGCAAAGAGCCGCATCTTTCGCCGCGATGCGACGAAGCTCGGCGCGGCGCATCCGCTCGCGCCGTTCTCGCTCGCCTTCCTCGATCCGCCCTACGGAAAAAACCTCGCCGCCCCGGCGCTGACGGCGGCCCGCGCCGGCGGCTGGCTCGCTCCCGACGCGTTGGTGGTGGTGGAGGAATCCGCCACCGCAGGCTTCGCCGCCCCCGACGGCTTTCGCGAGCTGGAGCGCCGCCGCTACGACGACAGCGAGATCGTTTTTCTGAACGTCACCGGCTGACGCCGAAGGTGGATCAGCCCCTCCCCTCGTCCTCGGCGATCATCCGCTCGACCACCGATGCCAGCCGCGGAAAGCTGTCGGTGACCACCCGCCACAGCACCCGCGGCTCGACCCGCTGGTACTCGTGGCGGAGAATGTTCGCCATGCCGTTCAGCGCCTGCCACTCGACCTCCGGATAGCGGGCGGTGAGATCCTTCGGCAGCGCTTTCGCCGCCTCGGCGACGATCAAGATCGCCCGCTCGGTGGTCCGCACCATCCAATAGGTCGCAGCAAAATTCGAATAGTCGGTCTCGCCGAGGGCCGCCGTCAGGCCGGCGATCTCGTCGCGGATGTGGGCGAGCCGGGCGCGCGGCGAGGCGGTCGGGCTCATCAGAACACGCGGATGGCGTCGCGCTCGGCGGCCGCCCGGACGTAGCGCGACAGGCCGTCGCGCGTGCCGTAGCCGATCTCCCGCTCGGGGATCGCGGTGCGGATCGCGTCATAGGCGCCGGTGAAGTGGGAGAGCGCGAAGAACTCGTCCGAGGCGGGCTCGACGAACACGTCGACGTCGGAGCGGGCGCCCGCCTCGCCGCGGGCGAACGAGCCGAACAGATAGAGCGCGGCGACGCCGTGGGCGCGCAGCGCCGGCTCGACCGACCTCAGCCTCGCGATGACGTCGTCCCGCGTCATGCGCCGAGGATAGCGGATCCCGCCCGGCCCGTCAGGCGCCCTCACCGCCGGCCGAACAGGCGCTCGATGTCCGACAGGCTCAAGGACACGTAGGTCGGCCGGCCGTGGTTGCACTGGCCGGCGTTCGGGGTGTCCTCCATCTCGCGCAGCAGCGCGTTCATCTCCTCCGGCTTGAGCCGACGGCCGGCGCGCACCGAGCCGTGGCAGGCCATGGTGGCGGCGACGTGCAGGAGGCGCCGCTCGAGCGGCAGCGAATCGTCCCACTCGGCGAGGTGCTCGGCGAGGTCGGTGACGAGCCCGCGCACGTTCGTCCGGCCGAGCAGGGCCGGGGTCTCGCGCACCGCCACCGCCCCGGGGCCGAACGCCTCCAAAACCAGCCCGAAGCGGGCGAGCTCGTCGGCGCGCTCGGCGAGGCGCGCCACGTCGGCGTCGTCGAGCTCGACGATCTCCGGCACCAAGAGGAGCTGGCGGGCGATGCCGCCGGCTTCGAGCGCCGCCTTCATCCGCTCGTAGACGATCCGCTCGTGGGCGGCATGCTGGTCGACGATGACGATGCCCTCGCGGGTCTGGGCGACGATATAGGTCTCGTGGAGCTGCGCCCGCGCCGCGCCGAGCGGGCGGTCGAGGTTTTCCGCAGAGGCCCCCTCCTCCACGGTCGCGAGCGACGCCCGCGCGTCGGCCGAGGGGCCGCCGACGTCGAACGCCGCCTGCACCGCCTCGGCAAGCCCCGGCGCCGACCCGGGCTCGGCGAGCGTGCCGCCGGAGGAAAAACTCGACGCGAACGGCCGCGCCGGCGAGGCCCGCCAGTCCCAGCCACGGGCCGGCATCGGCGCGCCGGTCCGCTGGAAGGCGGCGACGGTGGCGCTGCCGCCGGTCGAGGCGGCACGGCCCGCCTCGCGGCCGAGCGCATCCAAAAGCGCCCGCACGATGGTCGCCCGCACCAGGCCGGCGTCGCGGAACCGCACCTCGGCTTTGGCCGGGTGGACATTGACGTCGACCTCGTGCGGATCGACCGTCACGAACAGCGCCACCACCGGATGGCGGTCGCGCGAGAGGGTGTCGGCATAGGCCGCCCGCACCGCGCCGACCAACAGCTTGTCGCGCACCGGCCGGCCGTTGACGAAGAGATATTGCGCGAGCGAGTTCGCCTTGTTGAAGGTCGGCAGCCCGGCGAAGCCTTCCACCGCCAAGCCGTCGCGGCCACCCCTGACCGGCACCGCATTGGCGACGAAGTCGCGGCCGAGCACGTCGCCGAGCCGAGCCAGCCGCCCGGCACCCGGCAGATCGGCACCCGCCAGACCGGCCCCCGGCAGACCGGCCTCGGGAAGCGCCGCCGTCCAGGTGACCGGTGCGCGCTCCTCGCCGGCCAGCGTGAAGGCGACGTCCGGCCGGCTCATCGCGAGGCGGCGCACCACGTCGCGGATCGCCTCGGTCTCGGTGCGCTCGGCCTTGAGGAACTTGAGCCGCGCCGGCGTGGCGAAGAACAGGTCCCGCACCTCGACCCGAGTGCCGCGCGTGAGCGCCGCCGGAGCCGGCTCGCCCTTGACACCGCCCTCGACGGTGATCGCCCAGGCGTGCGGCTCGCTCGCGTGCCGAGAGGTGATGCAGAGCTTGGCTGCGGCGCCGATCGACGGCAAGGCCTCGCCACGGAAGCCGAGGGTGGCGATCGCCAGAAGATCCTCGTCGTCGAGCTTGGAGGTGGCGTGCCGCTCGACCGCCAGCGCGAGGTCGGCGCGGACCATGCCGCAGCCGTCGTCGGTGACGGTGATGCGGCGCCGCCCGCCGCCTTCCGAGAGCACGTCGATCCGGGTCGCGCCGGCGTCGAGCGCGTTCTCGACCAGCTCCTTGACCACGCTCGCCGGGCGCTCGACCACCTCGCCGGCGGCGATGCGGTTGACCACGGCTTCGGGCAGCTGCCGGACGGGCATCGGGCGACTCGGGGGTTGCGAACGGAACGAGGCGGCAGTCTAGCCGATCCCGGCTCATACGGCTGCGCCTCTGAACGGACTGGGACCTCATGGTGAGGGCGCTCCGCAGGAGCGCGTCTCGAACCATGAGGCCCCAAGGCTCCGATGCTCCGGCGCCGAGGCCGTCCTCGCCCTTCGAGACGGCCGCTTCGCGGCCCCTCAGGGTGAGGACGGACAAAGGTTCGTTCAATGACGCGGCGGCATCACTCCTCCGGGCGGCCCTGGCGCAGGCTCTTGATCGAGCCGCGGCGCTTCTTGGCGTCGACCCGGCGCTCCTTGGAGGCGCGCGTCGGCTTGGTCGGGCGGCGCGGGGTCGGCCGCACCGCCGCCTGGCGGATCAGCTCGACGAGGCGCTCGCGGGCGTCCTCGCGGTTGCGCTCCTGGGTGCGGAAGCGCTGGGCGGTGATCACCAGCACGCCCTCGCCGGTGAGCCGGCTGCCGGCGAGCTTCATCAGGCGGATCGCGACGTCGTTCGGCAGCGCCCGCGAGCGGCGCACGTCGAAGCGCAGCTGCACCGCGGTCGCCACCTTGTTGACGTTCTGCCCGCCCGGCCCGGAGGCGCGGACGAAATCCTCGACGAGCTCGGCCTCGTCGATCGCGATGGTGTCGGTGACCCGGATCATGCCGGCCTTTTACGGGGGAGACGGCGCCGGGTCGAGCCGGATCGGCATGCACCCGCAGCGGTGCCTTTTCACCACCCTCCCGTGCGGACCCGGAAAGAATCCCCTTCTCCGCCGAGCGCCGCCCCGTTAGGCTCGCTTCATCCGGAGACCACCATGACCCCCGCTCCTCCGTCGACCGACCGGTTCTGGCCGGCGGTGCTCGCTGCGCTCGGCGCGATGTATGTCGGCATCGGCCTCGCCCGCTTCGCCTACACGCCCCTCCTGCCGGCGGTGATCGCGGCCGGCTGGTTCCCGGCCGACCAAGCGGCCTATCTCGGCGCCGCCAATCTCGCCGGCTATCTCGCCGGCGCGCTCGCCGGGCGAAGGCTCGCGGTGCGCTGGTCGACCGCGGTGGTCGGCCGCACGATGATCCTCGCCACCGCCGCGAGCCTGTTCGCCTGCGCCGTGCCGGTGTCGTTCGCCTGGTTCTCCGCCTGGCGGTTCCTATCGGGCGTCACCGGCGGCGTGCTGATGGTGATCGCCGCGCCGGCCGCACTGCGGATCGTGCCGCCGGAGCGGCGCGGGCTCGCGAGCGGGGTGATCTTCACCGGCGTCGGGCTCGGCATCACCTCGTCCGGCGTGTTCGTGCCGCTGCTGCTCGGCCTCGGCCTGCGCGAGACCTGGGCGACGCTCGGTCTCGTCACGCTCGCGATCGCCGCCGCGAGCTGGCGGTTCTGGCCGCCCGAGGCCGGCGCCGGCGAGCTCGCCGCGCGGCCGGAAAGCCCCGCCTGGCCGGCGGCGGCGACCGCGCTGGTCTGCCTCTACGCGCTGGTCGCGGTCGGGCTGGTGCCGCACATGGTGTTCCTGGTCGCCTATGTCGCGCAGGGGATCGGCGCCGGCATCGCGGCGGGCTCGGCCTATTGGGTGCTGTTCGGGGTGGGCGCGAGCGTCGGCCCGTCGTTGTTCGGCCAGCTCGCCGACCGGCTCGGCGTGTCGCGCACGCTCGCCCTCGCGCTCGCCGCGCAGATCGCCGCGGGCGTGCTGATCCTGACCTCGACCGCGCCCCCCGCGCTCGCCGCCTCGAGCTTTTTGGTCGGCGCCTTCACGCCCGGCTGCATTCCGCTGATCCTCGGGCGGATCCGCGAGATCTTCCACGATCCGGTGCGCCAGCAGACCGCCTGGGGCCGCGCCACCATGATCTTCGCCGTGACCCAGGCGGCCGCCGGCTACGCGCTCTCGGCGGTGTTCGCGCACGGCGCGTATCATCTGCTGTTCGGGATCGGCGCCGCCGCTTTTACGCTCGCGCTGCTGCTCGAACTCGGCCGCGCGCTTCTCGCCCGCCGGCTCGCCCGCCTCTGACGGTCCACCGTCGACGGTCGACAGGCGCGCGCACGAAAAAAACGGCCCGCGCCGGAGCGCGGGCCGTCTTTCTCCACCGGCCGGGCCGGCGGATCAGTCCTTCTTGAGCTGGCTGTAGGCCTCGGCGACGTGGGCCGAGTACATCACGCTCGGGCCGGCGCCCATATAGATCGCCATGCCGAGCGTCTCCATGATCTCGTCCTTGGAGGCGCCCTGCTCGATCGCCGCCTTGGTGTGGAAGGCGATGCAGTCGTCGCAGCGGATCGCCACCGCGATGGCCAGCGAGATCAGCTCCTTGGTCTTGGTGTCGAGCGCCTTCGGGGCGAGCGCCGCCTGCGCCATCGCCGAGAAGCCCTTCATGACGTCGGGTGCGCCGCCGCGCAGATCCTTCAGGCTGACGCCCAGCTCCTTCATCATCTCGGGCCAGTTGGTCTTCACGAAACTTCTCCTGTGATTTTCTTCGGGTCTCGATGGTCGTTCCGCCGTCCGCCGACCCGGGTCGTCGCGGCGGGTATTCGTCGTCTCCTCGGCCGGGCGGCCGGACCGGCCCACCGCACGCCGCCTACCGTACGCCGCCCACCGCACCCCGGTGCCCGCGCGAGCGGTGCGGCCGGCGGGATCGTGACGACCGTGCGGGAGCGGGCGAGCCGGATCAGTCGAACGCGCAGCCCGGCTTCACCCCGGCCTTCCGGAAGACGATAGCCGCGGGGCAGAATCCGGTGAAGGCCGCCTGCAGCATATTGGCTCCGACAAAAGCGGTGAGCAGCAACCACCACGGACTGACGAGCGCCGCGAGCGCGGCGCTGACGAGCACCATGGTGCCGGCGAGTGCGAGAACGGCACGGTCGATGGTCATGGATGTTGCTCCTGCCGATGATCGATTGTCGACGCGGTTTTCGCGGCGATCGCCGGGTGCGATCGCCTGTTGCCTCGATACCCGTTGTTGCATATATTCGCAACTATGAAATCGTCGACCCCCGACCTGATGTCCGCGGCGGACGACGCCTGCACCCTGCTGCGGGCGCTGGCGAGCCCGCACCGTCTGATGATGGTGTGCGCGATGCTCGACCGCGAGCGCAGCGTCGGCGAGCTCGCCGAGACGCTCGGCATGCGGATCGCCAACGTGTCGCAGCATCTCACGCTGTTGCGCAAGGACGGGCTCGTCACCGCGCGCCGCGACGGCCAGACCGTGTGGTACGCGATCGCCAGCCCCGCCGCGCGCGAGCTGCTCGGCACCCTGCACCGCCTCTATTGCACGCCCGCGCCGGTGTGCCCGGCTCCCTCCGCCGACAGCCGCCCGCGCCTGCGCAAGAACCCACGTCCGGAAAGAAGGATCACCCGATGAGTCCGCCCCCCTCGCGCGCGATTCTGCTCGCGCTCGCTCTGGCCGCTCTTCTGGCGAGCCCCGCCGCCGCCGCGCCGTTCACCGTGAAAGTCCACCCGGTCGCCGACGAGAAGGCGGTGTTCGCGACGGTGGAGAGCGCCGATGTCGTGCCGGCCCGCGCCCGCATTCCCGGCACCGTGGTGCGGCTCGAGGTGAAGGAAGGCGACCAGGTCTCGCAAGGCCAGTCGATCGCCACCGTCGGCGACGACAAGCTGATGCTGCAGATGAACTCACTCGACGCGCAGATCGCCGGCCTGAAGGCACAGCTCGCCCAGGCCGAGGTCGATCTCCAGCGCACCCAGAGTTTGTTCGACAAGGGCACGGTGGCGCGCTCGCGGCTCGACGAGGTGCGCACCGCCTACAATGTCGCGAGCAACGCGATGAAGGCGCGCACCGCCGAGCGCTCGGTGATCGAGCAGCAGCTCGCCGAAGGCAACGTCCTGGCGCCGACCGCCGGCCGCGTGCTGACCGTGCCGGTGACGCCGGGCACCGTGATCATGGCGGGCGAGACGGTCGCGCGGATCGCCGAGGCGAACTTCGTGCTGCGGCTGCGCGTGCCGGAGCGCCACGCGCGCTTCCTGAAGGTCGGCGAGACCATCCGGCTCGACGGCACGCCGCTCGGCAAGGAGGAGGCGCAGTTCGGCACCATCCGCCTGATCTATCCGCAGATCGAGGACGGCCGCGTGGTCGCCGACGCCGCGGTCGCCGGGCTCGGTGACTACTTCGTCGGCGAGCGCATCCGGGTGTGGGTGTCCGCCGGCGAGCGGCCGGCGATCGTGGTGCCGGCGAGCTACGTCTCGACCCGGTTCGGCATCGACTACGTGAAGCTCGCGCGCGACGGCGAGACGCCGATCGACGTGCCGGTGCAGCGCGGGCGGGTGATCCAGAAGCCGGACGCGCCGGACGCGATCGAGATTCTCTCCGGTCTCGCCGACGGCGACGTGCTGGTGGCGCCATGAGCGGCACGGGGGACAAGGTGGGGGGCAAGGTGAATCTCGGACTGTCCGGTCGGCTGACGCAGGCGTCGATCCGCTCGCCGCTGACGCCTTTGTTTCTGCTCGCCGCGCTGGTCGCCGGCCTTTTTGCGCTGGTGTCGATCCCGCGCGAGGAGGAGCCGCAGATCAGCGTGCCGATGGTCGACATACGCATCAATGCCGACGGCCTGAAGGCCGCCGATGCAGTGGAGCTGGTGACCAAGCCGCTCGAGACGATCGTGAAAAGCATCGACGGCGTCGAGCACGTCTACAGCCAGACCCAGGACGACCGGGTGATGGTGACCGCCCGCTTCCTGGTCGGCACCAAGGCGGAAGACGCGATTTTGCGTGTGCACGAAAAGATCCGGGCGAATTACGACCGCATCCCGGCCGGCATTCCGGAACCGCTGATCGTCGGACGCGGCATCAACGACGTGGCGATCCTGACGCTGACGCTCGCGCCGAAACCGGCGGCAGCCAGTCGCTGGACCGACAAGGACCTTTACGAACTCGCCGACAAGCTGCGCGCCGAGCTGATGAAGGTCGACGATATCGGCCTCACCTACATCTCCGGCGGCAACCCGCAGCAGATCAGGGTGGAGCCCGATCCGGAAAAGCTGTCGCTTTACGGCGTGACCCTCGCCCAGCTGGTCGGCAAGGTGAAGAACGCCAACCGGTCGTTCCTCGCCGGCGAGGTGCGCGATGCGGGCCTCGTGCGCACCGTCGCCGCCGGGCAGACGCTGCAAGGCGTGCCGGACATCGGGCTGCTGCTCCTCACGACACGTGACAACCGCCCGGTCTATGTGCGCGACGTCGCCTCGGTGATCGTCGGCCCGAGCCCGCGCGAGCATCGCGTGTGGATGGAGGCACCGGACAAGAGCGCGCCGGACGGCGCGTGGAGCCGCACGCCCGCGGTCACCGTCGCCTTCGCCAAGCGCGCCGGCGCCAATGCCGTGCTGGTCTCCGAGCATCTGCTGAACCGCCTCGACACCGTGCGGCCGCGGCTGATCCCCGGCGACGTGACCGTCACCGTCACCCGCGACTACGGTGAAACCGCGAGCGAAAAGGCCGACGAGCTGTTCTTTCACCTCGGGCTCGCCACCGTGTCGATCGTGATTCTGATCGCGCTGGCGATCGGCTGGCGCGAGGCGATCGTCACCGCGATCGTGATCCCGACCACCATCCTGCTCACGCTGTTCGCCGCCAATCTGATGGGCTACACCATCAATCGCGTGAGCCTGTTCGCGCTCATCTTCGCGATCGGCATTCTGGTCGACGACGCCATCGTGATGGTGGAGAACATCGCCCGCCATTGGGGCATGGCCGACGGTCGCTCGCGCGACCGCGCGGCGATCGAGGCGGTGGCGGAGGTGGGCAACCCGACCGTCATCGCCACCCTCACGGTGGTCGCGGCGCTGTTGCCGATGCTGTTCGTGTCGGGCCTGATGGGCCCCTATATGGCGCCGATCCCGATCAATGCCTCGGCCGCGATGCTGTTCTCGTTCTTCGTCGCGGTGGTGGTGGCGCCCTGGCTGATGGTGAAGCTCGCGCCGAGGAACCCGGCCGACCTCGCGCACGGCCACGACGGCGGAAGGCTCGGCCGCCTCTATCGAAGCTTCGCCGCCCCGGTTGTGCGCAACCGCTGGACCGCCTGGATGTTTCTCGGCGGCGTCGGGCTCGCGACCATCGCGGTGTGCACGCTGTTCGCGTTCCGCGCCGTCACGGTGAAGCTGTTGCCGTTCGACGACAAGTCCGAGCTGTCGGTGATGGTCGATCTGCGTGAGGGTGCGAGCCTCGAGGCGACCGAGCGCACGCTGATAAAGATCGCCGAGATCGCCAAGAAAATCCCGGAAGTGCGCGACATGCAGCTCTATGCCGGCACGCCGGCGCCGTTCAACTTCAACGGCCTCGTGCGGCACTATTACATCCGTGAATCGCCGGAGCTGGGCGAATTGCAGATCAATCTCTCCGCCCGGCACGACCGCTCGCGGCCGAGCCACGCCATCGCGCTCGATCTGCGCGAGCGGCTGAAGGCGCTCGAGGTGCCGGACGGCGCCGTTGTCAAGGTGGTGGAGGTGCCGCCCGGCCCGCCGGTGCTGGCGACGCTGCTCGCCGAGATTTACGGCCCCGACGCAGAAACCCGCCGCGCGGTGGTGGACGAGACCAAGAAGCTGTTCGCCAAGGTGCCGTACGTGGTCGACATCGACGACTCGCTCGGCGACCCGCAGCCGCGGCTTCGCATCGCGATCGATCAGGACCGGCTGGAGTTCTTCGGCGTCGAGCAGGGCGACGTCTACGACGCCCTGCAGGCGCTGCTCGGTGGCATCACGGTCGGCTACTCGCATCGCGGCGAGAACCGCAACCCGATCGAGATCTCGGTGCGGTTGCCGAAGAGCCGGCTCGCCTGGTCGGAGGCGCTCGCTTCGACGCCGATCCCGGCGAACAGCGTGCCCGGCAACAAGGCATGGGTCGAGCTCGGCGACGTGGTGCGCGTCACGCAGGAGACCGGCTCGCCGCTGATCTTCCGCCACAACGGCCGCTTCACCGACATGGTGACGGCCGAGCTCGCCGGCGCCTTCGAGGCGCCGATCTACGGCATGCTGGACGTCGCGAAGGAGATCGACGCGCACGACTGGGGCGCCTTGCAGAAGCCCGCCATTCTGCTGCACGGCCAGCCGGTCGACGAGAGCAAGGCGTCGCTGCTGTGGGACGGCGAGTGGGAGATCACCTACGTCACCTTCCGCGACATGGGGGCGGCGTTCGGCGCGGCGCTGGTCGGCATCTTCATCCTGGTCGTCGTGCAGTTCGGCTCGTTCAAGCTGCCGCTCGTCATCCTCACGCCGATCCCGCTGACGCTGATCGGCATCGTGCTCGGGCACTGGCTGCTCGGCGCGGCCTTCACCGCCACCTCGATGATCGGCTTCATCGCGCTCGCCGGCATCATCGTGCGCAACTCGATTTTGCTGGTCGACTTCATCCGGCACGGCGCCGGACACGGCAAGACGTTGCGTGAGGTGCTGCTGGAAGCCGGCGCGGTGCGCTTCAAGCCGATCCTCCTCACCGCGCTCGCGGCGATGATCGGCGCCGCCACCATCCTGCTCGACCCGATCTTCCAGGGGCTCGCGATCTCGCTCCTGTTCGGCCTCGCCTCCTCCACGCTGCTCACCGTGCTGGTGATCCCGGCGATCTATGTGGTGCTGCGCGACGCCGACCGGGTGACCGGCACGCCGCCCGACGCCGGGAACGACGAGACCGCCGCGCCGGCGCACTGACGCCGCCCGCGGACCGGAAAGCCGGAAACGAAAACGCCGCCGGAGAGTTTCCGGCGGCGTTTGTCTTCGAGCGAGCCGATCGACGCCACGGGCGCGGCGTGTCGAGCCTTTCGCAGGGGACAGCGCGAAAACCGAGGCCAGCGCAGGGTTGCGGTCCGCCACGCCTTGTGCGAGAAGCCGGCGAGGCGGCGCGGCCCCTGTCGGGCCCGCGGTGTCGTTGCATGCGGGCAAGCCCGGCGCCCTTTCGGTGCCGCAAGGCCGCCGACGACCCGAGCCGCCGAAGACTTCCGCCCGGTGCGGACCGCGGGTGTAGCTCAATGGTAGAGCAACAGCCTTCCAAGCTGATGACGAGGGTTCGATTCCCTTCACCCGCTCCATCCTCAAAGGCCTGATTTCCTAGCGAATCCGCGGCCCGCTCGACCGGCCTCCACCGCACGGTGACGGCCGCGGCGTGCGGGTGACCGTGACCGCGCCCCCCGCCGGCCGGCGGGGGCCGAGCGTCCTCGTCCGCGTCGCACCGCCCGGCATCGGCACCATGGCCGACCCGCAGGAGTTGCATGTCGGTACTGCATTGCGGCGACGCAATCGCAGCAACGGCCATGCAACCGAAGACGTGCTGCATCGCAGTGTCAACATCCCTGTCTGTCCAGGCGCCGGACCACCCTGTGTTGTTTAAGGATTTCTTGGGTTGTCCGCCTCATGATCTACGCTCTTGGTCGAACTTGACGGCGCTTCCGATTCTATTACTGATCCTGCCTCTCATCGTCTGTGACAGGAGACCCCCGATGAACGACAAGCCCTGCGAATCCGAACTGCCGAGCCCGGTGCTCGCGCTGCTCGACACCTTCCGCCGCTCGCCCGACGCCGTGTCGGAGCGCGCGCAGGCCACGCTGCTCGCCTTCGGCCTGGTCGATCTCGACCGCCGGGCGGCCGAGTCCCGTCCGGCCGCACAGTGACGGCCCTTCGGTCCCGTGCCGCCGGATCGTCCGCACCGGCCGGCCGCGGCACGGGAACCGTATGTTCGTCCGTCGACTGTCGTCCTCGCCGCGAGCCTCGGCCGGTGACAGGACAGTTCGGCACGGCATTGTGCCGGCCGTGACATCCGGACGTTTCAGAACCTCCCGAGCGAGCAAGCGTTCGAACGAAACCGGCCGGCCGGACAAGGCCGCGCTCGAAGTTTCGGCGACCGCCCCCGAGCCCTTCCGGCCCGAATCGCGCCCGCCGCGGCGCGCGCTCTGCCCCGAGTCCCCCCGCCCCCACTCGCCTCGCCCCGCCCTGCGGGCGATCGGGCGGCACCAAGCGTTGCCGAAAAGCGATGCCGGAAAGTCACACGGCCGTCACGAAACTGGCGAACGCGGGGTCGTCCGCGTCGACCCGAAAATGCGGAAATTTTTCCCGCACCGCGACGCCGCAGCGCCCGCCGCGCGTCCTTTCACCGCCCCGCAGGGCCGCCATTCGATCCTGCAGCGCACACCGAACCAAAGAGTTCCGCACGTTTTCCGCGCATCGAGTCGAGCATGTGAGGGCGCGTGAGGGCGCGTGAACGCCGTAAGCGTCGTTTTGGCCCCACCTTCTGCGGATGGTCGTGAGGGCGG
>NZ_AKZI01000074.1 GCF_000293785.1 Rhodovulum sp. PH10 | reverse complement strand
TCGAGGCCCCGCCGGTGACGCCGGCTGCGGCACCGACCACCGTGCGGCCCGCCGCTACGCCGGCCGCCGCGCCGACTGCGCCGGCCGCCGCACCGCCTGCCACGCCTCCTGCGCCGCCGCCGGCCGGTCCTGCCGCCATGCCGGGTCCAATGCCGGCGCCCATGCCGGCTCCCGCAGCGGCCGCCGCCCCGCCACCTCCGTCGCCACCGCCGGCCGCGGCGAGGCCGGCGCCGCAGCCGGCGCCGGTCGCCACCACCGCCCCGGCGGCGCTGCCGCAGCCGACCGTGTCGACCACCGCCGACGAGACCACCGGCGGCCTCGCCGTCCAGGTCGCGCGCCAGTCCGACGCCATGACGCTCACCGTGCCGTTCACGACGCCGACCCCGGCCGCCGTGTTCGAGCGCGGCGACGCCCTGTGGGCCGTGTTCGACACCGACACCAAGCTCGACCTCGGCGCGCTGCTGCGCGACCGCAGCGGCATCGTCCGCAGCGTCGACCCGATCGAGACGGCCGGCGCCCGGGTGCTGCGCATCAAGCTGGCGCGGCCGCGCCTCGCCAGCGTGCGCTTCCAGGGCACCGCGGTGGCGATCGACATCGGCGACGCCGTCACCGAGCAGCCGCGCGCGCTCACGCTCACCCGCGAGGCGATCGTCGGCGGCCGCCGCGCGATGGCGATCCCGTTCGCCGATCCGCGCGCCGTTCATCGCCTCGCCGATCCGGAGGCCGGCGACACGCTGGTGGTGGTGACCGGCCTCGGCCCGTCGCGCGGCTTTCTGACCGGCCGCGACTATGTCGAGTTCGCCACGCTCACCTCCGCGCACGGCGCGGTGATCCGCGAGATCGCCGACGACCTCTCGGTCGAGCTCGCGCCCGACAAGATCACCATCTCGCGGCCCGAGGGTTTGTCGATCTCGGCGAGCGACACCGCCGGCCGCCGCTCGGGGCTGTTTCGTCCGCCGGTGTTCGATCCGCAGCTCTGGGGCTTCGACCGCGCCGCCGACTTCCTCGAGCGGCAGCGCACGCTGATCGACGCCGCCGCCGAGGCCGCGGGACCGAAGCGCACCGCCGCGCGGCTCGACCTTGCCCGCTTTTATCTCGCCCGTCAGATGTATCCCGAGGCCAAGGGCGTGCTCGACGTGGTGATCGCCGACGCCGCCGGCGGCACCGACGATCCCGCCGCCTATCTGATGCGCGCCTTCGCCGAGCTGATGATGAACCGGCTGCCGGAGTCGCAGAAGGACTTGTCGGAGCCGATCGTCCAGCGTCACCAGGACACCGACATCTGGCGCGGCCTGGTGCTCGCCAAGCAGAGTGACTGGGCGGGCGCCAACGACAAATTCCGCAACGTCGAGGCGGCGATCGCCTCGCTGCCGATCCAGCTCCAGCGGCTCGTGCTGATGGAGGCGGTGCGCGCCTCGATCGAGATGAAGAACTACGCCGCCGCCGCCAACACGCTGCACGGCTTCGAGACGCTCGGCATCGGCCCCGATCTCGAGCCCGCCGTCGCGGTGCTCGCCGGCCGGGTCGCCGAGGGGCTCGGCCGCAGCGGCGACGCGCTCGGCGACTACCGGCTCGCCGCCGGCTCCACGGCCGGTCCCGCCGCCGCGCAGGGGCGTTTGCGCGAGACGGTGCTGCGCTATCACCTCGGCGACCTCAAGCGCTCCGACGTGATCGCCGACCTCGAGGACCTCACCACCGCCTGGCGCGGCGACGACACCGAGACCGAGGCGCTGCAGCTGCTCGCCCGGCTCTACACCCAGGAGGGCCGCTATCGCGACGCCTTCCACGTGATGCGCACCGCGCTCTCCGCGCACCCGAACTCGGAGGCCGCGCGGCGCATCCAGGAGGAGGCGGCGGCGACCTTCGACTCGCTCTTCCTCGCCGGCAAGGGCGACGCGCTGCCGGTGATCGACGCGCTCGGCCTGTTCTACGATTTCCGCGAGCTGACGCCGATCGGCCGGCGCGGCGACGAGATGATCCGGCGGCTCGCCGACCGCCTCGCCTCGGTCGATCTGCTCGACCAGGCGACCGAGCTGCTGAAGCATCAGGTGGACCACCGCCTGCAGGGCGCGGCGCGCGCGCAGGTGGCGACCCGCCTCGCGGTGATGTACCTGATGGCACGCAAGCCCGAGCGCGCGCTGCAGACGCTGCGCCAGACCCAGAGCTCGGGCCTGGCGACCGAGCTGCGCAACCAGCGTCTGCTGATCGAGGGGCGGGCGCTGTCCGATCTCGGCCGGCCCGATCTCGCGCTCGAGGTGGTCGAGAACGTCGACGGCCGCGAGGCGCAGCGGCTGCGCGCAGACATCCTGTGGAGCGCCAAGCGCTGGCGCGAGGCGGCCGAGCAGATCGAGGTGATGATGGGCGACCGCTGGCGCGACTGGCAGCCGCTGTCCGAGCCCGAGCGCGCCGACGTGCTGCGCGCCGCGGTCGGCTACGCGCTCGCCGGCGACACGCTGGGGCTCGGCCGTTTCCGCGACAAGTATCTCGCCAAGATGGCCGACGGTGCCGACCGCCGCGCCTTCGAGGTGGCGAGCAGCCCGACCGCCGGCAGCAGCGAGGAGTTCGGCACCATCGCCAAGATGGTCGGCTCGACCGAGACGCTCGACAGCTTCCTGCGCGACCTGCGCCAGCGCTATCCCGAGACCGGCTCGTTCGGCACCGATCCGCTGCCGCCCGCCAGCCAGTCGCGCGTCTGGAGTGCCGACCGGACGCCGACCGGCTCGGTGTCGGGCGGGCGCACCACGTTCGCCGAGCGGATGCCGCCGCCCTGGTGATCGGCGACGGCCTTGCTGCGCCTTATCTGATCAGCTCCCGCGCCCGAGCAGCCGCAGGATCGCCCGGCGCAGGCTCGCGCCGAGCGCACCGAGCAGCAGCGACACGCCGCCGAGTTTTGCCGGTGCGATCATCGCGGCGTCGGGTGCGCGCAGGCGGATGTCGACGTTCTGAGCGAATGCCTCGCCGATCCGGCCGACCAAATCCTTGACGATGTCGGAGCGACCGAACTGCGCGAGCGGACCCTGCAGCGTGTAGGCGATGGTGCAGTCGACGCGGGTCGCTTCCGCAGCGTCGGGCAGCGAGGCCGGCGTCAGGCGGTACGAGATCTCGCCGGACACGCGTGAGCCGCTCTTGCGGTCGTTGCCGCGCGCCTCGAGTGCCATCGCATGCGCGTCGTCGTCACGCCGGAACGAGCCGCTGCCGGAAAAGCCCGCGGTGATCGGGCCGATCTTCACCTCCATGCGGCCGGCGAGCGCGCCGTTCTCGGGCGGCCCGTCGAGCACCAGGCCCGGCATGCACGGCGCGATCTTTTCCGGATCGCGCATCAGCTCCCACACGGTCGCGACCGGATGCGCCAGCGTGAAGCTCTCGGTGAACTGGGTGACGCCGTCGGCGACCGTGAGATCGCCGACCTCCACCTTGATCGGTCGCCGCGCGATCGCCGGGCCAGAGGTCTTCGGCGCCGCCGGCTTCTTCGCCGCGGGGGCGGGGCGGGGGCTCGCGGGGGCGGATGCGGTCGGTGTCGCGGTCTTGGCGCTCGGGCCCGGCGCCGGCCCGAACCACGGCTCGGAGTTTGCCTCGGCACTCGGCGGCGCGACCAAATTCTCGGACACCACGGTGTCGATCGCCTGGACGATGCCGGAATAGCCGGTGCAGCGGCACAGGTTTCCGCTCATCTCCACGCGGGTGTCGAGCGCCGGGTTCTCCGCCTTGCGATGCACGAGGTCGCGCGCGGCGACCAGCATGCCCGGCGTGCAGTAGCCGCACTGCAGCGCATGCTCGGCCGAGAAGGCGCCGCGCAGCCGCGTCATCACCGGGTCCTCGTCGAACCCCTCGATGGTGCGGATTTTCGCGCCGTCGCAGGCGACCGCGAAGGTGATGCAGGAGCGCACGATGGCGCCGTTCATCTCCACCGTGCAGGCGCCGCACACGCCGTGCTCGCAGCCGATATGGGTGCCGGTGAGAAGCAGCTGCTCACGCAGGAAATCGGCGAGATGGGTACGAGGCGACACGTCGGCCGTGATCTCACGGCCGTTGACCTCGAGCGTGATGGTGGTCATCGGCCCCGCAACTCCTGCACCGCGCGCTGCACGGCGGCGACGTGAATCTGCATCTGATAATCGTCTCCGGTGACGCCGGCCTCGTCGAGGCATTCGCGGCCAGAGCGCGGATCGTCGAAGGTGGCGAGCAGACGGTCGGTGCCGCGCGCGCCGTCGATCACCACCGGGCGGCCGCCGCCGGCCCCGGCGACGACACGGCACAGGCCGCGATCCGGATCGAACACCGCGACGCCGATCGCCTCGGCGAACTCGCCGGTCTTTCGGCAGATCTTGTGATAGCCGCACCGCGCGGTGGCCGAGAGCCGCGGTACGTGGACGCCGGTGACGATCTCGTCGTGCTCGATCGCGACGTCCATCGCGCCGCGTACGAAGTCGGCCACCGAAACACGGCGGGGCGTGCCGCCGGGACCGACGACCAAAATCTCGGCGCCGAGCGCGGTGAGGCTCGACACCCAGTCGGCGGCCGGATCGGCATGCACCAAACTGCCGCCGATGGTGCCGCGGGTGCGCACCGCGCGATAGGCGATGCCGGAGGCGACGCGGGCGAGAAAGCCGTTGGCGGGCGCGCCGATCTTCTGGTCCTCGATCGCGGCATGGGTGACGGTCGCACCGATCGTCACCGCGCCGTCGGTCTCGGCGATGCGGCCGAGCTCGGCGATCCGGGTGATGTCGATCAGAAGCGGCGGCTGCGCCAGCCTCAGATTGAGCATCGGCCCGAGCGACTGCCCGCCGGCGACCACCTTGGCATCGGCATTCTCGGCGAGCAGATCGCAGGCTTCCGCGACGCTGCGCGGCCTCACATAGTCGAACGCGGCCGATTTCATTCCGCCGCCTCCGGCGTTTGCGTGTGCTGCGCGGCGGCGATCGCCTCGACGATGCGACGCGGCGTGATCGGCGACATCAGAAGCTCGGCGCCGAGCGGCGCCAGCGCATCGTTGATCGCGTTGGTGATGGCGGCCGGTGGCGCGATCGCGCCGCCTTCGCCGATGCCCTTCTGGCCGAAGCGGGTGTAGGGGGAGGGAGTTTCCATGTGCAGGATGCGGGCGGCCGGCACCTCGGTGGGGCCGGGCAGGAGATAATCGGAGAGCGTGGAGGCGAGCGGCTGGCCGCGCTCGTCGTAGCGCATCTCCTCGTAGAGCGCGGTGCCGATGCCTTGTGCGGTGCCGCCCTGGATCTGGCCGTCGACGATCATCGGGTTCACCAGCACGCCGCCGTCCTCGACGATCACGTAGTCGAGAAGCTCGACCTCGCCGGTGACCGGATCGACCGCCAGCAGGCAGGCATGCGCGGCATAGCTGAAGGTGCCGGTGTCGCGCTCGGCCTTGTAGCCCTCGGTCACCTCGAGCCCGCGCGGATCGACGTCGGCGGGCAGATCCTGCGGCCGGCGATACCAGGTGCGGGCGATCTCGGCGACCTCGATGCGGCTGGTCGGGCCGACCACCGCGCCGCCCTCGAGCCGCACATTGGCGGCATCCGTCTGAAGCAGCTTTGCGCCGATGTGCTTGAGCCGGCCGGCCAGCGCCTCGCACGCCTTCGCCACTGCGCCGCCCGACATGATCATGCAGCGCGAGCCCCACGTGCCCGTGGAATAAGGAGAGATCGCGGTGTCGCCGTGCAGAACCTTGATGCGGTCGTGCGGCACGCCGAGAATCTGATGCGCGACCTGCGACAGCGTGGTCTCGAGCCCCTGGCCGTGGCTGTGCGCGCCGATCCTGATCTCGAGCCCGCCGTCCGGCGTGAAGCGCGCCTGGCACTGCTCGTGGCCGGGCACCATCGGGATGCCCCAGGCGGAGTAGACGCTGGTGCCGTGGCCGGCCTGCTCGGTATAAAGAGCGAAGCCGAGGCCGATGCGCCGCCCGTCCGGCTCGCCCGTCTTCTGGCGGGTGCGCACGCCGTCGAGATCGATCGCCTCGATCGCCCGGCGCAGCGCCTCCGGGTAATTGCCGGAATCGAAGTGCCGCTTGGCGATGTTGTCGAACGGCATCTGCTCGGGCTGCACCAGGCTGTTCATCCGCAGCGCGACCGGCTCGATGCCGATCTCACGCGCCAGAGCGTCGAGCGTCACCTCGATGGCGAAGCAGGCGCCGGTGCGCGCGACGCCGCGATAGGGCAGGATCGGCGGCTTGTTGGTTGCCACCGAATGGACGCGGCAGCGATAGTGCGGAAAGTCGTAGAGGCCGGGCAGCAGGCTGCCGATCTGGCCGCCCTCGAGGCAGGCCGAGAACGGATAGGCCGAATAGGCGCCGCAATCGACGCTCGCCTCGCAGTCGAGGCCGAGCAGACGGCCGTTCGCGTCGGCATAGGCGGTGAGCAGATAATGATGCTCGCGGCAGTCGGCGCCGGCGACCAGATTCTCGCGGCGGTCCTCGATCCAGCGCAGCGGCACGCCGAGCTTTCTGGTGGCGAAGCCGAGCGCGACCTCCTCGGGCAGCAGGATCCCCTTGTAGCCGAAGCCGCCGCCGACGTCTGGCGCGATCACTCGCACTTGGCCCTCGTCGATGCCGAGGCACTCGGCGAGACCCGAGCGCACGATGTGCGGCTGTTGGGTGGCGGTGTGGACGACCAGCTGCTCGACGCGCGAGTCCCACTCGGCGACCACGCCGCGGCCTTCCATCGGGCTCATCACCTGGCGGGCGGTGCGCAGCTCGCGCGTCACCTCGTAGGCCGCGTTCGCCGGCGGCGTGCCATTCGACACGTCGGTGACCGAAGTCAGAAACAGGTTGTCGCCCCACGGCTCGTGCAGGAGCGCCGCGCCCGGCTGGCGCCCCTGGAGCATGTCGACCACCGCCGGCAGCTCCTCGAACTCGATCTCGATCTCGGCGGCGATGTCCTCCGCCTCGGCGCGGGTCGGGGCGATGCACATCGCGACCAGCTCGCCGACGTGACGCACCTTGTCGTCCGCGAGCGCGCTCTGGGTCGACGACTTGAATCCCGGCAGCGTGGTGTCGGCGCGGATCGGCCGCACGCCCTCGAGGTCGGCGGCGATCATCACGCGGTCGCGCAGCGTCGGCGGGATCTTTATGGAAAGAATGCGCGCGTGCGCGAGCGGGCTGCGGACGAACGCGACATCCTGCATGCCGGGCAGCCTGATGTCGGCGACGAACCGACCGCGCCCGCGCATGTAGCGATCGTCCTCCTTGCGCAACATGCGTGCGCCGATACCTGCGTCCGTCACTGTCCTCGTTTCCGTGTGCGTGCGGATTTCCGACTTGTGCTAAGAATAACACAAGTCGATCCTAGCCGCGGCGTGCGTCCTCGGCAACTGCGATCGCGCCTTTCATACACACCGGATGCCATACGGACGACGGACACGCCGCGGTCCGGGGCGATGCGACGTGAGCATCGGCCTGCCGGTCGCCTCGTGATGACGACGTCGTGATAAGGCCGCGGCGGACCGTCCGCCCCCGCGCGGCGGCGGACGGTCGGGCCGTGCTCGTCGGATGCGCAGGCGGACATGGATCGAGCAGGCGTGCGGCGATCGGCCGAGGCGGGTCGCGAACGGCCGTGTCACCGGCGGTCGTTCGCGCTGGCGGCTTCGACGGCCGGCGGCGGTACGAAACGACGTTGCCGATCCGCAGTGCAGGTTGACGATTCATTGGGCACAGTGATCGACTGGACGAAAGGTCGACAGGTCGTTCGCAGGCGCCGCAATGCGGTCGTTGGAAATGCAGGACTTTCGCGGAAATCCTTGCTGCACGGCATCATTTCGTGTGCGCTGCGGATCCCGGGGCGAGGCCATTTCACGGGTTGCGCGGGCCGGCCCGCTTGTTGCATGGTATTCCTATAAATAGAAACAGTGCTCCGCGGCCGGCCGGCAGTGGGGCGCTCCCGTCATCGCTCGCAGAGCCCGGTGCCGACCGAGAATCCATGACGAAGCGCATCAATCTCAATGCCGACATCGCCGAAGGGTGGGGCGCCTACGACATCGGCCACGACGCCGAGCTGATGACGATCGTGCGTTCGGCCAACGTCGCCTGCGGCTTTCACGCCGGCGATCCGATCACCATGCGCCGCCTCTGCCTGATGGCGAAGGAGGAGGGCGTCAGCATCGGCGCACATCCGGGCTTCGACGATCTGTGGGGGTTCGGCCGCCGCCGCATCCAGATGAAGGCGAGCGACCTCGAATACATGGTCGCTTATCAGATCGGCGCGCTGCAGGCGATGGCCCACTATGCCGGGCTGACGGTGACGCATCTCAAGCCGCACGGCGCGCTCAACAACATGGCGGCCGAGGACGACGACTACGCGCTGGCGATCGGCCGGGCGATCAAGACGGTCGATCCGAGCCTGATCTATGTCGCGCTCGCCGGCTCGCGCATGCAGGCGGCAGCGGAAAAGCTCGGCCTGCGGCTCGCCCGCGAAGGCTTCGTCGATCGCCGCTATCTGGACGACGGCAATCTCGCGCCGCGCTCGCGGGCCGGCACGGTGATCACCGATCCCGACGTCGCCGGCCGCCAGGCGGCGCGCATGGTGTGCGAGGGCGAGGTGGTGTCGATCGGCGGCAAGGTCGTGAAGGTCGAGGTCGACACGCTGTGCATCCACGGCGACGAGCCGACCAGCGTCACGGTCGCCCGCGCGGCGCGTGACGCGCTGGAAGCGAAGGGCGTCACCATCGTTCCGCTGACGGAGATGGTCGGGTGAGAACGGCGCCGCTCGTTGGCGACCGCAGCTTCTTTGTTTCTTCGTCCTGCGCGTTTCCTTGCGCACGGAATCCTGGTCTCACGAGCATTGGGTGGGCGGGGCCGGATCCGCTCGCTCGGCTCGACGGAATTCCGTCCCGATGGGCGGATGAGGCGGCACGAACATTGCTTGAACTTCGGGCGTTCACAGGGAGACGAGAATGCACATCGATCCACGCAAAGCCGCATTGAGCGTGCTCGCGGCCGGCCTCATGGCCGCGCCGGCCTTCGCTCAGGACACGATCAAGATCGGCGTGACGCAGCCTCTGACCGGCGCGTTCGCGGCCTCGGGCAACTATGTCGCTCAAGGTGCCAAGATCGCCGAGGACGAGATCAACGCCAAGGGCGGCGTGCTCGGCAAGAAGATCCAGCTCGTGATCGAGGACAACAAGTCGAATCCGACCGAGGCGGTCGCAACCGTCGAGAAGCTGATCGTGCGCGACAAGGTGCCGGCGATCATGGGCGCCTGGAGCTCGACGCTGACGCTCGCCGTCATGCCGAAGGTGATGGAATACAAGGTGCCGCTGGTGGTCGAGACCTCGTCCTCCGGCAAGATCACCACCGCCGGCAACCCTTATGTCTTCCGGATCGCCCCCACCTCCGACATGGAGGCCGTCGCCTTCACGCCGCTGATCGACAAGCTGAACATCAAGAAGGCCGCTTTCCTCAACACCAACAACGATTTCGGCATCGGCTCGGCGAAGGCCTACAGCGAGGCGCTGAAGAAGAAGGGCGTCGAGATCGGGGTCATGGAGACCATGGACCCGAAGGCGACCGATTTCTCGGCGCAGCTCACCAGCATCAAGGCGTCCGGCGCCGACACGCTGTTCGTCACCACCGCGGTCGAGCAGATCACGCTGGTGCTGAAGCAGGCGAAGGAGCTGCAGCTCGATGCCCGCATCATCACCACCGGCGGCTCGAACTCGCCCGATCAGCTGATCGCTCAGGCCGGCTCCGCAGCCGACGGCTCTTATCACGTCGTGTTCTTCCCGCCGTGGTTTCCCGACGTCGTCAAGAATCCCGAGGCAGCCAAGAGCTACATGACCGAGTGGAAGAAGCGCGGCCACGAGCCGGGCGGCATGACCGAGGGTTTTCGCGGCTACGACGGCATCTACACGATCGCCGAGGCGATCAAGGTGGCCGGCAAGGCCGAGCCCGCGGCGATCAAGGACGCCCTGTGGAAGGTCACGGTGCACGGCGTCTATGGTGACATCAAGTTCACCCAGCAGGGCCCGAAGGGCAAGGAGAGCGGCCAGAACGTCCCGTCCGTCTATCTCGTGAAGATCGAGGACGGCAAGGTGGTCAACCCCGAGCTCTGATCGCTCGCCGATCGTCTCGCGCGCCGGCCGCTCGGCCGGCGCGCACGCGAGAAGAGAAACGCCCCCGAGGATTGCCCGTGGACCAGCTCTTACAACACGCCGCCAACGCGATGATCATCGGCGGCACCTATGCGCTGCTCGGAATCGGCCTGACGCTGATCTTCGGCATCATGAAGGTGGTGAACTTCACCCATGGCGAGCTGTACAGCTTCGGCGCTTACATGATGTACGCGTGGGTGATGCTGATCGGCGCCGATTTCATGGTGTCGCTGGTGCTGGCGGTGGTGCTCGGCATCGCGCTCGGTGCGCTGGTCGAGTTCGTGCTGCTGCGCCGCCTGCGCGGCGCCGACATCGACACCACCATGCTGGTGATGATCGGCGCGTGGATCGCCATGCAGAACACCGAGCAGCTCGCCTGGTCGGGCGTCGCCAAGTCGATCGTGTCGCCGTTCCCGGCCGATCCGCTGGTGCTCGGCCCGGTCTCGATCTCCTGGACGCGACTGTTCGTGTTCGTGGTGGCGCTGGTGCTGATCGCCGCGACCTATGCGCTGATCCAGCGCACCAAGCTCGGCAAGGCGATGCGGGCGACCTTTCAGGATCGCCAGGCCGCCGCCTTGATGGGCGTGCAGATCAATTCCATCCACACCGCAACCTTCGCGCTCGGCTCCGGCCTCGCGGCGGCCGCCGGTGCGCTGCTCGGCCCGGTGTTCGTGGTCTATCCGACGATCGGTGACAGTGCCTCGCTGAAGGCGTTCGCGATCGTCATTCTCGGCGGCCTCGGCTCGATCCCGGGCGCCACCATCGGCGGCTTCATCTTGGCGTTCGCCGAGGAGCTCGGCGCCGGCTACGTCTCGTCCGGCTATCGCGACGCGATGGGCTTCCTGCTGATCATTCTCATCCTGATATTCAAGCCGACCGGGCTGTTCGCCCAGAAGGAGCGGATCGGATGACGAACCGTATTCTGTCGCTCGCCTGGGTCGCCTTCCTGATCTCCATTCCCTTCTGGATGGAGGACCTCTACTACCTTCACGTGCTGATCGTCACCGGCATCTTCATCATCGCGGCGATGAGCCTCAATCTGCTGCTCGGCTACACCGGGCAGCTCAGCCTCGGCCACGTCGCCTTTTTCGGCATCGGCGCCTACGTCTCGAGCCTGGTCTCGCTCGGCTTCGAGATTCACGTGCTGCCGAACACCACGGTGTCGCTCGATCCCAAGCCCGTGTGGTTCGCCATGCTGGTGGCGGTGATCTTCTCCGGCCTGTGCGGCTGGTTCATCGGCAGAGTGTCGTTCAAGGTGCGCGGCGCCTATTTCGTCATCGTCACGGTGAGCTTCGCCGAGGTCGTGCGGCTGGTGTCGCTCAACTGGATGGAGCTCACCCAGGGGCCGATGGCGCTCAACAACATCCCCTATCTCACGCTCGGCATTCCCGAGGTCTTCGAGGTCGAGTTCATCGGCAAGGTGCCGTGCTACTATCTCGTGCTCGCGGTGGCGGTGTTCACCTATGTCGTGATCAGGCGCCTGGTGCAGTCGCGCGCCGGCCGCGCGATGATCGCGCTGCGCGAGAACGAGCCGCTCGCCTCCTCGGTCGGCGTCGACGTGACGCGGGTGCTGGTGCTCGCCACCATCGTGTCGGCCGGGCTCGCCGGCCTCGCCGGTGCGCTCTATGCTCATTACGTGCGCATCGTCGATCCGGACGTCTTTCTGTTCATCTACACCGTGACGATGGTGATCATGGTGATCACCGGCGGCAAGGGCACGCTTGCCGGGCCGATCGTCGGCGGCCTCGTGTTCGGCATCTTTCCCGAGGTGCTGCGTGGCTTCCAGGTGCAGCCGGAGATCCAGTGGATCACCTACGGTGTGCTGATGATCCTGATCGTCTACTTCCTGCCGGCCGGGATCGTTCCCGCGATCAGATCGCTGCTGCCGCGGCGGCTGGTGGAGGGCGGGGACGGCTCGGTGGAGCCGAACGCCACCGCGGAGGCCCGCTCGTGACCGCACCGACCGTTCTGTCGATCGAAGGCCTGTCGATCCGCTTCGGCGGCCTCACCGCCGTGGAGGATCTCACCTTCCAGGTGCGCGAGGGCGAGGTGCTGACGCTGATCGGCCCCAACGGGGCCGGCAAGACCTCCGCCTTCAACGCCATCACCGGCTACATCCAGCCGTCCGCGGGCGACATCGTCTATCGCGGCGAATGTCTGGTCGGGATGAAGCCCAATCAGATCGCTGCGCGCGGTGTGGTGCGGACCTTTCAGAAGACCAGCGTCTTCTCTGGCCTCACCATGTTCGAGAACGTGCTGACGGGCCTTCATCTGCGGGGCAAGCAGCATCCGCTCGCCATCATGCTCGGCCTGCCGAGCGTGCGGCGCGACGAGGAGCGGCTGCGCGCGGAAGCGTGGGAGATTCTGAAGCTGGTCGGCATCGAGGCACGGGCCGGCGAGCAGGCCTCGGCGCTGCCTTACGGCGAGTTGCGGCTGCTCGAGGTCGCGGTGGCGCTCGCCGCCAAGCCCACGCTTCTGCTGCTCGACGAGCCGGTGTCGGGTATGAACCCGACCGAGACGGCGGACTTCATGACGCTGATCGGGCGCATCCGGGCGCTCGGCATCACCATCCTTCTGGTCGAGCACGACATGAAGATGGTGATGGGCATCTCGGATCGCATCGTCTGCCTCAATCAGGGGCGCATCATCGCCGATGCGCCTCCGGCGGAGATTCAGAAGGATCCCGAGGTCATCCGCGCTTATCTGGGTGAGAGGTACGTCCGTGCTCGAGGTTGAAGGACTGGTCTGCCGTTACGGCAAGGTCGCCGCCGTTCAGGATCTGTCGATCACGGTCGCGCGCGGCGAGCTGGTGTCGCTGATCGGCACCAACGGTGCGGGCAAGACGACGACGCTCAAGGCGATCTCCGGCATTCTGCCGCCGGCGGCCGGGCGCATCGTGTTCGAGGGCGAGGACATCACGCGCGCCTCCGCCCGCCGCATTTTGCAGCTCGGCATCGCCCACTGCCCGGAAGGGCGGCGGGTGTTTCCCTACATGACGGTGCGGGAAAATTTGGAGATGGGCTGCTTCCTGCGCAGCGACGCCGCCGGGATCTCCGAGGACATGGACCGGCTGTTCGCCCGCTTTCCGGTGCTCGCCGAGCGACGTGATCAGGCGGCCGGCACGCTGTCGGGCGGCGAGCAGCAGATGCTGGCGATCTCCCGCGCGCTGATGTCGCGGCCGAAGCTGGTGTTGTTCGACGAGCCCTCGCTCGGGCTCGCACCGAACATCGTCGAGCGCACCTTCGAGATCGTGAAGGAGATCCGCGAGCAGGGCGTCACGGTGGTGATGGTCGAGCAGAACGCGTTCGCCGCGCTCGAGCTGTCGGACCGCGCCTATGTGCTCGAGCAGGGCCGTGTCACGCTCAGTGGTACCGGCCGCCAGCTACTCGACGATCCCTCGGTCCAGCAGGCCTATCTCGGGACCTGATCGGATCCCGTCTTCGCCGCCGTCAGCGCGGCGGCGAAGGCGAGGCATTCGCGCGCCAGCGCCACACGGTCGGACGGCGTCGACATCACGGTCTGTGCGACGCGCACCGTCATGCCGAGCGCGGCGATGTCGTCGGCTTGTGACGCGTCGAGCCGGTCGATCACGAAGCCGTCGAGAAAGCCGGCATAGTGGCGGGCGACGCCGAGCGCCGACGGTTTTGTGCCGAGCTCGCGCATGATCTTTGCCGCCGGCCCCTTGATCGCCTTGCCGCCGACGATCGGCGACACCGCGATCACCGGCGCGCCGGTGGCGGCGATCCGCTCGCGCAGGCCGGGCAACGCCAGAATGGGGGCGATGCTGAGCCACGGGTTCGACGGGCAGACGATCACCGCCTCAATGCCCCCCTCGACGCCGGCGCCGAGCACCGCGTCGAGCCCGGCGACGATCGTCGCCTCGTCGGCGCCCTCGAACGACAGGCCCGTCACCTCCGGCGCGCATTTGCGGCGCACGAAATAATCCTGGAACGGCATGTCGTCGACGCCCGAATGCACCACCGTGCGGACGCGGTCGTCGGTCATCGGTAGCACCGTCGCGGCGATGCCGAGCTTTTGGCAGAACTGCGCCGTCACCGCGGACAAACGCTCGCCACGGCGCAGCCGATCGGTGCGGATCGCGTGGGTCGCCAGATCACGATCGCCGAGCCGGAACCAGGTCTCGCCGCCGAGCTTTTCCACTTGCTCCATGAAGGCCCAGGATTCGCCGGCGAGGCCCCAGCCGGTCGCCGGGTTGGCGAGGCCGGCGAGCGTGTAGACCACGGTGTCGAGATCGGGCGAGACGTGCAGGCCGAGATGCTCGAAGTCGTCGCCGGTGTTGACCAGCACCGCGAGCTTGTCCTCGAGCAGATGCGCGAGGCCCGCCGCGAGCTTGGCGCCGCCGACGCCGCCGGCGAGCGCGAGAACACGATGTTTCATGCGCGCGGCTCCGTGTCGGCGGCAGTGGAATCGGTCCAGGCGGAATCGGCGTCGGGGTCGTCGGCGCCGGTCGCGACCGGGCCGAGCCGCACGAACTCCGGCAGCGCCTTGCGCGGCTTGTCGCGGCCGGGTGCGGCCGGGCGACCGAGCGTGACGAGGCCCTGAAGCTCCCAGTCGGACGGCACCGGAACCACCGATCGCACGGCATCCGGACAGAACATCGGCGCACACATCCAGCAGGTGCCGAGGCCTTCGGCATGGGCGGCGAGCAGCAGATTCTGGGTTGCCATCGCCGTGCTCTGCACCGCCATCAGATGCTCGGCGGCGCCGCGCGCAGCATCGGGATACGTGTCCATCTCGGCCATCGTGAGCGCCACCAGAATCACCACCGGCGCGCCGGTGATGCGGGCAAAGGCGCGCGCGACGTCCTGGGCGATCGCCTCCTCGGGATCGCCGTCGCGACGACGGTCGGCGGCGAGCCGCTCGCCCATCGCGGTCGCGAGGCGGGCCGCGAGGGCGCGGTCGCGGATCACGAAGAACCGCCACGGCTGGCGGTTGTGAGCGGAAGGCGCCATCGCCACGCTACAAAAAATCCGGTGGAGCACGGCGTCCGGCGGCCGGCCGGGACGGTAGCGCCGCACGCTGCGGCGGCCGCGCAGAAAAGCGTGGGCCGTCTCGCGGGAGAGCGGCGGCGGGGCGGGGGTGTCGGCGTCGTCGCTCATCGGAACAGATCACGATCCTTCGGGCGCACCAGCTCGGCCGCGCTGCCCTCGCGCCGCGCATAGGGAACGCCGCGGGCGAGCACGATCGGCGTGCCCTCGTCGGCCTGGCCCATCACCAGCGACGCGGCGGCGGCGAGCTCGTCGGCGAGGCCGAGCTCACTCGTCTCGAGCAGGCGCCCCTCGCGGTCTGGCCGGCCGCGCAGATCCAAAAGGCCCGGCAGCCCGGCGACGCCGATCGCGGTGCCGATCGTGCCCATCCGCCACGCCCGGCCGAGGCTGTCGATGATCACCACCGCGACGTCGGCGCCGGTCTTCGCCTTCAGCGCCGCTCGCAACTGTTGCGCCGAGCCGTCGGGGTCGACCGGCAAGAGAAGCACGTGCTCGTCGCCGTCGACATTGGAATGGTCGATGCCGGCATTGGCGAGCACCAGGCCGAGCTTGTGCGCGACGATCAGCAGGCCCGGCCGGTGGCGCAGCACCTCGGAGGATTCCGCGAGGATCAGCTCCACCACGCGCGCATCCTTGCCGGTCGCCATCGCGAGCCCGATCGCCCGCTCGGACGGCGCCACCGTCCTCAGGTCGACCGTGCGGCCCTCCGCCTTGGAGACGATCTTTTGCGCGAGCACCACGACGTCGCCGTCGGCGAGCGTGTCGCCGGTCGCCTTCAGCGCCGCCAGCACGATCGCCGAAAGGTCGTCGCCGGCCGCTACGCTCGGGACGCCGCGCAACGGGCGCAGGAGAAGATCGCTCGCCATCGTGCCTCCGTGTCGGCCGCCGTGGCCGGGATGCCCGCCCGGCTCCGGGATGCCCGCCCGGCTCCGGGCGAAAAGGGATGCTGTGCGGTAGAGCCGGATTGCTTCCGCGGTCAAGGGCTTCGGGCGGATTTTGCCACGTCCGGCGCTCGCCCTGATGACGCCCCGCGAGAAATCGTGTTTTATGGTGTGAAACGGTCGCGACGCCCGACACCGCGTCCCGGAGGTTTGATGCCGCGCCGCCCGCTCGATCCGCCGCCCGGTCCGCCGTCCACCGAAACCGCCGTGTCGCCGCACGCCGTTGCCGCGCCGCGCCGGCACGGGCCGTCGTTCAAGCCGGTGGTGGCGCTGTCGCGCGGCCTCGCGATTCTGCGCGTGGTCAACGAGGCGGGGCAGGCGACGGTGCGCGGCATCCACCGCGACACCGGGCTCGACAAGGCGACCATCGTCCGCATGCTCGAGACGCTCGAGCACGAAGGCTATGTGATGCGCGATCCCGAGCGCGCGCTCTATGCGCCGACCGGCCGCACGCTGCAGCTCAGTCACGGCTACGATCAGCATCTGTGGGTGGGGGCGGTGGCCGAGCCGATCCTCGGCGCGTTTCGCGCGCGCATCGGCTGGCCGTCGGACGTCGCGATCTGCGACCTCGATGCGATGGTGGTGGTGCGCACGAGCCGCGGCCAGCAGGGGCCGCTGTCGTTCAACCGCAAGGCCGGCTATCGCGCCTCGCTGCTGATGACCTCGCTCGGCCGCGCCTATCTCGCCTTCTGCCCGGCCGACGAGCGCGAGCGGATCGTCGCTCGGCTCGCCGCGCAGAGCGATCCGTTCAACGATCTCGCCCGCCACCCGCGAAAGCTCGCGGCGCTGCTCGACGAGGTGCGCCGCACCGGCTTTGCGCTGATGGACGATGCCTACAGCAGCCGCGAATATGGCGGGCTCGTCTGGGCGTTCGGCGTGCCGGTGAAGCACGGCGAGACGGTGTTCGCCGCGATCAACGTGATGATGCTGAAGACCGCCGTGACACACGACGAGGCGCGCGAAAAATTTCTGCCGCCGTTGCGCGAGGCGGCCGACCGGCTCGCGGACGCGCTCGCGAGCAGCGCATCGGGCCGGGTCCGGCCCGGATAATTGTCTGCCAGCGTCAGTCGGCGGAGATTTCGGCACGGCCGTTGTCGAGCACCGTCACGCCGCGCTCGGCGACGCTCGCGCGGAACGACACGATGCGGCCGTCGCGCCATGCCGCGACGCGCAAGGTCTCGCCGGGAAACACCGGGGCGGAGAAGCGCACGGCGAGCGCCTTCAGGCGCGCCGGATCGTCACTACAGCACATTTTCAGGATCGCCCGGCAGGCGAGGCCGTAGGTCGCGAGCCCGTGCAGAATCGGCCGCGGAAAGCCCGCCGCCGCCGCAACCTTCGGATCGGCGTGCAGCGGGTTGTCGTCGCCCGACAGGCGATAGATCAGCGCCGCCTGCGGCGACGTCGGAAGCGCGATCGTCTCGTCCGGCTCGCGCTCGGGAATTTGGTGCGGCGCCTTGGCTTGATCGGTGGTGCCGCCGCGCCCGCCGTCGCCGCGCAGCACGGTGGTGGAGGAGAGCGTGGCGAGCAGCGTGCCGCTCGCCGCGTCGATCACCTCGCGCTCGGAATAGAGGAGGGCGCCCTTGGCCGCACCTTTGTCGACCAGCCCGGTGACACGCGTGCGGCCGATCACCTTTCCGGCGACCGGCAGCGGCGCGTGCAAGACGAGGCCCTGCTCGCCGTGCAGCAGGCGGCGCCAGTCGATCCCGGTGTCGGGCTCTCTCATCCAAAAGCCCGGATGGCTGAGCACCACCGCCATCGACGGCAGCGCGAAAAGATCTTCCTCGTAGACGTATCTCAGCTCGTGCGGATCGGTCGGGTCGTGACCCGCCCCGACGCCGAGCGCATAGAGGATCGTGTCGCGCACCGAGTAGGCGTGCTCGACCTCGGGAAATTTTTTCGCGAGCAGCGCTTCCGGATCGATCGGCATTTTTTGCAGGTCCTCCGTCGAGGATTTTTCACGTAAATCGTTCGACGAGTGATCAGTTCGGTACCTCGATCACGGCACGGCCTCGACCTCTCCCCGGCGGGGAGAGGTCGGACCGCGAAACGGTCCGGGTGAGGGGGAACGCGAGCAGATCATCGGCGCAAACACCCCTTGGCCCGGCGAGCTGCGCTCGCCGACCCTCTCCCGTGGGGAGAGGGCAAAAACGCGAGCGCTTCAGCCGGATCTTTCATCACAAGCTGCGCGCCACCAGCTCTTTCATGATCTCGTTCGAGCCGGCATAGATGCGGTGGACGCGCGCGTCCTCGTAGGCGCGGGCGATCGGGTATTCGCGCATGTAGCCGTAGCCGCCGAACATCTGCAGGCAGGCATCCACCACCTCGCATTCGAGATCGGACAGCCACCATTTGGCCATCGCGGCGGTCGCGACGTCGAGCTCGCCGCGCATCAGCCGCAGCACGCAGTCGTCGAGAAAGGTGCGCGCCACCGTCACCTTGGTCTTCACCTCGGCGAGCACGAAGCGCGTGTTCTGAAACTCGATCAGCGGCCGCCCGAACGCCTTGCGCTCGTGCACGTGATCGAGTGTCCAGCAAAGCGCGGCCTCCATCACCGACACAGCGACGATGCCGACCAGAAGCCGCTCGCGCGGCAGCTCGGTCATCAGATGCGCAAAACCCTTGCCCTCCGTGCCGAGCAGATTGGAAGCCGGCACCCGCACCTCGTCGAAAAAAAGCTCGGAGGTGTCCTGTGCCTTCATCCCGATCTTCTCGAGATTTTTTCCGCGGGAAAAGCCGGGGCGGTCGGCCTCCACCAGCACCAGCGAGACGCCCTTGGCGCCGGCGGCGGGATCGGTCTTGCAGGCGACGACGATCAGGTCGGCGAGCCCGCCATTGGTGATGAAGGTCTTCTGCCCGGACACGACGAGCTCGTTGCCCTCGCGGCGTGCGATGGTGCGGATGCTCGCGAGGTCGGAGCCGGCGCCGGGCTCGGTCATCGCCACCGCGCCGATCGTCTCGCCCGATGCCATGCGCGGCAGAATGCTGCGCTTCTGCTCCTCGGTGCCGAGATGCAGAATGTAGGGCGCGACGATGTCGGAGTGCAGGCGAAAGCCGGGGCCGGAAAACACCCCGCGCATGAACTCCTCGATCATGATCACGCTGGTGAGGAAATCGCCGTCGCCGCCGCCGTAGTCGGCCGGGATGTTCGTCAGCAGTAGCCCTGCGTCGCCGGCCTTGCGCCAGAGGTCGCGGTCGACCGCGCCCTCGCTCTCCCAGCGCGCGTGGTGAGGTGCGACCTCGCGCTCGACGAAGCGCCGCACGGTGTCGCGGAACTGCGCGTGCTCCTCCGAATAGGGCAGCATCTGTCCTCCCCCGCCGTCTCTGCCGGACGCGTGCGCCGAGAGTCGCGGTGCCCGCATATTTCGTCAAGTGAAATTGCATTTCGGAACGTTGACGGCCCGGCGGCGGTCTGCGAGCCTGCGGGACGGTGCGGGCAGGAGGAGCGGCGGCATGGCGGACTCGGCGGAAAAATCGCTCGCGGGCAAGGTGATCGTCGTCACCGGGGCGGGCCGTGGCATCGGCCGCGAGATCGCGCTGCTCGCCGCCCGCGAGGGGGCGCGGGTCGTCGTCAACGATCTCGGCGGCGGCGCCGATGGCGAGGGCGCGAGCGCCGGTCCCGCCGAGCAGGTGGCCACCGAGATCACCGCTGCCGGCGGCACGGCGGTGGCGAGCACGGAGTCGGTCGCGGAGGCCGCGAGCGCGGCGCGCATCGTCGCGCAGGCGATGGACTGTTTCGGCCGCATCGACGGCGTGGTGAACAATGCCGGCATCTTGCGCGACCGCATCTTCCACCGCATGGAGGTCGAGGACTTCGAGCTGGTGATCAAAGTTCATCTGATGGGCTCGTTCTACGTGTCGCACGCCGCCGCCCGGCATTTTCGCGCGCAGGAGAGTGGGGCGTTCGTGCAGTTCACCTCCACCTCCGGGCTCGTCGGCAATTACGGCCAAGCGAACTACGCCGCGGCAAAGATGGGCATCGTCGGCCTGTCGCGCTCGATCGCGCTCGACATGCAGCGCTTCGGCGTGCGCTCCAACGCGATCGCGCCGTTCGCCTGGAGTCGGCTGATCGGCACCATCCCGACAGAAACCGAGGCCGAGAAGGAGCGGGTCGCGCGGCTGCAGAGCATGGGGGCGGAGAAGATCGCGCCGCTCACGGTGTTCCTGTTGTCGGATGCGGCAAGGGACGTGTCCGGCCAGATCTTCGCGGTCCGCCGCAACGAGATCTTTCTGATGAGCCAGTCGCGGCCGGTGTGCTCGGTCCATCGCGCCGAAGGGTGGGACGCGCAGAGCCTGGAGGCGCACGCGATGCCGGCGCTGAAGCGCGCCTTCGTGCCGCTGGAGCGCTCGGCCGACGTGTTTTGCTGGGATCCGGTGTGACGGGGCGGAGGGCGTCGGCTCTCGCTGCGGTGGTCGGCCTCATGGTGAGGAGCGCTCGAAGAGCGCGTCTCGAACCAGAGGCCGCCCTCGCCCTTCGAGACGGCCGCTTCGCGGCCCCTCAGGGTGAGGGCGGAGAGAGGTTTTGCGGGTAACCATTCGGCCCGTTCGTCTTCTGATCACGTCGCGCGCAAAACGGTCTTCAGAATCTTGTTGGCGCCGGACAGCGGCATTGCCGTGCGGAACTCGATCGAGCGCGGCACCTTGTAGCCGGCGAGATGCGCGCGGCAATGGGCGACGATCTCGTCCGCGGTGACCGAGGCGCCGGGGCGCGGCACCACCACGCCGTGCACCGCCTCGCCCCAGATCGGATGCGGCCGGCCGACCACCGCGCACAGCGCGACGGCGGGGTGCTTGCGCATCACGTCCTCGACCTCGATGCAAAAAACCTTCTCGCCGCCGGTGACGATCATGTCCTTCAGCCGGTCGACGATATAGAGAAAGCCGTCGCGGTCGAGATAGCCGAGATCGCCGGTGTGCATGACGCCGTCGCGCAACACCTCGCGGGTCGCGTCCGGGCGCTTCCAGTAACCCTGCATCACGATCGGCCCGGCGACGGCGATTTCTCCCACCTCGCCGGTCGGGCGGTCGTGGCCGGCCTCGTCGAGGATGCGGATGTCGACGCCCATCGCCGGCCGTCCGACCGAGCGCAACCGGTGGCGCAAGGCGGGGTCGAGCGAATGGTGGCGCGGCTCGAGATAGGTGCAGGCGGGCGACAGCTCGGTCATGCCATAGCCCTGGCCGAAACGGACGTGCGGCAGGCGGCGCATCGCCTCGACGATCAGCGCTTCCGGCATCGGCGAGCCGCCATAAACGAGGAACGACAGGCTCGACAGGTCGGCATGCTCGAAGGCGGGATGTGAGAGAATCATCGCCAGCATGGTCGGCACCATCGCCGTCATGGTGACGCGGTGGGTTTTGATCGCGTCCAGCACGCCTTCCACCGTGAAGCGCGGGATCACCACATGGGTCGCGCCGAGAATGGTGGTGGTGAAGACGCGCGAGCCGGCGGCGAGGTGATACAGCGGGCCGGAATGCAGATAAACGGTGCGCTCGTCGTGGCCGCCGAACTGGGCGATGCCGTGCAGCGCGTTGGCGTAGAGGTTGGCGTGACTCAGCATCACGCCTTTTGCCGGACCGGTGGTGCCGCCGGTGTAAAAAATCGCGGCGAGGTCGTCGCCGCCGGTCTCTGCACGCGGCGTTTCGTCGGACGACGTGATCAGATCCGCGTAAGGTATCGTGCCCGTCGGCGTCGCACCGTCATCGAGAGCGATCACGTGGCGCAGCTTTTGCGCGCCGGCGCGCAACGTCGGGAGCAGGGGCAGAAAATCGGCGCCGACCAAGAGCACCGCGGCGTCGCAGTCGTCGAGCATGCCGGCGATGTCGCCGGGGGTGGCGCGGGCATTGAGCGGCACCAGCACGCCGCCGGCCCACAGAATCGCAAAGACGCTCTCGATGAAGCGGTCGCTGGAATGCGCCAGGATCGCCACCCGGTCGCCGGGCCCGACACCGAGCGTGCGCAACGCCCCGGCGAGGCGGGCGACGCGGCTCGCATGCTCGTGCCAGGTCCAGCGGCGGTCGTGAAAGATCAGTGCGGTTTTATCCGGCGAGATCCGGCTCGCCCGCACCAGCGATCGGGTCAGCTGCATGCGTTGCTCACAAGCTCGCCCGCACGGCCCGCCACGCCTCGGCGAGCATTTCGCGGTGCTCGGGCGCGGCGAGCGCCATGATCGCCTCGGCGCGCGCGTCGAGTGAAAGATGGCGCAGCCGCGCGGTGCCGTGCTCGGTGATCAGAATGTCGATGTCGGCGCGGCCGAGGCTGGTGGTACCGGTCGAGAGCTTCGGCACGATGCGGCTGACGCTCTTCGCCTGCGCGGGCAGGGCGACGATCGCCCGGCCGCCCTCCGACAGTCTTGCGGCGCGGCAGAAATCGGCGGCGCCGCCGATGCCACTCACCTGCCGGCCGTTCACCGTCTCGCAGTTCACGTTGCCGAACAGATCGACCTCGATCGCGGTGTTGATCGCGGTGAAGCGGGGCAGCCGCGCGATGCGCCGCGCATCGTGGGTGACGGCGACGCCGTGAAACGCGAAGGCGGGATCGTGCAGCAACGCGTGCAGCTTTTCGCCGCCGACCGCGATGCCGGTGAGAACCGAGGGCTTGTCGGGCAAGAAGGGCGCGGCGAGCGCGCCGGCCTCGACCAGATGCGCGATCTCCTCGACGATCATGCCGGTGTGCAGGCGAAGGTTTCGGCGGTCGCCGAGCTCGCGCAGCACGGCGGAGGGCAGCTTGCCGAGGCCGATCTGCAAGACGTCGCCGTCGTCGATCAGGCTCGCGACGCGGCGGCCGAGTGCGGTGGTCACCGGATCCTGCCGCGGCGGCACATAGGGCGGCAGCGGCGCGTCGGTCTCGGCGATCAGCTCGGCATCGTCGACCCGCAATGCGGTCGCGCCGAACGTGCGGGGGATCGCCGGATCGACCAGCACCGCGACGCGTTTTGCGAAACGCTGCACGCCGTCGGCGATGTCGGCGGCGAGACCGCAGGAGAAGGCGCCGCGCTCGGCCGGCGGCAGATGGAGAATGGCGAGGTCGGCGGGCCGGCTCGCCAGCCACTCCGGCACCGCCGAATAGTGGATCGGCAGAAAGGCGTGACGGCCGGCGGCGAAGCTTTCCCGCACGGCGGGGCTCGCGAACACGGTCTCCACGCGGGTGGTGGGCGTGAGCGCGGCGAGGTCGGTGTCGTCGAGGCCGGGGAGAAACAGGCCCGTGAAGGTCACGCCCGCCGCGTGCTCGGGGTTTTCGCGGAGCGCGTCGAGCAGCGGCCGGCAGGCGGCTGGGCCGGCATGCAGCAGCACCCGCATTCCGGGCCGGAGCCGGGCGAGGACGTCTCGAATGCTGTTGCGGGTGGTCGGCATGCCGGGCGAACGATCGTGATGCGGGGGTATGGCGCAGATCGCCGCGGGCGTCCAGGCGGCGGGGCGGGTCAGGCGCCGCCGACGACGCCCTTGGCCGCCAGCTCTTTCTGTGTCGCCGGGTCGAGCCCGAGCTCGGCCAAGACCTCGGCGGTGTGCTCGCCGAGCCGCGGCGGCGGGCGGCGATAGTCGGCCGGCGTGCGCGAGAGCCGCGGCGGATAGGCGACGCCGGGCACCTCGGTGCCGTCCTCACGCGCCACCGTGCGCACCATTTCGCGGGCGGTCACCTGCGGGTCGGCAAAAACCTCGTCGATCGTGTTGATCGGCCCGGCCGGAATGCCGTCGGCGATCAGCTTTTCGAGGAACGGTGCTTTCGGAAGCGTGCCGATGGTCTTTTGCAGCTCGGCCTCCAGCGCGTCGCGGTTGGCGATGCGGGCGGCATTGCTGCCATACGCCGGGTTCTCCGTGAGGTCGAGGCGGCCGAGCGCGGCGCACAGCGCGCGGAACTGGCCGTCGTTGCCGACCGCCACCACGACGTCGCCATCGGCGGCGCGAAAGGTGCGGTACGGCACGATGGTCGGATGGGCGTTGCCGAGCCGCCCGGCGACCACGCCCGCGACGAGATAGCTCGATGCCTGGTTGGCGAGCATCGCCACCTGGCTGTCGAGCAGCGCGCAGTCGATGTGCTGGCCCTCGCCGGTGCGCTCGGCGTGGCGCAGCGCCGCCAGCACGGCGGTGGCGGCATAGACGCCGGTAAAAAGATCGCAGATCGCGACGCCCACCTTCGTCGGCTCGCCGCCGTCCTCGTCGGGCCGGCCGGTGATGCTCATCAGCCCGCCCATCCCCTGCGCCACGAAGTCGTAGCCGCCGCGCCCGGCATAGGGGCCGAACTGGCCGAAACCGGAGATCGAGCAATAGACGAGCCGTTTCCGCTCGGCGCTGAGGGTGGCGTAATCGAGGCCGTATTTCACCAGCCCGCCGACCTTGTAGTTCTCGATCACCACGTCGGCCGATTGCGCGAGTTTGCGCACCAACGCGCCGCCTTCGGGCGTCGCGAAGTCGATCGCCACCGAGCGCTTGTTGCGGTTGGCGGAGAGATAATAGGCGCTCTCGCCGCGGCCGCTCGCGGGCGTCGGGCCGTGAAAGGGCGGCCCCCAGGCGCGGGTGTCGTCGCCGCGGCCGGGCGCCTCGATCTTGATCACGTCGGCGCCGAGGTCGCCGAGGATTTGCGTGCACCACGGGCCGGCGAGCACGCGCGACAGATCGAGCACCCGGACGCCTTCGAGGGCGTGCGGCGGGGAGGGCGGCGCGGCATCGTCGGCGGTGGGCATGGGGCTGTCCTGTGCGAGGCGGTGCGGAGTGGACGGTGCGGAGTGGACGGTGCGGAGGGGCCGAGCTGTCGAGGGGTCGAAGTGGCGGGGTGGGGACGGGGGGCGGTCGAACAGGCATAACGGGCTTAGAGCCCGTTTGGAAACTCGGACGCGGGCTGCGTTGCGGCGCGA
>NZ_AKZI01000073.1 GCF_000293785.1 Rhodovulum sp. PH10 | reverse complement strand
GCCGCAGCAGGAAGGCGGCGCGGCCGACCCAGTCGGCGAGCGTCGAGCGATCGAGCGTGATGCCCTGGCGGGCGTAGATCTGGGCCTGTCGGTAGAGCGGCAGATGGTCGGCGTATTTGGCGACGAGCACGTGCGCCACCGTCGCCTCGGTGGGCAGCCCGCCTTCGATCAGGCGCGCCGGGGCCTCGGCCTGCACGATCGCGCTCTCGCACGCTCGGCAGGCGTATTTGGGCCGCCGCACCACCAGCACCCGGAACTGGGCCGGCACGACGTCGAGCCGCTCGCTGACGTCCTCGCCGATTCGGTGCAGCGCGCTGCGGCAGCACGGGCAGGCGTGATCGTCGATGTCGATCACCATCTCGATGCGGGGCAGATGGGAGGGGAGTGATCCGCGGTTCTTGCGCCGCCTGGCGGCGCGGGCAGCGCGCTCGGTCGGGGCACCCGCGTCTTGCTCGGCCTCGCCGCTCGCCGACACCTGCTCGACGTCCTCGAGACCGAGCAGCAACTGATCTTCCGGCAGCGTCTCGGCCCGCCGGCCGAAGCGGTGCCGCTGCAGTTCTTTGATGATCTGCTCGAGCCGCTCGGCACGTGCGCGTTCGGACAGCAGCATCGCCTTCAGCGTGGCGGGATCGTCGGGGAGCGTGTCGGCAGCGGCCGTCATGGTGCGATTACACCATGCGACGCGGGCTTCGGCGAGCGCCGAGACCCGCGCTGATTCATTCTGTCGCGGTCAGCTCGGCGCGACCGGTGCCGCCGTCTCGCGCGCCGCATGGACGCGG
>NZ_AKZI01000072.1 GCF_000293785.1 Rhodovulum sp. PH10 | reverse complement strand
GCCCCGCCGCAAGCCCTCAAAGCCGTGGCCTGACCACGACGCTTACGAAAAACCGGTATTTTCTAGCACTCTACATTTCTTAATCGAGGCGCTCCGAGCGCGCCAATAACCCCTTACTATTCAATGGCTTGTAAGAACGCTCGGTCCGCCGGCCCGATCGCATTTTCCCCCGTAAGCACCAAGTGAGCAAAGCGGCGGAGCCGCCGAGGCCCGTGTCCGTCGTGATGCCGGGGACAGTTCCACGGGCGCCGAATCGCCGAGCCTGTCTCGGTCGACGCGAAGAACGGGCCATGCGCATTCGCACGGGTCGAGCCATGGTCTTCCGTACTCCTCACAGCAAGCGATTGGCGCCCTCCCGACACTGCTGTCGCCGGTGGCGCGTGCGATCACCTGCGCGCTTCGGGGACATCGGGACGGCATCGACGTCGAACGTGCCGAGGGTCGTTCCGGGAGGAAGGCGAGCGTCCACGACATCGCGCTCGACGCCGCGACGGGCCTCCGCCGACGGGACAGCGACGAGATTTTTCGCGTAGTACAGCGTCATCGAGGCGACGATCAGGTCGTAGCCGTGACCGAGATCGACGGTGTCGTAATCGCCGGCGATCACCGAGATGCGCTCGCGTGCCTCGCTCTCCGCCACCGCGGCCTTGATACGGCCGGCCGGCTCCGGCAGGTCGAGGATCACGACCGACAAATCCGGCCGGCGGGCCGCGACGGTGGTCGCCAAAACCTCGGAGCCGGCGCCGAGATCGAGCAGGCGCCGCGCCGCCGGCCATTCCGGCAAGGCCTCCAGCACGGCGAGCGTGGTGTCCGCAGGCGCTGATCGATCTCGCCCGCCTAATGGGACCGCGGATCGGCGATCTCTCCCGCGTGAAGAGCATCGTCATCCACACCAGCCACCACACCCACCATGTGATCGGCACCGGCGCCGACGATCCGCAGAAGATGGACCCGAAGGCGAGCTGCGAGACGCTCGATCATTCGATCATGTACATCTTCGCGGTCGCGCTGTCGGGCGTGCTCGCCATGCACACACCGCTGATCCTCTACGCCGCACGCCGCATTTCACGGCGCAGGAGTTCGAGGCGATGGGCTACCGGATGGTGATCTGGCCGGTGTCGTCGCTGCGGGTCGCCGCCAAGACGCAGGAGAGACTTTATGAAATCCTCGCCCGTGACGGCAGCACGCAAAAGATGCTCGGCCAGATGCAGACCCGCGCCGAGCTCTACGACCTGATCGGCCTCGCCGACTACGAGGCGCTCGACGCCTCGATCGTGCGGACCGTGCTGCCGAAGCTCTCCGAAGTCGGATGACGCCGGCAGCTATCGGGCGGCGCGTCAGCTTGCCGGTGGCGGGCTCGGCGCCGGCGAGGTCCGCCGGCCCGCCAGAACGCCCCGGCCGGGCGCGAACAGGAAGGCGGCGAAGAACACGCAGGCCTGCACGAGCACGATGCAGGCGCCGGTTGCGCCGTCGATGTGGAAGCTCAGAATGGTGCCGACCGCGGCCGAGCCGGTCGCCACCAGCGTGGCGATCGCCAGCATCCGGCCGAAGCGGTCGGTGAGGAGATAGGCCGTCGCGCCGGGCGCGATCAGCATGGCGATCACCAGGATGATGCCGACCGCCTTCAGCGAGGCGACGATCGTCAGCGCGAGCAGCACCAGAAGGCCGTAATGCAGCACGCGCACCGGCAGGCCGATGGTGCGGGCGTGGTTGGGATCGAAGCAATAGACCAAGAGATCCTTCCGGCGCAGCAGCACGACCGCGAGCGTGCCGCCGGCGACGATCGCGGTCTCGACGAGGTCGCGCGCCGTCACCCCGAGCACGTTGCCGAACAGGATGTGGTCGAGATGCTGGTCCGTCTCGATCTTGGTGAACAGCACGAGCCCGAATCCGAACATGCCGGAAAACACGATACCCATCACCGTGTCCTCCTTCACCCGGCTGTTCTCTCTCAGATAGCCAGTGAAGACCGCGCAGAACAGGCCGGCGGCGAAAGCACCCACCGCCAGCGGCAGGCCGGTCACATAGGCGAGCACGATGCCGGGCAGCACCGCGTGCGAGACCGCGTCGCCCATCAGCGACCAGCCCTTCAGCACGAGGTAGCACGACAGCACCGCGCACACCGCCGCGATCAGCACGGCGACGACGAGCGCGCGCTGCATGAACGGATAGGCGAGCGGCCCGGCGATCCAGTCGACCAGCGTCGTCACGGTGCGGCCTCCAGGATCGCCGTCCGCCGGCGACGCGCCGCGACGAGGCCGTGCTTCGGGGCGAGCACGAAGGCGGCGAGAAAGATCACCGTCTGCAGCGTGACGATCACGCCACCGGTCGCGCCGTCGATAAAATAGCTGACATAGGCGCCGACCGCGCTGGTCGTCACGCCGAGCGCGACGCTGATCACGATCAGCCGGCCGAACCGATCGGTGAGGAGATAGGCGGTGGCGCCCGGTGTCACCACCATGGCGATGACCAGGCAGGCGCCGACCGTCTGCAGGGCCGCCACCGTGCAGGCGGACAGTAAGGTGAAGAAGATCACCTTCAGGGCGGCGACGCGCAGGCCGATCGAGCGCGCGTGGCTCTCGTCGAAGAAGACGACCATCAAATCCTTCCAGAGAAGCAGCAGGACGAGGAGCGAAACCCCGGCGATCGCCGCGACCTGGACCACGTCCTCGTCGGCGATCGCCAGAATGTTGCCGAGCACGATGGTCTGGATGGAAACCGAGGTCGGCCGGATCGAGGCGATCAGCAGGCCGGCCGCGAACATGGTGGTGAAGACGAGGCCGATCACCGCGTCCTCGCGCAACCGTGTCTTCTGGCGCACCAGAAACATGCCGGCGGAGGCGAGGAGGCCGGCGAGAAACGCGCCCGCCGCGAACGGGGCGCCGGCGAGATAGGCGACCGCGACGCCGGGCACGATGGCGTGGCCGAGCGCGTCGCCCATCAGCGACCAGCCCTTCAGCATCAGATAGCTCGACAGGAAGGCGCAGACGCCGCCGACCAGCGCACTCACCCAGATCGCCTTCAACATGTAGTCGTAGGCGAACGGGAGCAGGAGCTCGGACAGGATCGCGTCCATCTCAGCCCCCTCCTGCGCCGTCTCGACCGCTCTCGTCCTCGCCGTAAAAGACCAGCGGCCGCTCGTCGTCGGACAGCACGGTGACGCGGCGGGCGTCGGCGTCCTGGTGGAGCGCCGTTCCGCCGAGCTGAAAATTGCGCAGAACGCCGCCGAAGGTGCGCTCGAGATTGTCTCTGGTGAACACCTCGGCGGTCGGGCCGGCCGCCAGCACGGTGCGGTTCAGCAGCACCACGCGATCGCAGAAATCCGGGACGCTGCCGAGATTGTGGGTCGACACCAGCATCACGTGGCCGGACCGGCGCAGCTCGCGCAGCAGATCGACGATCGCCGCCTCGGTCTTCACGTCGACGCCGGTGAACGGCTCGTCGAGCAGGATGATACGGCCCTCCTGGGCGAGCGCGCGGGCGAGGAAGACGCGCTTCTTCTGGCCGCCCGACAGCTCGCCGATCTGGCGCCGCCGGAACGCCGTCATGCCGACCCGCTCCAGCGCCTCGTCGACCTTGCGGCGATCGGCCTTGGACGGGATGCGCAGAAGGTTCATGTGGCCGTAGCGGCCCATCATCACCACGTCGTCGACCAGCACCGGAAAGTTCCAGTCGACCTCCTCGCTCTGCGGCACATAGGCGACCACGTTGTGCTTCAAGGCCTCGGCGACCGGCCGGCCGAGCAGCCTCACCTCGCCGACCGACGGCCGCACGAATCCCATGATGGCCTTGAAGATGGTCGACTTGCCCGAGCCGTTGACGCCGACCAATGCGCAGATGGTTCCCGGCTCGAGCGCGAACGAGGCGTCGCGCACCGCCGTGAAACCGTTCGGATAGGTGACGCTGACGCGCTCGACCGACAGGCCTGCACTGGGCCGGGACGCGTCGTGTAGGTGGAGGCGTCCGGCAGCGAGGGGCGCGTTCACGTGCGGAACCCTTTCGCGATCGTCTCCACCGTGACCTTCAGGAGATCGAGATAGGTCGGCACCGGTCCGTTCTCGGCGGAGAGCGAGTCGACATAGAGAATGCCGCCGTAGCGCGCTCCGGTCTCGCGCGCGACCTGCTTGGCAGCGCGGTCCGAGATCGTGCTCTCACTGAACACCACCGGTATCTCGTTCTTGCGAACGAGATCGATCACCTTGCGGACCTGCTGCGGCGTGCCCTGCTGATCGGCATTGATCGGCCACAGATAGGCCTCGTGCAGCCCGTAGTCGCGGGCGAGATAGCTGAATGCGCCTTCGCTCGTGACCAGCCAGCGGTGGTTCTTCGGGATTGCCGAGAGTCTCTCCCGCAGCGGCGCGTCGAGCGCGCGGATCTGCTCGGAATAGGCCGCCGCGTTGCGATCGTAGGCCTCGGCGTTGGCGGGGTCGTATTTCACCAGCGCCTTGCGGATGTTCTCGACATAAACGAGCGCATTGGTGGGCGACATCCAGGCGTGCGGATTGGGCTTGCCGGTGTACGGCCCGTCGGCGATGCCCATCGGCTCGATCCCCTCGGTGAGGACGACGCTCGGCACCTCGCGCACGTTCTGGAAGAACTTCTCGAACCACCGCTCCAGATTGAAGCCGTTCCACAGCACCAGATCGGCGTCCTGGGCCCGCACGATGTCGAGCGGAGTCGGCTGATAATCGTGGATCTCCGCTCCCGGCTTGGTGATCGACTCGACGATCGCACGGTCGCCCGCGACGTTCTGGGCGATGTCCTGGATCACCGTGAAGGTGGTCACGACACGGAACGGCTTCTTCCCCTTCGTTGCAGGCTCCTGCGCCGACGCACCGCCCGAGAGGCCGATTGCCAGGATTGCGGCGCACGCGCCGATGATCCGCCGTCGTGTGACCGTCATGTTCCGCTCCCCGCGGCGTGCCGCACCCGAACGGATCCAGGTCCGGGTCCGGCATGGTGTGGATCGAAGTCCTGATCATAGCAGCGACTCTTTAAATTAGCAACGGCTATATTTGTACGAACGTCGACGCACCCGCGTATGCGTCCACGCGGACGAGCATCGGTGTGATCACCCGAACGAGGATGCGGCGCGGATCCGTATTTCGCTACCGACGGGGAACCGCGTTTGCCGCCGCGACCAAATCCACATCGTCACAACCGGCCGGCCGGAACGGCTGGAGACGATGGCGATGGACACCGGGTGCGGCGAGGTCGGCGGCGAGGGCTGCGAGATCGTCGTCGCCGAGCAACGCCGGAACAGGCCGGGTCCGCGCTTCAACAGCTCGCGCAGGTCGAGTTGCGGGCGGCAGCACATCGAGCGCACCATGTGCGGCTTCAGGTCGGACTCGAGGAAATTCTGGAAATACGGCAGGCCGTATTTCGCGGTCATCTCGAACAGCCGCCCGGCGTTGTCGCTCTCCCACGTCGACCGCGGTCTTGCGGTCGCGCCGCAACCGGGCGCGCTGCTCGCGATGGACGATGTAGGCGCGCGCCGTGGCGAAGTGATCGGCCGAGATCAGTCACCCGAGTCGCGTCAAGCCGCGCGCCCGCCGCATCCCCGTGAAATCGGCGTCACGACCGGCGGGCGCGGTCGGCCTTCGGGTTCCATCGCAGCAGCCGCATCGCGTTGGCGGTCACCAGCACGGTCGCCCCGGTGTCGGCCAGGATCGCCGGCCACAGCCCGGTGATGCCGAGAAGGGTCGTCACCAGAAAGCCGGCCTTGAGGCCGAGCGCGATGCCGATGTTCTGACGGATGGTCGCCAGCGTGGCGCGCGACAGCGCGACCATGTGCGCGACGTCGGCGACCCGGCCGTGCAGCACCGCGGCGTCGCCCGTCTCCAGCGCCACGTCGGTGCCGCCGCCCATCGCGATGCCGACGTCGGCGGCCGCCAAGGCCGGCGCGTCGTTGATGCCGTCGCCGACCTTGGCGACGACACGCCCGCGCGCCTGCAGGTCGCGGACGATGCGCTGCTTGTCCTGCGGCAGCAGGCCACCCTGCCCGACAATGCCGAGATTTTGCGCGATCGCCGCTGCGGTGTGGAGATTGTCGCCGGTCAGCATCACCGGGACGATGCCGGCGGCCTTCAGCGCGGCGAGCCCGGCTGCGGCGTCGGGCCGGGGCTCGTCGCGCATCGCGATCAGCCCGGCGACCGCATCGCCCGCGAGGAGAACCGCGACCGTCTTGCCGTCACGCTCGAAGGCGGCGACACGGGCCTCGCACTCGGCGCCGAGCGACACGCGCGCATCGGCGGCCGAAGCCGAGCCGAGAAACAGCGCCTCGCCGCCGAGCCGGCCGGCGATCCCCTGGCCCGGCACCGCACCGACGTCGGCGGCCGGCGGCACCGGCGCGCGGTCGGCCGCGGCGCGGGCGAGAATGGCACGCGCGAGCGGATGACTGGCCCCGGTCTCCAGCGCCGCTGCCATCGACAGCACCTGCCGCTCGCTGCGCCCGAGGCCGACCAGGTCGGTCACCCGCGGCTTTCCTTCCGTCAGCGTGCCGGTCTTGTCGAACGCCGCGTCGGTGATCTTGCCGAGCGTTTCCAGCGCGGCACCGCCTTTCACCAAAAGGCCGCGGCGCGCGCCGGCCGACAGCGCGGCCGCGATCGCCGCCGGCGTCGAGATCACCAGCGCACACGGGCAGCCGATGAGCAGGAGCGCGAGGCCCTTGTAGATCCAGGCGTCCCAGGCGGCGCCGGCGACGACCGGCGGCGCCACCGCCACCACCGCCGCGACCGCCACCACGGCGGGCGTGTACCAGCGGGCGAAGCGGTCGATGATCCGCTCGGTCGGCGCCTTCGCGTCCTGCGCCTCCTCGACCAGCCGGATCACCCGGGCGATGGTGTTGTCGGCCGCAGCCTTTGTCACCCGCACCCGCAACGCCGCATCGGTGGCGATCGAGCCGGCAAACACCGCGTCGCCCGGCTGCTTGGACGCCGGCACGCTCTCGCCCGTCACCGGCGCCTCGTCGACGTCGCCGACGCCCTCGACCACCACGCCATCGGCGGCGATGCGGTCGCCGGGACGCACCAGGATCACGGCGCCGACCTCGAGACGTTCGGCCGGCACGGCGGCGATGCCGCCGTCGCGCTCGACCAGCGCCTCCTTCGGGAGCAGCGCCGAGAGGCCGCGAATGCCGGCGCGGGCGCGCCCGGCCGCGACGCCCTCGAGCAGCTCGCCGACCAGAAAAAGAAACACCACCATCGCCGCTTCCGCGGTGGCGCCGATCAGCACCGCCCCGACCGCCGCGATCGTCATCAAGGTCTCGATCGAGAACGGCGTGCCGGCCCGCGCGGCGGCGACCGCACGCCGGGCGATCGGCACCAGGCCGACGGCGAGCGCGGCGAGAAAGGCCACGCTTTCCAGCGCGGGGATGTGCGTGCCGATCGCATACGCGCCGGCGAGCGCGAGGCCGCAGGCGAGCGTCGTGACGCCCTTGCGGGTTCGCCACCACGGCGCATCCGCCGGGCCGGCGTGATCGTGCCCCGCCGAAGGCACCGGCCCGGTGGTGGGCGCCGGATCGAGCGGCGCGACGCCGTAGCCGAGCGGCGTCAGGCTCGCCCGCAGCACCGGCAGCAGGGTTTTGTCCGGCGGATGCGTCACCGTCATCGCGCCGCTGGCGACAGACACCTCGACGCCCTCGACCTCGCGCAGCCGGCTCACCGCCGTGCGCACCTTGGCGGCGCACGAGCCGCAATCCATTCCGGTGACGCGGTAGCGCGTCTCGACGAGGTTCGACATCACGAAGCCCTTTCCATTCACGCCGCAGCGGTACATCCTCCAGCGACTAGAGGAGCAAGGGCGATGAGCGGAAAAAATGCCGACGAGGATGCGGTGCCGATCGGCGAGGCCGCCGGCCGGAGCGGCGTGAAGGTGCCGACCATCCGCTATTACGAGCAGATCGGGCTCTTGCCGGCGCCGGCACGCACCGAAGGCAATCGCCGGCTCTATGGCGGCGCCGACCTCCGCCGCCTCGCCTTCATCCGCCATGCCCGCGAGCTCGGCTTCGACGTCGACGCAATCCGGACCCTGCTGTCGCTGCAGGACCGGCCGGAGCAGTCCTGCGCGGCCGCCGACACGATCGCACGGGCGCGCCTCGCCGAGGTGCGGGAGCGGATCGGACGGCTGAGGGCGCTGGAGGACGAGCTGACGCGGATGATCGACGAATGCGCCTGCGGCCGGGTCGCCGAGTGCCGCGTCATCGAGACGCTCACCGAGAGCCACCGGCACGGCTCGCTGGCATAGACGCCGAGCCATCGTCGGCCGGCAGTGCCGATGGAATGCCGACGCCCGAGCCGGCACCCTCGCGCCGGTGAAGGCGGAGATCAGGCCTCGCGTCGCTCAGTGTCTGCGCAAGCCTTGGTATCGGCGCATGCCGCGTCGGTGCACGGCGTACCGCCAAAACCCGGCGCGGCCGAGCAGCCGCATCCGCTGCCGCAGGTCGCGCAGGCCGGCTGCTTGCGGCGGCCGAGCAAGCCCCAGCTCCGCAAAAGATAGGCGAGCGCGGCGAGCGCGATCAGGATCGCCACCGCGACCTCCCACGGCGCCGCCGTAGCCTCCGCGCTCAGATCGATCCGTTGTGCCGGCGGCACGGCGGCGGTGGCGCCGGTGATCGTCGGCACGGGCGCGCTCATGGTCGCGTTCATGGTCGCGTCGGTGGCGGCCTCGGTGGTCGTCGTGGTCATCGTCGTCCCGCTCGAATGATCGTCTCCCCGGCGATCGATTGCTCCGGCGTTACCGTGCGCCCGGTCCGCAGCGGCGCCGACAGGCCGACGATCACCAGCAACGCCACCGCGATCGCATAGACGACCGACAATGTCGCCAGCCCGCCGAGCGCGAACGCGCCGCCGATCACCTGAACCGCGGTCGCCACCGTGAGACCGAGCACGGTCGGAAAGGCGATCGCGAACAGCATCCAGCGGGTCGAGCCGGTCTGCACCCGCACCATGATCATGGTGGCGAGGCACGGCGGATAGAGCGCGAAGAACAGCATCACCGACACCGCCGTCAGCGCCGTGTAGGCGAGGCCGCTCCCCTGCCCTTCCATCCTCTCTTCGAGCCGCTTGGCCTCGCCGTCGTCCGATCCGAACAGCACCCCGAGCGTGGCGACGCTGCTTTCGCGCGCGGCGAAGGAGCTCAACAGCGCGACGTTGATGCGCCAGTCGAAGCCCGCATAGTGGGTGACCGGCTCCATCGCCCGGCCGACCCGGCCGAGCGAGCTCACCACCAGCCGCTCGTCCTTCATCTCGCGGCGCAGCGTCTTGCGCTCGTCTGCGAGCGTCTTCAGCGCGCTCTGCGCCTTGCGAAAACCGGCGTCGCGGCTGCGCAGCAGGAACGGCGCGAAATCCGGATGGTTCTTCGCATACGCCGCGTCGATCGCCTCGCTCGCCTCCCGCCCGCCGGCATTGAGCCGCTCGGACCGGTAGTCCGTGTAGACGTTGACGAGATCGATCAGCTTCTCCTGCGTCGCCACCCGCGCCGCCAGCGGATTGTCCGCCATCTGCACCTGGAACGCGGCGATCGCCTGCTCGGCGCGGTCCTGATAGTGCGCGAGACGCTCCGGCGACAGCCCCGGATACTGCAGCAGCACGTAAATCACCGCCGCGACCGCGACGACGATGGTGCCGACCTTCTTGACGTAGAGCCAAGTGCGGTCGACGGCCCGCCGAACCACGCCGCCGACGGTCGGGAGGTGATAATACGGAAGCTCCATCACGAACGGAGCCGTCTCCATCTTGCGCAGCACGGTGACGGTGAGGAGCTTTGCGACGAGCAGCGCGACGACCACCGTGATGGTGGACAGATAGAACAGCACCAGCCCCTTGTGATCGGGAAAGAACATCGCGATCAGCAGCGTGTAGAGCGGCACCTTGGCGAGACAGTTCATGAATGGAACCGTCAAAATGGTGGCGAGCCGCGCCCGCGGATCGGGGATCGCCTTGGTCGCCATCACGCCCGGCACCGCGCAGCCGCCGGCAAACACGCCCGCCAGCACCAACGGCAGCGTCGATTGCCCGTGCAGCCCGAACCGCTTCAGGATGCGATCGAGGATGAAGGCGATGCGGGCCATGTAGCCCGTGTCCTCGAGGATCGCGATCAGCGCGAACAGGATGAGGAAGATCGGGACGTAATTGAGCAGCGTGTTGACGGAATCGACCATCCACAGGCCGAACGCCCGCACGAACGGGTCGTGCAGAAAGCCCGCCTCCGGCAGCAACCCGGAGACGAGATTGCGGACGCTCGCGAGATACGGCCAAGTGACTTTCGTCAGCTCGTAGCCCTGCACGATCGAGAGCTGATAGACGGCCCAGATCGTCGCCAGCAGAAACACCGGCGCGAGCCAGCGGTTGAGCAGCACGCGGTCGATCCGCTCCGACATCGGGATGCCGCCACGCCGCTCGCCGCGGCAAGCCGCCGCCATTTCGACGGCGAGGCCCGCGCGGCGTGCCACCACATGGTCGGCGACCGTCGTCCCGGTCGCCTCGAAGGTTTTGCGCACCCGCTCGGCCTCGTCGCGCACCGCGGCGCGCGCCTCCTCCGGCCCGGCGAGCAGGCCGTCCGCCTCGACGCCGCCCTCCAAGAGCGCGAGCGCCAGCCAGCGCGGCGTCACCGCCGGCGGACAGAGCGCCCGCGCGACGATCTCCCGCTCGAGCCGTTCGAGCCCCTCCTCCAGCGGACCGTAATCGACCACACGCGCGGTGCGCACGCCCTGCCCCGTGCGGGCGATGTCGCGAACAGCGGCTTTCAGCGCGGCGAGACCGACGCCGCGCCGGCCGACCGAGGCGATCACCGGCACCCCCAGCCGCGCCGACAGCGCCGCGGTGTCGACCGAAAATCCGAGCCGCTCGGCGACGTCCATCATGTTGAGGACGACGACCACCGGCAGCCCGGTCTCGAGCAGCTGAAAGGTGAGCGGCAGGCCCCGCTCGAGCGCCGCGGCATCGACCACGTCGACCACCACGTCCGGACGCTCGCGCAGCAGAAAGTCGCGCGCGACCTTTTCCTCGAGCGAGAACGAGGTGAGGCTGTAGGTGCCCGGCAGATCGACCACCTCGACCCGCAGGTCGCCGTCGCCGTAGCGGCCACTCTTCTTCTCGACGGTGACGCCCGGATAGTTGGCGATGTGCTGACGCGCACCGGTCAGCGCATTGAACAGCGTCGACTTGCCGGCGTTCTGCTGGCCCGCCAGGGCGACTTTCAGAAAGGATTTCGGAGCGGAGATCGAATGCGACATGGGCTTTCCAGAGCGGGCGCAGCGGAGCGAACTTCGGGCGAAAGCGCCGCGTCAGGGGCCGCCCGCGCCCGAAAAGACGTCGGGGCCGACCAGCAGAACCTCGATCCGCGCGGCCTCGACGCGGCGCAGGGTGAGGAAGGTGTCGTGGATGCGGATCTCGATCGGGTCGCGCAGCGGCGCGTTGCGGATCACGTCGACGCGCACCTCCGGCACCAGCCCCATGTCGAGCAGCCGCCGCCGCACCGGGCCGTGGCAATGCAGCGCGACCACCCGGCACGCCTCGCCGGGAAGCACGTCGTCGAGGGTGGCCGGCGGGCCGCCGTCACCACGGCGGCACCCGGTGCGCGCGCGGCGGCGAAAGCGGCCACCGAACAGGCTGCGCAAGCCGCGCGGACGGCCGTCGAGCGCCGTCGCCGTCTGGTCCGCCAGCCGGCCGGTCCGGCAACCGGCGCCGTCCGCTCCACCTCCGCCTCCGCCGCCGATCCGATCTCGCATCGTGGTGTCCGTCATGGTGCTCGCCTCCGCCGAACGGCCGCACCCGGCCGGCCGGCGAGACGCCGACCGACCGGGCCCGGCGGTCGCTCGAGATCAGGGGGAAATCGACGACCGGTCCGACCGACGATCACTCGAGGTCGAAAGCGCGGACCCAGATCACCGCGTCCTGACTCAGCTCCTTGCCCTCGTGCTCTTTCGCCGGTCCGGTGCCGAGCGCGGCAAAGCCCCAGAAGCCGGCCTTCGGCACGCCGAAGGTGAACACGCCGTTGGCGTCGGTCACGGCGACCAGCGCACCGCCTTCGGGCGGCTTGGCGGTCACCTTGCCGGGCTTGTTCGTCTTCATGTCGGGCGGCGCGGCGAGATACTCGATCTCTATCTCGGCACCGGCGACCGGCTTGCCCTCCGACAGCACCACGCCCGAGAAGGTCGAGCCGGCGAGCACGTTGGTCGGCTTGACCAGCGGCACGATCTCGGTCGGCAGGCCGAGCGGCTTCTCCCATCCGGTCGGGATGCCGCCCTTGTTGAGATACGATTTGGTGATCTGCTGGATGTAGCTGTCTTCGCTCTTCTCGAAATACGGCGCCGGCGTCAGCGCGACCACGTAGTCGCCGTTGCGCTTGACGTCGAGCATCACCTCGTAGGCTTTCGCGGAGTTGTCCGCGCCCTTGAAGGTGATCGGCTTCAGCTTGGACGTGAGATCGATCGGCTCGCCCTTGAAATAGACCTTCAGCGACTCGGGTGCGGCCATGTCCATCGCATGGCCGTTCTCCATCGGGTGCCAGAAGATGAACTTCATCGGCACGGTCGCCGGCTTGTCGAGCACGACCTGGGGCGTGTAGGCGAGCTGAAAATGCGCCGAGGCCGGCGCGAGCGCGACCGAGCCGAACACGGCGGCGAGCAGAACGCTCTTCATCGTCCAATTCATCGTTCGGGAATCCTCGTGAGGTGACGGGTGAGACGGGCCGGCACGCCGCACGTGGCGCAGCGCGTGTGATCGGCCGATGCACGTGATCAGTTGATGTCCTTGCCGGGGATCTCGATCTGGTGGCCCTCACCGGCGTCGAACAAGACCTTGTATCCGGCGGCCGGCTTCTCGAACGTGAACTCGCTGTTCTTGTTCATGGCGCCTTCGACGACCGGCTTCCCGTCCGCGCCGAACACCACCATCTTCACGCCGGAGGCCGACGAGCCGTCGGAAAAGCCGCCCTCGCACAGCACGGTGCCGTCCCCGTTGTCGTAGCAGGAGCACAGCGCCGTGTGGGCGGAGGCGGCACCGATGCCGCCCGCGAAAGACAGCGCCAGCGCCGCAACGGCGATCGATCGAAAACCTGTCATTCAAAGCTCTCCCCTCGTCGAACGGCCCCGAATACTCGCGTCGTCCGGCCGGAGTCCCGGCCCGAACGGCGCCGCCTCGGCCGAATGCCTGCGAGAGGACGCACCGGTCCGATCGCGGAACCGCAGGTGCGATTCCTCGCCGCATCGGCCGACAGAACCGAGCGTCCAGGCAAAGACCACGACCGAGCGCCGAGCCAATAGCCACGGCACCTCGCGACGATCGTAAGATCGTCCGATGTCTTCGGAGTCGTTTCGTGGCGCTGTTGGTATGAAACGGGCCACGCAGCGTCAATCGAACGGCATTTACATTGCGGCTATTCCAACATATGCAACGTTATGCACTCATAATACCTTTTTATGCAGCAAATGAATGTGAACGAACAATGCGCTTCACTGAAGTCGACATGCAGACGAACGCGCCCGCGAGACAGACCGAGCCGAGACGATGCACGGCCGCGACCAGTCGTCGGTATGACGTTTTTTAGTAACCGTAAGACAATAGCAACGCTATTACATTTCGCGAGGGCCGCGATGTGGTCGGCGGAACGGCCGAGCACGTCGAAAACCGACGCGCTCGATCATCCATCGGCCCGGGCCGCGGCGACCGGGCGATGCAGTGAAATGTCCCCGATTTTGGGACCAAGGCGTAAGTTGGAAGTCGGCGGCTCCGTTTG
>NZ_AKZI01000071.1 GCF_000293785.1 Rhodovulum sp. PH10 | reverse complement strand
CGCCGGGCCGGGGGCGATCGGCCCCTGGCCGCCGGACGGCACCGGACCCGCCGGTCCCGGCGCGATCGCGGCCGGCCCCGGCGCCACCGCCGGCGGCGACGGCACCGCGCTCGCGCCGGGCGAAGGCGTCGGGCCGGGGACGGTCGGAAAAGTTTGCGCACGCCCCTGCCCCGCCGCGACGACGAGGGCGAGCAGCAGGAGAGCGGAGCGGCACGAGAGCGAAAACGAGAACGAGAGCGATCGCGACATGGCGAGCCTGTGCGGGTGGCCGTCGTCTGCGAACCGCCGGAGGGCGGCCGCGGTTCCGGCCGGCCCACGATACGTCGCCGCGACCGCGCCCGCTACTCGGCCGGGTCACCCGGATCGGCCGGCGCCCGGCCGATGCTCGAATAGGCGAAGCCGGCGCGCACCATCTCGTCGGCGCGGTAGACGTTGCGCAGATCGACCACCACCGGCCGCCGCATCACCGCCTTCAGCCGGCCGAGATCGAGCGCGCGGAACTGCTCCCACTCGGTGACGATCACCAGCGCGTCCGCCGCCTCGGCGCATTCGTAGGCGTTGGCGCAGAAGGTCACCAGCCCGTCGAGGTCGCGCTTGGCCTGCTCCATGCCGGCGGGGTCGTAGGCTCGCACCGTCGCGCCCATGTCGTTGAACGCGGTCACCAGCGGGATCGACGGCGCATCGCGCATGTCGTCGGTGTTGGGCTTGAAGGTGAGGCCGAGCACCGCGATCGTTTTACCGCGGATGCTGCCGCCGAGCGCATGGGCGACCTTGCGGGCCATCGCGCGCTTGCGCTGGTCGTTCACCGCGACCACCGTCTCGACGATCCTGAGCGGCGCCTCGTGATCCTGCGCGGTCTTGATCAGCGCCAGCGTGTCCTTCGGGAAGCACGACCCGCCATAGCCCGGCCCGGCATGCAGGAATTTCGCGCCGATGCGGTTGTCGAGGCCGATGCCGCGGGCGACCTCCTGGACGTCGCCGCCGACCTTCTCGCACAGATCCGCCAGCTCGTTGATGAAGGTGATCTTCGTCGCGAGAAAGGCGTTGGCCGCGTACTTGATCAGCTCGGCGGTGCCGCGCTTGGTGAACAACAGCGGCGCCTGGTTGAGATAGAGCGGGCGGTAGAGCTCGGTCATCACCGCCTTGGCGCGCTCGTCGGCGGTGCCGATGACGATGCGGTCGGGATGCTTGAAGTCGCGGATCGCCGCGCCCTCGCGCAAGAACTCGGGATTGGACACCACCGCATAGTCGGCGTCCGGCCGCGTCTCGCGGATGATGCGCTCGACCTCGTCGCCGGTGCCGACCGGCACGGTCGACTTGGTGACGACGACGGTGAAGCCGTCGAGCGCCGCGGCGATCTCGCGGGCGCAGGCATGGACGTAGGAGAGGTCGGCATGGCCGTCGCCACGCCGCGAGGGGGTGCCGACCGCGATGAACACCGCCTCCGCCTCGGCCACGGGGCCGGCCAGCTCGGTGGTGAAGTCGAGCCGCTTCTCGCGCACGTTGGTCGCGACCAGCTGGTCGAGCCCCGGCTCGTAGATCGGGATCTCGCCCGCCTGCAGCGCGGCGATCTTGCCGGCGTCCTTGTCGACGCAGGTGACGGTGTGACCGAAATCGGCGAAGCACGCCCCCGATACCAGCCCGACATAGCCGGTGCCGATCATTGCCACGCGCATGGTGTCGTCCCCGCTCCCCGCCGACGGCCGGCTCGCCGGGCTCTTAACAAACCGGCGTGAACGCCACAAGCGCAGGCGGTTCCGGGATGGGGCACCGCCCCGGTGGCGTTCACCGTGGCGGCGGGAAAAACCTCAGCCGACCACGCAGTTGCGACCCTTGCGCTTGGCCGCGAGCAGGCAGGCGTCGGCCGCCCGCACCAGCGCCGCCGGGGCGTCGCCGCGGGCGTGCTCGGCGACTCCGACCGACACGCTGACCCGGCCGAGCGTTTGCTGGGTCGAACGGCGCAGCAGCCCCTTCTCGGACACCGCGCGGCGCAAGGCCTCGCCGATCGCCAGCGCGTCCTGCAGCGTCGCCCGCGGCAGCAAGATCGCGAACTCGTCGCCGCCGTAGCGGCAGATCAGGTCGTCGCCACGCACGTGCTGCTTGATCACCGTGCCGACCAGGCGCAGCACGTCGTCGCCGATCTGATGGCCGAAGCGGTCGTTGAAGTCCTTGAAATGGTCGACGTCGGCGATCGCCAGCGACAGTGCGGTGCCGCTCTCGTGCGAGGCCTCGATCAGCCGGCCGAGCGCCTGATCGAACAGCTTGCGATTGCCCACCGCGGTCACCGGATCGGTGATGCTCTCGGCCTGCACGAACTCGAGGCTGTGCTGCAGCGAGCGCACCTGCGCCTCGGACTTCTTCAGCTGCGCCTGCAGGCGGGTGTTGGTGCGCTTGATGTTGTCGGTCGACTTGATCAGCTCGGAGACGATGCTCTGCAGCGTCTGATGGCCGTCGAACACGCCGAGCCGGCGGCTCATGCCGTCGAGCCCGAAGGCGTAGGTATCGGCGCTCTCGTGCGCCGCGCCGATCAGCGTGCCGACCCGGTGGGCCTCCTCGCGCAAGCTCTCGCCGACCGTGATGAGGCGCTGGGCGGTGCGCTGCGGCGACAGATGGCGGTCGTGGATCTCCCGCACGCCCTCGACCGAGACCTCACCACTGGCGATCAGCGTCTCGAGGTCGCGGCTGAGGCCGAGATTGGTGCCGGACAGATGCACGAACCACACCTCGAACGTCGCCGGGTCCGGCAAGAGCCCCGTCTCGGCGATTCGCGCGAGCGCGCTTTGTGCGACGGCGAACGCCCGCGCACGCTGGTCGTGTTCGCCCGCTGTCGAAATGCCGTTCTGCACGTTGCAAACCGCGCCGATAACAACCCGTCAAATGAAATCGCGCGGCATGAATTCTCTCATTTCGACAACCGAGAGATGCCCACGCGGACGCATTCTTATACCACCCGTTCGCCATGCGCCAGCGACACGGGCGCACGGGGTCATCCCGCGCGGCGCTCGAGGACAATCGAGGAACTGTCGACGATGAACAGAACGCTCTGCACCCGCACCCGGACGTCGTGATCCGGGCGCGCGGACGTCGTCGCGGCTCCGAAAGAGCCCGCGATATCAGGCGAGATGCAGCTCCTTGAAGAAGTCGTTGCCCTTGTCGTCGACGACGATGAAGGCCGGAAAATCCTCCACCTCGATGCGCCAGATCGCCTCCATCCCGAGCTCGGGATATTCCAGCACCTCGACCTTCTTGATGCAGTGCTCGGCGAGGTTCGCCGCGGCGCCGCCGATCGAGGCGAGATAGAAGCCGCCGTATTTCTGGCAGGCCTCGCGCACCGCCGGCGAGCGATTGCCCTTGGCGACCGTGATCAGCGAGCCGCCGGCCGCCTGGAAGTCGGCGACGTAGGAATCCATCCGTCCCGCGGTGGTCGGGCCGAACGCGCCGGAGGCGTAGCCCTCCGGCGTCTTGGCCGGGCCGGCATAATAGATCGGGTGGTTCTTCACGTAGTCCGGCAAACCCTGCCCGCTCTCCAGCCGCTCGCGCAGCTTCGCGTGGGCGAGGTCGCGGGCGACGATCATCGGCCCCGACAGCTTGCACAGCGTCTTGATCGGATGCTCGGTCAGCTCGGCGAGAATCTCCGGCATCGGCTTGCGCAGGTCGATCCGCACCACCTTGCCGCCGAGCTTGTGCAGGTCGATCTCCGGCAGATACTGCGCCGGATTGTGCTCCAGCTCCTCGAGGAAGACGCCCTCCGGCGTGATCTTGCCGAGCGCCTGGCGGTCGGCCGAGCACGAGACGCCGATGCCGATCGGCAGCGAGGCGCCGTGGCGCGGCAGCCGCACCACCCGCACGTCGTGGCAGAAGTATTTTCCGCCGAACTGCGCGCCGACGCCGAGATCCTGCGTCATCTTGTGGATCTCCGCCTCCATCGCGAGATCGCGGAAGGCGTGGCCGTCCTCCGAGCCCTCGGTCGGCAGCCCGTCGAGATATTTTACCGAGGCGTACTTCACCGTCTTCATGGTCAGCTCGACCGAGGTGCCGCCGATCACCACCGCGAGGTGATAGGGCGGGCAGGCCGCGGTGCCGAGGGTGAGGATCTTCTCCTTCAGGAAGGCGAGCAGGCGGTCGTGGGTGAGGATCGACGGCGTCGCCTGATAGAGGAACGATTTATTGGCCGAGCCGCCACCCTTGGCGATGAACAGGAACTTGTAGGCGAGCTCGTCACCGTGGGTGTCGGCGGCGATCTCGATCTGCGCCGGCAGGTTGTTCCTCGTGTTCTTCTCCTCGAACATCGACAGCGGCGCGAGCTGCGAGTAGCGCAGATTCTTCTTCAGGTAGGCGTCGCGGGCGCCCTCGGCGAGCGACGCCTCGTCCTCGCCCTCGGTCCACACCCGGCGGCCCTTCTTGCCGGAAACGATCACCGTGCCGGTGTCCTGGCACATCGGCAGGACGCCGCCGGCGGCGATGTTGGCGTTCTTGAGAAAGTCGTAGGCGACGAACTTGTCGTTCGCCGAGGCCTCCGGATCCTCCAGGATGGCGCGCAGCTGCTTCAGATGCGCCGGGCGCAAGAGGTGGCTGATGTCGACGAAGGCGGCTTCCGCGAGCGCCTTCAGCGCCGCCGGCTCGACCACCAGGAAGTCGCGGCCGAACGCCTTCTCCACGCGCACGCCCTCACCGGTGATCTTGCGGTAGGGCGTGGTGTCCGCCGCGGTCGGGAAGAGCGGCGTGTAGCGGAACGGAGGAAGAATTTGCGCGGGCGCGTTCATGGCGGGATTCCTGAGATCGAGGAGTTCGGCTCGACAGGGGTTCCCGGCTTATAGAACGATTGCAAGCTTCTGGGGAGGGCAAGTGGGGAGGGCAAGCGGAGGTCTTGCCGAGTTCCGCCGGCCCTCGGCCGTCGCTCGCGTCATGCGACGGCCGCCGTCGGGTCGCCGGCCGCGCTTCGCCGGCCTCACTTCGTCGGTGCACTGCTCGCGAGCGTCCGGGCGGCCTGCCACTTGGTCTTGTAGAGGCCGCGCAGGCTGAGCGGGCCCCAGGTGATCTCGGCGACCCGCCAGTCGTCGCCGACCTTGAGGAGGTCTACCGTCACCGTCTCGGGCTTGCCGAAATTCTCGAAGCTCACGGTGCCGACCGCCTTGGCCGGGCCCACGCTCTTCACGTCGATCGCGAGCTTGGCGATGTCCCAGGCGTCGTGGCCGACGAACGGATCGTTGCCGATCACCGGCCCGTCGCCGCGGGCGAGCTTGTCGCGGCCGTCCTCCAGGATCACCGAGGCGAGGCCGTGCGAGAAATAGCGCCGCACGGCGTCGGCCGAGTCGAGCCGCACGCCCTTCGCGGCGGCGGTCGAGCTGCCGACATAGGTTCGGTAGATGCCGGAGAGAAAGTCCTTGGCGGACCCGTCGCTTTCGCGGGCGACGGCGGCACCGCCGGCCAGCAGGCCAAAGGCCGCGATGGCGCCGGCCAGCACGAGCGATACGAGGCCACCGCGCGGCCGCAGGGTTCGGACAGCCATGACGTCACTCCTCGACAGAGGTCGGCGAAAGGTCGCACCGGTGGGTCGATCGGCGGGGGCGGCCGGTTCGACCGGCCACCGGGCGAGCCAACCACCTACCACTGGAATAGTTTCCGAATTCGCCTTCACGACCGCATCACGAACGCGCGAGATCGCCGCGGCGGCGCGGACCGCCGGCATTCGGCCACCGTCGGGTGTGGCCGCGGCGCGACAGCGACCGGCGATTCACCGGCGGGGCGTTGCGGCGCCCGCCCCGAACGTGGGAACGTGGCGGCTCGCGGCCGCCGCTCCGCCGGCGGCGGCTCTCTCGTGCCCATCCGTCGAGGTCTTGCGATGCGCAGAGTTCTTCTTGCCGCCCTCTCGCTCCTGCCGCTGACGGCGGTTCCCGCCGCCGCGGGCGCCTTCTTCACCTCGCCGATCGAGAGCAACGACACCGGCGGCATCATCGCCTGGGCGCCGGAGATCGAGCCGGTCTATCGCCAGATCGCCGCCGATCGCTGCGCGCGCTGGAACAAGGTCGCCCGGATCACCAGCGTGCATCGCCAATGGGGCGAGTACATCGCCTTCCGCTGCGAGTTTCCGCGCGGCTACGATCCGCGCAAGTGGCAGGTGTACGGCCCGCCGCTGCGGACCCGCTACTGAGCGCCCCTCGCCCGCACAGGGTGCGGCCGCACGGGCGCGGCCATACTCCCCCCATAATTCGTTCGCTTTCTGACTCCGGGGAGATTGGCGACCCGAGCGCCTTCGGCTAAACCCGATTCCGGTTCGGCACATCCGGCAGAGCCGACCGTCGCGCGCGTCCCGGACGGCGGCGAAGGCGAGGCGGCGGGCGCCGAGCGGCGAGGAACTGGCGTGCAGGACCCTTCGGACCACGACCGGCGCGTGTCGCCGCTGGAGCGCATCCGGCGCTTTTTCCTCGATCTCGACGCCCGGCTCGATTTCGGCCTGTTCAAGGGGTTCCGCTGGAGCCGCGAGGCGTTCGAGCGCTGGGTGGTGGTGATGGACCGCTTCCACGTCGCCGGCTGGCGGCGCTGGGTGCTGGTCGAGCCGGTCTCGGAGGCGCTGACGCTCGGCTTCTTCGGCAGCGTGCTGATGCTGGCGCTCGCCATTCCCGCCTTTCAGGAGACCTCCGACGAGGACTGGCTGAAGAAGTCGGAATTGTCGGTGGTGTTTCTCGACCGCTACGGCAACGAGGTCGGCTCGCGCGGCATCAAGCACAACGACTCGATCCCGCTCGAGGACTATCCCGACCACCTGATCAAGGCGGTGCTCGCCACCGAGGACCGCCGCTTCTACGACCATTTCGGCATCGACGTCGCCGGCACCCTGCGCGCCCTCGTCACCAATGCGCGGGCCGGCGGCGTGGTGCAGGGCGGCTCGTCGCTCAGCCAGCAGCTCGCCAAAAACCTCTTCCTGTCGAACGAGCGCACCCTCGAGCGCAAGGTCAAGGAGGCGTTTCTCGCGCTGTGGCTCGAGTCGCGGCTGACCAAGAACGAGATCCTCAAGCTCTATCTCGACCGCGCCTATATGGGCGGCGGCACCTACGGGGTGGACGCGGCGGCACAGTATTATTTCGGCAAGTCGGCGCGCGACGTGACGCTCGCCGAGGCGGCGATGCTCGCCGGCCTGTTCAAGGCGCCGACCAAGTACGCCCCGCACATCAACCTGCCGGCCGCCCGCGCCCGCGCAAACGTGGTGCTCGACAACCTGGTCGAGGCCGGCTTCATGACCGAGGGTCAGGTGTTCGGCGCCCGCCGCAACCCGGCGAAGTCGATCGACCGGCGCGACGAGGCCGCCCCCAACTACTATCTCGACTACGCCTTCGACGAGATGCGCAAGCTGGTCGACAAGCTGCCGAAGTCGATCACCGAGCGCGCCTTCGTGGTGCGCACCGCGCTCGATCCCAATCTCCAGAAGGCGACCGACAAGGCGATCGACGACGCGATCCGCCAGTACGGCCGGGCCTATCACGCCAAGCAGGCGGCCACCGTGGTGGCCGACACCGACGGCGCGGTGCGGGCGATGGTCGGCGGCGTCGACTACGGCGAGAGCCAGTTCAACCGGGCGACCGACGCGCTGCGCCAGCCGGGCTCCTCGTTCAAGCCCTATGTCTACTCGACCGCGCTGCTGGAAGGCATGACGCCGAACTCGCGGGTGGTCGACGGGCCGGTCTGCCTCGGCAACTGGTGCCCGAAGAATTATGGCGGCAGCTATCGCGGTGCCATGCCGCTGGTCACCGCGCTCAAATACTCGATCAACACCGTGGCGGTGAAGCTGTCGATCTTCGCCGGCAACGGCAACGCGAAGGCCGGCCGCGCAAAGATCGTCAAGCTCGCCAAGGCGATGGGCGTCGACACGCCGCTCCCCGACACGCCCTCGCTGCCGATCGGCGCCGACGAGGTGCACGTGCTGAACCACACCGTCGCCTACGCCACCTTCCCGAACGGCGGCGTGGCGGTGACGCCGCACGCCATCCTGGAGGTGCGCACCGGCACCGGCGAGACGATCTGGCGGTTCGACCGTGACGGGCCAAAACCGCGCCGGGTGATGCCGGAGAAGGTCGCCTCCGAGATGGCCTTCATGATGAACAAGGTGGTCGAGGAAGGCACCGCCCGCCGCGCGCTGCTCGACGGCATCAAGTCGGCCGGCAAGACCGGCACCACCAACGCCTATCGCGACGCCTGGTTCGTCGGCTACACCGGCAACTTCGTGTGCGGCGTGTGGTTCGGCAACGACGACTACTCGCCGCTCAACCGGATGACCGGCGGCTCGGTGCCGGCGATGGTGTGGCACGACGTGATGCAGTTCGCCCATCAGGGCATCGAGCTGAAGAACATCCCGGGCGTGGCGCCGAACCCGGCCGAGATCGGCCCGCAGGTGGCCGAGAAGGCCGACGTGCCGCGCCCGGTGATGCTCACCAGCAAGGGCGCCCAGTCGCTCACCCGGATCGAGAAGCTGATGGAGGAGGCGCTCGCCGCGCCCCCGGCCGCCGCCTCGACCGGCAGCGGCACGCCCGCCGCCGCCCCGCCGCCGCGCGCCGGCGCCGAGCCCTCCGGCGAGACCGCGGCCACGA
>NZ_AKZI01000070.1 GCF_000293785.1 Rhodovulum sp. PH10 | reverse complement strand
TTCGCGCCGCAACGCAGCCCGCGTCCGAGTTTCCAAACGGGCTCTGAGAGCCCCCCGCCTCCCGCGGGCGCGCGCGATGCCGCGTCGAGGCGCCGTCGCCGACGGCGCCTCCGGTCACGACGGCGACGCGCGTGCGGACACCCCGATACCGCTTGACCTCGAGTAAGCTCGAGGTTTTATACGAAGGGTCGGCTTGCCTGTGCAAGTCCCTCGGCCGTGGCCGGGGTTGCTCCGGAGGCCGCCGCCCATGCTCGCTCGACGTCGGGGCGCGGCTCCGGCCCATTTCGGAGCGGACCAGAGCATGGGAACGAACAAGACGATCGCCCTCGTCAGCGGCGCCAATCGCGGCATCGGGCTGGCCATCGCCGCCGGGCTCGCCCGCCGGGACGTGCACGTGCTGCTCGGCTGCCGTGACCTCGATCGCGGCGAGGAAGCCGCCGCCGCCTTGCGCGCGGACGATCTCCAGGTCTGGCCGGTGCAGCTCGACACCACCGACGACGCCAGCGTCACCGCGCTCGCCGCGCTGATCGCGCGCGATTACGGCCACCTCGACGTGCTGGTCGACAATGCCGGAATCGGCCTCGACTACGACCCGACGCTGTCGGTGGTCGAGCGGCTGGAGCGGACGCTGGCGGTCAACGTGGTCGGCACCGTCCGCCTGACCGAGGCGATGATCCCGCTGTTGGAAAAGTCCGACCGGGCCCGGATCGTCGTGGTGTCCTCCTCGCTCGGCTCGTTCGGCCTGCGCGCCGACCCGAGCTGGGCCTATGCCGACACCAAGATGCCGACCTATCAGGCCTCCAAGGCGGCGCTGAACTCGCTCACCGTCAGCTATGCCGGCGACCTGGCCGCCAAGGGGATCAAGGTCAACGCGGTCTGCCCGGGCTACACGGCGACCGCGGCGACCGGCTTCGCCGGCACCCGCACGCCGGAGCAGGCGGCGGTGATCGCCATCGCCTTCGCGCTGATCGACGGCGAGGGGCCGACCGGCAGCTTCGTCGACGATTCCGGCGAGCTGCCCTGGTGAGAGACCGTTCGGAGCCTCGGACGCGGGCGGGCTCGCCCGCGCCGTCTCCGCCCCGAAAAGGCGCGGCCGACGATCAGGCGACGCCGGCGCGCAGCAGATCGTGCAGGTGGACGATGCCGATCGGCCGCGTCCCCTCCATCACGAACACCGCGGTGATCTTCGAGGTGTTGAGCCGCTGCAGGGCCTCGCTCGCCAGCTGATCGGGGGCGAGGCAGATCGGCTTTCCCGTCATCACCCGCTCGACCGCGAGGTCCAGGAGGTCGGGGCGCATGTGGCGGCGCAGGTCGCCGTCGGTGATGATGCCGACCAGATTGCCGGCCGCATCGACGATGCCGACGCAGCCGAACCCCTTGGTCGACATCTCGACGATCGCGCCGCCCATTCGGCTGCCGATCGCCACCAGCGGCATCGCCTCGGCCGGGTGCATCAGGTCGCGCACGAAGGTCAGCGCCGCGCCGAGCCGGCCGCCCGGATGCAGGATGCGGAAGTCGCGCGGGGTGAAGCCGCGGCTCTCGAGCAGCGCGATCGCCAGGGCGTCACCGATCGCCAGCTGCATCAGCGAGGAGGTGGTCGGCGCCAGATTGTGCGGGCACGCCTCGCGCGCCTGCGGCAGCGCCAGCACCACGTCGGCCGCCTTGCCGAGCGTGCTCCCGGCCTCCGAGGTGATGGCGACGAGGGTGATGCGGAAGCGGCGCGAATACTCGATCAGGCCCTTCAGCTCGGTGGTCTCGCCCGACCACGACAGCGCGATCACCACGTCGTCCGGGGTGATCATGCCGAGGTCGCCGTGCCCGGCCTCGGCCGGGTGAACGAAGAAGGCCGGCGTCCCGGTCGAGGCGAGCGTCGCCGCGATCTTGCGGCCGACATGGCCGGACTTGCCCATGCCGGACACCACGACGCGCCCGCGGGCGTCGCGGATCGCCTTGGCGGCGGCGACGAACGGCGTGCGCAGACCGTCGGCCATCGCGGCGGAGAGCGCGGCGATGCCGTCGGCCTCGGCCTCGAGGGTGCGCAGGCCGGCGGCGATCAGGTCGTCGTCTAGGCCGGTCGGCGGGGCGGGTGGAAGCTCGATCCCATCGGACATGCGCCCGTTCCTACTCCATTTCCGGCGCCGCGCAACGTCCGGTCCCGCGCGCATCCGCGGCCGTCGCGCGGCGCGTGTCCCGCGCCGGCGAGCGACGTCAACCGGGCATTAACCATGATGGCCGTAACCCTGAACCGTCCGTGCCGTCCGACCGACCCGTCCGGCCGACCTGGAGGATTTTTTCGGTGCCGCGGCGCTCGCCTGGTCTCATGGTTCTCGTCGCGGCGGTGGCCACGGTCCTCGGGACGGTCACCGGGCCGGCGGCGCGCGCCCAGACGAGCTCCGGCACGCTGCCGGGATCGGAGCCCGCAGGCGGGCTCTTTTCGCCGATCGCCGACACGCTCGACCGCGGCGCCGCGGCGCCTGCGGGCGGCGGCCCGGCCGACCTCGCCGCCCCGGCGGGCGACGCCGCACCCGCCGACGACACCGGCTTCGACCCGTTCAACCGCCGCAAGGACCGCAGCAAGGCGCTGCCGCTCACCCAGCGCCAGCGCGAGGCCGCGCGAAAGAACGCAGCGCCGCTGCCGGCCGAGGCCGCGCCCGGCACCCATCTGCCGGCCGCGGTGGTGGTGCCGCCGCGGATGGTGCGACGCGGCGGCCCGCCGATCGACACCACCTCGGTGCTCAACGTGCCGACCACCGTCGCCATTGCGCGGAAAAGCCCGCCGGCGGCGGACGACCCGTTCGCCCCGACCGGCATCCGGGTCGGCAGCTTCGTGATGCGGCCGGCGATCGAGATCAAGGGCGGCTACGAGACCAACCCGACCCGTGTCGACGGCCTGGCCGGCTCCTCCTTCACCACCGTCGCGCCGGAGCTGTCGGTCCGCTCCGACTGGGAGCGCCATTCGCTCGAGGCGGACCTGCGAGGCAGCTACACCTGGTACGGCTCGACCTACAGCGGCGGCACCACCCAGAACGACGGCACGATCGCCGCGCTGTCGACGCCGGAGGTGATCGACCGCCCGTCGATGGACAGCCGCGTGCGCGGCCGGATCGACGTCGACCGGTTCAGCCACGCCGATGTCGAAGGGCGGGTGCTGATCTCGACCGACAACCCCGGCAGCCCGAACATCCAGACCGGGCTGAAGCGCTTCCCGATCGTCACCACGGTCGGCGGCACCGCCGGCTACACGCAAGGATTCAACCGGCTGGAGGTGACCGGCAAGGGGACCATCGACCACGTCTCCTACACCGATTCCGAGCTGACCGACGGCACCACCTCGGGCAACGGCGACCGCGAGTACGACCAGTACGGCGGCTCGCTGCGGATCGGCTACGAGCTGAAGCCCGGCCTGAAGCCGTTCGTCGAGTCGGGCGCCGACACCCGCGTGCACGCGCAAGAACTCGACCGCAACGGCTACGACCGCGATTCGGTCGGCACCTATGTGAAGGCCGGCACCTCGTTCGAGATCACCCGCAAGCTCACCGGCGAGGGCTCGGTCGGCTGGCTGTGGCGCTCCTACCGGGACCCGGCGCTCACCGGCCCGTCGGGGCTGACGGTCGACGCCGCGCTCGCCTACACCGCGACGCCGCTCACCACGGTGACGCTGACCGCCACCACCGCGGTCGGCGAGATCATCGTGCCGGACATGTCGGGCGTGTTCAGCCGCGACATCGGGCTGAAGGTCGAGCACGCGTTTCGCCGCTGGCTGATCGGCACCGCACAGGTCGGCTTCGGGCTCGACGACTATGTCGGCTCGAACCGGGTCGACGACCGCTACCTCGTCTCCTTCGCGATGCTGTACAAGTTGAGCCGGGAGTTTGCGCTCACCGGCGAGGTGCGGCACGAGTGGCTGCGCTCGAACGTCGAGGACGCCGACTGGACCGACACCACCGTCACGGTCGGCATGCGCGTGCAGCGCTGATCGGTTTTCACGCGGAACGGCGCGGCGGCCGGCGGGGTTGATCCCGGCGCGGCGCACGTGCCCCGCAACACCCACACGACCATCGGGAAAGGGGATCCATGCAGGAGAGACCGCGCCTCGTCGTGTCGCGACGAGAGTTCGAGGCCGCCGTGTTCGACCTCGACGGCGTGTTGACCGACACGGCGCGCATCCATGCGGCGGTGTGGAAGACCGTGTTCGACGACTTTCTCCGCCGGCGCGCGGCGCAGGAGGGCGTTCCGTTCCGCCCGTTCGACCCGGCCGCCGACTATCTCGCCCATGTCGACGGAAAGCCGCGGCTCGACGGCATCCGCGCCTTTCTCGGCTCGCGCGGCATCTCGCTGCCCGAAGGCAGCCCCGACGATGCGGACGATCTCGACACCGTGCAAAACCTCGCCAGGCACAAGAACCGGCTGGTGCAGGGCCGGCTGCGCACCGACGCCACCGCCGAGCCCGGCGCCGCCGAGACGATGGCGGCGATGCGGGCGGCCGGGATCAAGGTGGCAGTCGCCTCGTCGAGCGCCAATTGCGCGGCGGTGCTGGAGGCGACCGGCCTCGACGGGCTGGTCGACGTGCGGGTGGACGGGATCGACGCCGCCCGCCTGCGGCTCGCCGGCAAGCCCGACCCGGCGTTGTTTCTCGAGGCGCTCGACCGGCTCGGCGTTTCGCCCGAAAAAGCGGTGCTGTTCGAGGACGCGATTGCCGGCGTCGCCGCCGGCCGGCGCGCCGGCTTCTGCCGCGTGGTCGGCGTCGACCGCGGCGACCACGAGGAGGCGCTGCGCGCGCACGGCGCCGACGTCGTGATCGCGAACTTGGCGGCGGTGTCGGTCGACCCCGCGACGTGACGAGACGGCCGCCGGCCGCCGCCCGCCCGAACGCTCACCGGAAAAAAAGAGAAGCGGCGCGGATCGCTCCGCACCGCTTCGCTCGCCGACGCGGGCCGCGCGTCGGCCGACGTTTCGATCGCGCCGATCAGCCCTTGCGCATCAGCGGCGGCGCATAGAGCGGCTCCGGCGGGTTCAGCATCCAGCGCACGCCGAGCTTGATGTCGTGCGAGGTGATGTGATCGAAATTCTCCGGGTTGTTGACGGTGTTCAGCCCGGTATAGGCCATGATGTCGCCGGAGGCCGCATCGCCGAGGTCGAGATAGCGATAGGCGAGCTCGACCGTGAAGCTCGGCGACACCCGGTAGGCGAGGCCGGCATGCACCGCCCAGGCGAAATTCCAGGTGTCGGTGTCGCCGGCATAGGCGACGCCGCCGGTCACCGTGTTGGTGTCGACGAAATTGGCGATCCGCACGTTCGCCGCGCCGATGCCGACGCCGACGAACGGCGTGACGCACCACCAGGTGCCGAGATCGGCATAGAGGTTGGCCATCGCCAGCCACTCGGACTTCGACGCGGAGTACTCGTCGGTGAAGGCCGGGCCGAGCGCGTCGGACACCACCTGCAGGCCGTGGAAGTTGGCGCTCGAGCGATACTCGCCGGTGAAATCGGCGCGCAGCCAGTCGTTGAACTGATAGCCGATGCCGAGACCGAAGAACGGTGCCGAGTCGAACGACTTGTGGATGGTGTCGACGGAGGCGACGCCGGGCGCGGTGTCGAGGACGTTGGTGATGTCCTTCACCTGCTGATTGGAGAAGCCGATGTCACCGCGCAGGTACCATCCGGAAAATTCCTGGACGACCGGCACCGGCATCGGCGGCGGAGCGAGGGGAAGATCGGCGGCAGCCGCGGCGTCGAGGCTCAGGAGCACGGCCGATCCCGCAACTGCAAACATTTTCAGGTTTGCCATGACATGTCCTTCCATGTGGCAGGGCGCGAGGCCGCGACCCGACTCGGTTACTGGCGGAGACCATCGTGACAACCATTGGTTAAAGGCCGATTAACCCTAACTCTTAACCCTATTCGTTAATGACGATTAACCATTAATGTTTCGTTCATACCGGTGGCGAAGACCCCCGCCCGGCCTCCCGAACCGCCTGCCCCCGAACGCCCCCCGAACGCCCCCGGAGTGTCCTCGAACGCCCGTCGTAGAGGGACTTCGGCCACCCACGCGGGGCGGGACCGGCACGAGAAAAAGGCCCGGCGCGAGCCGGGCCTTTTTCGTCCGCTTTTCGATCGCGAGAGGGAAACGTCGGACGACCGACAAAGTCGCCGTCGAAACCCGGGTCAGCCGGCGGCCGACACCTCGGTGATGGCGCCGACGATCTCGTCGACCACCGCCTCGACCAGATCGGGGTCGTCGCCCTCCCCGGTCACCCGGATCACCGGCTCGGTGCCGGAGGGCCGCACGATCAGCCGGCCGTGGCCGTTGAGCCGCTGCTCGGCCCCGGCGATCACGCCCACGACCGTCTCGTGCTCGGTGGGCTTGGCGCCGCCGCCGTTGCGGTAGCGCACGTTCTTGGTCACCTGCGGCAACGGCTCGAAGCGGTGGCACACCACCGACACCGGCTGATCCATCTTCTTCACGCAGGCGAGCACCTGCAGCGCGGCGACGAAGCCGTCGCCGGTGGTCGCGTAGTCGGACAAGATGATGTGGCCGGACGGCTCGCCGCCGACATTGTGGCCGTGCTCGCGCATGCGCTCGAGCACGTAGCGGTCGCCGACCGGCGTGCGCAGCAGCGACAGGCCACGCTGCGCGAGATGCCGCTCGAGCCCGAGATTGCTCATGATGGTGGCGACGATGCCGGGCTGCGACAACCGGCCGTCCTCCTGCCAGCTCTCGGCGATCACCGCGAGGAGCTGGTCGCCGTCGACCAGTTGGCCGTGCTCGTCGACCATCACCACGCGGTCGGCGTCGCCGTCGAGCGCGATGCCGACATCGGCCCGCATCTCCCGCACCTTTGCCTTGAGGGTGGCGGGCGAGGTCGAGCCGCATTCGCGGTTGATGTTGAGGCCGTCCGGGTCGACGCCGACCGGGATCACCTCGGCGCCGAGCTCCCACAGGGCTTCCGGCACCACCTTGTAGGCGGCGCCGTTGGCGCAATCGACCACCACCCGCAGGCCTTCGAGCGAGAGAGCGCGCGGAAGCGTGCGTTTGGCGAACTCGATATAGCGGTCGCGCACGCCCTCGATGCGCTTGGCCCGCCCGAGCGCCGGCGATTTCGCGAGCCGCTTGGAGAGGTCGGAATCGATCAGTCGCTCGATCTCCTCCTCCTGGTCGTCCGACAGCTTGTAGCCGTCCGGGCCGAACAGCTTGATGCCGTTGTCGTCGTACGGGTTGTGCGAGGCGGAGATCATCACGCCGAGATCGGCGCGCATCGAGCGGGTGAGCATCGCCACCGCCGGCGTCGGCATCGGCCCGAGCAGAAGCACGTCGAGCCCGACCGAGGTGAAGCCCGCGACCATCGCGTTCTCGATCATGTAGCCGGACAGCCGGGTGTCCTTGCCGATCACCACCCGGTTGCGGTGGTCGCCCTGGCGGAAGACGAGGCCGGTCGCCTGCCCCACCTTGAGCGCGAGGTCCGCGGTGATGACGCCGTTCGCGCGGCCGCGAATGCCGTCGGTGCCGAAATACTTGCGAGCCATGAGCCCCCCGGTCTCGGAATCCCTGTGGCCCCGCCCGCGCCTCTCCGGGCGCCGACGGGGCGGTCGGGCCGGAGTTTACGGCTTCGCCCCGCCGCGCGCCTTAAGAAAATGGTCCTAGGGGCGGGGGCGCCTCCCCTGCCGAGGCACCACGACGCAAGGGACGGGTGGTCGGGCCGATGCCGCCCGACCGGAAATGCCCCTTTGCCGGACCAGTCCGTTCGCCGGGCGAGTCCGGCCGGGCGAGCCCGTCAGGCCGCCTTGTCGGAGGCGGCGTCTTCGACGATGCGGACCACCTCGTGCATGATCCTGTTGAGGTCGAAGTCCTTCGGCGTGTAGACCCCCGCCACCCCGGACGCGCGCAACGCCGCGGCGTCGTCGGGCGGGATGATGCCGCCGACCACCACCGGCACATGGGCGGCGCCGGCCTCCTTGAGCTTCGCCATCACCTCGGCGACCAGCTCCATGTGCGAGCCCGACAGGATCGACAGCCCGACCACGTGCACGTCCTTCTCGCGCGCCGCCTGGGCGATGTCGGCCGGGGTGAAGCGGATGCCGTCATAGACCACGTCCATGCCGGCGTCGCGGGCGCGCACCGCCACCTGCTCGGCGCCGTTCGAATGGCCGTCGAGGCCCGGCTTGCCGACCAGGAATTTCAGCCGGCGCCCGAGCTTTCGCGACACGCGGTCGACCTCGGCCTTCAGCTCGTCGATGTTCTTGGCGTCGTTGCGCGCGGCCGCCGACACGCCGGTCGGGGCGCGGTACTCGCCAAATCCTTCGCGCAAGGCGAAAGCCCACTCGCCGGTGGTGACGCCGGCCTTCGCGCAGGCGATCGAGGGCGGCATGATGTTGGTGCCCTCCGTCGCCGCCCGGCGCAGCGCCGCCAAAGCCTCGGCGACGGCGGCATTGTCGCGCGCCTCGCGCCACGCCTGCAGGCGGGCGACCTGCTCGGCCTCGACCTCCGGCGGCACGGTGATGATCGCGCCGTCCCCGGTCGGCAGCGGCGACGGCTCGGTCTCGACGAACTTGTTGACGCCGACCACCACCTGCTCGCCGGCCTCGATCAGCTCGAGGCGCCGCGAGTTGGAGTTCACCAGCTGCGCCTTCAGATAGCCCGAGTCGATCGCCGCCACCGCGCCACCCATCTCGAGGATGCGCCGCAGCTCGTCCTGGGCTTCCGCCTTCAGCTCGGCGACCTTCTTGGCGATCTCGGTCGAGCCGGTGAAGACGTCGGCATATTCGAGCAGATCACTTTCGTAGGCGAGGATTTGCTGGGCACGCAGCGACCATTGCTGATCCCACGGGGTCGGCAGGCCGAGCGCCTCGTTCCAGGCGGGAAGCTGCACGGCGCGCGCCCGCGCGGTCTTCGACAGCGTCACCGCGAGCATCTGCAGGAAGATGCGATAGACGTTGTTCTCCGGCTGCTGCTCGGTGAGCCCCAACGAGTTCACCTGCACGCCGTAGCGGAAATAGCGCTGCTTCGGGTCCTCGACGCCGTAGCGCTCGCGGGTCAGCTCGTCCCAGATCTCGACGAACGCCCGCATCTTGCAGATCTCGGTGACGAACCGCATGCCGGCATTGACGAAGAACGAGATGCGCCCGACCACCTCGCCGAATTTCGCGCCCTCCATCTCGCCGGTGGCCTTCACCGAATCGAGCACCGCCACGGCGGTCGCCAGCGCATAGGCGAGCTCCTGCACCGGCGTCGCGCCCGCCTCCTGCAGATGGTAGGAGCAGACGTTCATCGGGTTCCATTTGGGCATCTCGCGGGTCGTGAACAGGATCACGTCCTTGATCAGCCGCATCGACGGCCCCGGCGGAAACACGTAGGTGCCGCGCGACAGATATTCCTTGATGATGTCGTTCTGGGTGGTGCCGGTGAGCTTTCCGCGCGGGGCGCCCTGCTCGTCCGCCACCGCGACATACAAGGCCAGCAGCCAGGCGGCGGTGGCGTTGATGGTCATCGAGGTGTTCATCTCGGCGAGCGGGATGCCGTCGAACAGCGCGCGCATGTCGCCGATGTGCGAGATCGCCACGCCCACCTTGCCGACCTCGCCGCGGGCGAGGGCGTGGTCGCTGTCGTAGCCGGTCTGGGTCGGCAGGTCGAAGGCGACCGACAGGCCGGTCTGCCCCTTGGCGAGGTTCCTCCGATACAGCGCGTTCGACTCGCGGGCGGTCGAATGACCCGCATAGGTGCGGATGATCCACGGCTTGTCGCGCGTCGTGCGATGCTCTGTCACGGCAATAACCTCCCGGATGCGGCGCGTGGCGCCGGTTTCACTCACCGTCGAATTCTTGTTTTGCGAAATATTGCAGCGCAACCGCCGATCCTTGCAAGACCGTTTCGCACCGTCCACCCCTCGACTTTCGGGCGTGGCGATCCGTCGCGGCCGGCGGTCTCGGAGCGTCAGACGGCTTGCGGGACGGGGGCGGCAAAAGCCCGGCGGGCGACCAGCGCAGCGGTGACGGCGACCCCGAACAGGCCGACCGGCACGCCCACCACCGGCAGCACCAGAAACAGGCCGGCGATCAGCGCCAGCCCGGCCGTCTCGCCGGGCAGAAATCCACGGGCGAGCGCCGCGCGCAAGAGGAAGGCGAGCGGCACGGCGAGGATCGCGAGGTCGTAGAGATAGATGTAGGGGCTCGCGAGCAGCACGCCGAGGCCGAGCGCGGCGGCCTTCGTGTCGGCATCGACCCGACGGCTCCGCCACAGCACCACGAGGCCGACCGCGGTGAGGGCGGCGACCGTGCCCTGAAGGGCCCAGGCGAGCGTCGCACCGCCACCGAGCAGGCGGACCGCCGAAAACACGCTCTGGAACTTTTGCCATTCGGTCCCGGTGCCCGAAAGCAGAGCATGCGAGGTGAGCGGCAGCCAGTGGAAGAACGCCTCCCACACGCCCGGCCCGAACACCGCGAGCGTGACGGCACCGAGCAGCAGCGCGGTCACGGCCGCCGACAGGATCACCTTCCACCGCCCGGTCGCCAGAAGCACCAGCGGAAACAGCACGCCGTATTGCGGCTTGTAGGTGAGGAGCCCGAGACAGATCCCGGCGACCACCGGCTGGCGGTCGAGGCAATAGAGCGTGCCGCCGATCAGTGCCGCGGTGAAGAAGCCGTTCTGGCCCGGCACCAGGTTCGGCACCAGCACCGGGAAGGCGCCGGCGAACAGCCAGCCCAGCCTGTCGCCGACGATGGCGCGGATCGTCGCGAGATAAAGGGGCAGCGTCACCGCCATCCAGGCGACGAAGGCGGCGGCATAAGGCAGCGTCGCCAACGCCGTCGCCACCAGCAGGAACGGCGGCGGATAGTGCCACGCGTAATAGCGGGCGACCGCATGGCCGGCGACGGCATTCTCGGCGGCCCGGTGCAGCGTCCAGTCCCAGGCGGCGGCGGGCGCCCCGTCGAGCGCCAGCCTGCCGGCCGCATGGACCATGGTGAAGTCGGTGTGGACCGGCAAGCCGTCGCGGCCGACGATCCAGCTGCCGCCCCACAGCACAGCTGCCAGATAGGCGACATTGACGACCAGCAGGGCGAAGCCCGCCAGCTTCAGCGCATCCGCCTTGCGCGCCGGCCACTGCCGGAACGGCAGCGGATTTGTCCGCGGACCTTTCCGCGGACCGACCGGCGAGGCCGGCGGAGGAGGCTCGGGACGGCGCGAGGACGCGGACGAGGACGTCGCGGACGAAAACATGGCCGGCTCCGATCGGCGTCGGGCAATTCGCTCTCGGCGCACCTCGCCGCGGTTCCACGATGCCGCGATCGCCTCGAGGAACGCTTAATGCCGCAGGCCCCGGCGCCGGCCACTCGCCGCGGCGCGGGCACCACCGTGAGCCGCAACGAAGCGCTCCTTGCGCGCCCAGGGCACGCGCGTGTTCGCCCTAGTATTTATTGCGACGCGAAATCCCCTGTTGCAGACTGCCGGAAGACCAACAATTTCGAGGAAACGCCTGCGCCTTGCAGCGACGGAGGATTGCCATGACCTTGCCCGAGCTCAGATCGTCCACGGAGCGGAAGGACCTCTACGAGATCGGCGAGATCCCGCCGCTCGGCCACGTCCCCGCCAAGATGTACGCCTGGTCGATCCGCAAGGAGCGCCACGGCCCGCCCCAGGACGCGATGCAGGTCGAGGTCCTTCCCACCTGGGAGATCGGCGACGAGGACGTGCTGGTGCACGTGATGGCCGGCGGCGTGAACTACAACGGCATCTGGGCCTCGCTCGGCCAGCCGATCTCGGTGCTCGACGCCCACAAGAATCCATACCACATCGCCGGCTCCGATGCCTCGGGCATCGTCTGGGCGGTGGGTGCGAAGGTGAACCGCTGGAAGGTCGGCGACGAGGTGATCGTCCACTGCAACCAGGACGACGGGGACGACGAGGAGTGCAACGGCGGCGACCCGATGTTCTCCTCCTCGCAGCGCATCTGGGGCTACGAGACGCCGGACGGCTCGTTCGCTCAGTTCTGCCGGGTGCAGTCGCGCCAGCTCCTCAAGAAGCCGGACCACCTCACCTGGGAGGAGGCGGCCTGCTACACGCTGACGCTCGCCACCGCCTATCGCATGCTGTTCGGCCATCCGCCGCACATGCTCAAACCCGGCGACAACGTGCTGGTGTGGGGCGCCTCGGGCGGGCTCGGGGTGTTCGGTGTGCAGATCTGTGCGGCCGCCGCCGCCAACGCGATCGGCATCATCTCGGACGAGTCGAAGCGCGACTACGTGCTCGGGCTCGGCGCCAAGGGCGTGATCAACCGCAAGGACTTCAAGTGCTGGGGCCAGATGCCCCAGGTGAACACGCCGGAATACGACGCCTGGGTGAAGGAGGCGCGCAAATTCGGCAAGGCGATCTGGGAGATCACCGGCAAGAAGGACGTCGACATCGTGTTCGAGCACCCCGGCGAGGCGACCTTCCCGGTCTCCTGCCTGGTGGTCAAGCGCGGCGGCATGGTGGTCTTCTGCGCCGGCACCTCCGGCTTCAACATCACCTTCGACGCCCGCTACGTCTGGATGCGGCAGAAGCGCATCCAGGGCTCGCACTTCGCCCATCTCAAGCAGGCCTCGGCGGCCAACCAGTTCGTGCTCGACCACCGCATCGACCCGTGCATGAGCGAGGTGTTCTCCTGGGAGCAGATCCCGCTCGCCCACCAGATGATGTGGCAGAACCAGCACAAGCCCGGCAACATGGCGGTGATGGTCAACGCGCCGCAGCGCGGCCTGAAAACCTTCGAGGACGTGCTCGAGGTGGTGGGGTCGTAGGGGGAGGCGAACGCGGGCGGAGCTTTCGGACCTGCGATCGAGTTGTCGTCCAGCACGCGATCCTCGGCGGCACCGTGGCGTTTCGATCACGCCCGGTGCTCCTCTCTCGGCATTGCGGCGATCGCCGTGCCGGGACGCTGAACGAACTGATAAGCCTATCCGAATAGCATGTGTCGAAGCGCCGGGGGTCGAGGACAGCGATGAGGCCATTCGCCGTGAGCGATCGAGCGTTCGAGGTGACGATGGCGGTGACGCTCGGTGTCGCCTACGCCGCGGCACTCGCCGGCCTGTTCGGGCTGGCGAACGCCTGGACGCTCTTCCTGCTGACGCTCTCCGGTATTACCGTCGCATTCGTCGCCATCGTCGGCCATTTCGTCGTCTCCTCCTTCAGCATCAGACGGCGGTTCCGATCGTCCGGTAAAGGATGAGAGATCGAGCGGGCAGCGTCAGCGCCCGCCGGTCGTGCTACCCGTGGCCGGCGTCTTCCCGCTGGCTGCATCGCTGGATGTCGGACCGGCGTCACGGGTCGAAAGCCGGGTCTCCACGCGGGCCAAGCCTTCGCGGAGATGGACAGCGTCGTCGCGAAGCCCATCGAGCGTTTTCTCGATCTTGCTCAGGCGGTCGTCGATCGAAACGATGCTCGACCCGATCACCGCCGTTTCGGTTTTCAGGTCGCCGATTCGAGAGTTGAGGTCGGAGCTCAGGCTCCACGCGCCGGCCAGCAACGTACCGAGGAGCGCCAGCAAGCCGATCAGCAATGCCTGAAGCAACCCGAGCCGTGACTCGAGCATGCTCCAGGTTCGATCGGTATCATGTTCCGCCATACGAGACAATTTAGTTGCGTCTCATTGTTTTGCAACCCGTTCCGTCGGCTTGACCCCGCAAACCGCCGCCGATACGGTCCGCGGCCTTCGGGCCGCGACGCCGGCGCCCGCTCGCCGGCGCGGCCTCAGACAGAACTTTCCCGTCTCGCGAGCCGCCATGGACACCCAAAACCTGCCGCCGCACATGCGGCCCGATCGCTCGTTCCAGGGGCTGATCCTCGCCCTGCAGCGCTACTGGGCCGACCAGGGCTGCGTGATCCTCCAGCCCTACGACATGGAGGTCGGCGCCGGCACCTTCCATCCCGCGACCACCTTGCGGGCGCTCGGCCCGAAGCACTGGAAGGCGGCTTACGTGCAGCCCTCGCGCCGCCCGAAGGACGGCCGCTACGGCGAGAACCCCAACCGGCTGCAGCACTATTACCAATTCCAGGTGATCCTGAAGCCGTCGCCCGACGACCTCCAGAACCTCTATCTGAAATCGCTCGCCGCGATCGGCATCGACACCCGCCTGCACGACGTGCGCTTCGTCGAGGACGACTGGGAGAGCCCGACGCTGGGCGCCTGGGGGCTCGGCTGGGAGTGCTGGTGCGACGGCATGGAGGTGTCGCAGTTCACCTACTTCCAGCAGGTCGCGGGCTTCGAGTGCGCGCCGGTGGCAGGCGAGCTGACCTACGGGCTCGAGCGGCTGGCGATGTACGTGCAGGGCGTCGAGAACGTCTACGACCTCAATTTCAACGGCCGCGAGGGCGCCGAGCGGGTCGCCTATGGCGACGTCTTCCTGCAGGCCGAGCAGGAATATTCCCGGCACAATTTCGAGCACGCCGACACCGACATGCTGTTCGAGCAGTTCCGCATGGCCGAGGGCGCCTGCAAGACCTACCTCGACGCCGGCTGGGCCGACGAGACGCACACTCGCCATTTGATGGCGCTGCCCGCCTACGACCAGTGCATCAAGGCGAGCCACGTGTTCAATCTGCTCGACGCCCGCGGGGTGATCTCGGTCACCGAGCGCCAGAGCTACATTCTGCGCGTGCGCGAGATGGCAAAGGCCTGCGGCGCCGCCTGGCTCGCCACCGCCGGCGGCGGCGCGGCGTAGGACCCGCACCGCCCCGTGACCGCCTGACAGAACTCCCTTTCCGCCGCCCGGACCACCGTCCGGGGACGGCGAACCGCAAAGCCCGAGTCCACCGCCCATGCCCGACCTCCTGCTCGAACTCTTCTCCGAGGAAATCCCCGCCCGCATGCAGGCGCGCGCCGCGGAGGATTTGACGTCCATGGTCACCAACCGGCTGGTCGATGCCGGGCTGGTGTACGAGGCGGCGACCGCGTTCGCGACGCCGCGGCGGCTGGCGCTGGCGATCCAGGGCTTGCCGGCGAAGCAGCCGGACCTTCGCGAGGAGCGCAAGGGGCCGCGGGTCGGCGCCCCCGACAAGGCGATCCAGGGATTCCTCAAGGGCGCCGGGCTCGACGACCTCTCCCAGGCGACCATCCAGAAGGACCCGAAGAAGGGCGATTTCTACGTCGCGCTGATCGAAAAACCCGGCCGGCCGGCGATCGACGTGCTCGCCGAAATCCTGCCCGTGGTGGTGCGCACCTTCCCGTGGCCGAAGGCGATGCGGTGGGGCACCGGGCGGCTGACCTGGGTGCGGCCGCTGCACGCGATCGTCGCGACCTTCGGGCCGGAGACCGAGGACCCCGACATCGTGCCGTTCTCGGTCGACGGCATCGCCAGCGGCGACACCACGTTCGGCCACCGCTTCCTGGCGCCGGAGAAAATCCGGGTGAAGCATTTCGACGACTACGTGGAAAAGCTCGCCGCCGCCAAGGTGTTGCTCGATCCGGCAAGGCGGCGCGCCATCGTGCTCGCCGACGCGAAATCGCTCGCCTTCGCGCAAGGCTTCGAGCTGGTCGAGGACCAGGGGCTGCTCGACGAGGTGTCCGGGCTGGTCGAGTGGCCGGTCGTGCTGATGGGCTCGTTCGACCCGGAATTTTTGAAAATCCCCGACGAGGTGATCCGCTCGACCATCCGGGCGAACCAGAAATGCTTCGTGGTGCGCAATCCGGGCACCGGGACGCTGGCGCCCAAGTTCGTGCTGGTGTCGAACAACGAGGCGACCGACGGCGGCAAGGCGATCGTCGCCGGCAACGAGCGGGTGATCCGGGCGCGGCTGTCGGACGCAAAATTCTTCTACGAGACCGACCTGAAGACCCGGCTGGAAGAGCGGCTGCCAAAATTCGAGAACATCGTCTTCCACGAGAAGCTGGGCACCCAGGCCGAGCGCATCGCCCGCATCGAGCGGCTGGCGGTGGAGCTGGCGCCAAAGGTCGGGGCGGACGTGGACAAGGTTCGCCGCGCCGCACGGCTGTGCAAGGCGGACCTGCTCACCGAGGTGGTCGGCGAGTTCCCCGAGCTGCAGGGTTTCGTCGGCAAGACCTACGCTTTGGCGCAGGGCGAGGACGAAAGCGTCGCGGCTGCCTGCGAGGAGCACTACAAGCCGCAGGGCCCGGCCGACCGGGTGCCGACCGATCCGGTGTCGGTGGCGGTCGCGCTCGCCGACAAGCTCGACACCTTGGTCGGCTTTTGGGCGATCGACGAGAAGCCGACCGGCTCGAAGGATCCGTTTGCGCTGCGCCGGGCGGCGCTGGGGGTGATCCGGATCGTGCTGGAGAATTCGCTTCGCCTCGCGCTCGTGCCGTTGATCGGCAAGGCACGCGACGAGGGCTTGGCCGTCACCGGGCCGAAGCAAGCGCTGCCGGAGGCCGGGCCGCTCGCCGCCGATCTCCTCGCCTTCTTCGCCGACCGGCTGAAAGTCCAGCTTCGTGAGCAGGGTGCCCGCCACGACCTCGTGGATGCCGTGCTGGCGTTGGGTCTCCAGGACGACCTCGTAAAGATCGTCCGCCGGGTCGAGGCCTTGGCAAAATTCCTCGACAGCGACGACGGCAAGAACCTTTTGGTGGGCGTGAAGCGGGCGACCAACATTCTCCGCATCGAGGAGAAGAAGGACGGCGTCCGCTACGAGGGCCCGGCCGATCGAACCCTGTTCCGGGCGGACGAGGAGCGGGCGCTGGCGTCCGCGATCACCGAGGCGAAGGCGCGGGCGACCGCAGCGGTCGGCGCCGAGGATTTTTCGGCCGCCATGGCGGCGATCGCCACGCTGCGTCCGGCGGTCGATGCGTTCTTCGAGAAGGTGACCGTGAACGCCGACGAGGCGCCCGTGCGGGCGAACCGGCTGCGGCTCCTCGACGAGATCCGTGCCGCCACGCTCGCGGTCGCCGATTTTTCGCGCATCGAGGGCTAGCAAAATCGGCGCGGCCGATGGAAACTGCGCCTCGTAATTATCCGGACCAACGTCTTTCGGATGTTTTCCTTCGGGACCGAGTGACCCGGCCTCGTCGTGGCGCTCTCGCGATTGCGCGCGCCCTCGAGGCAAAAGCGATCAGCGAATCGGAGCTAACGCATGGCCAAGTCGAGCAAAGCACAGCGCCGCCCTGTAGCGACCGCCCGCGCCGGGCGAGCCGCCGCCGAACCCGAGACCGCAGCGCGCAAGCGCAAGCCGGCGCTCGAGGTGATCTCGACGAAGCCGAGCAAGGGGGCCGGGAAGGCCGCCGCCAAACCGGCCGCCAAGAACGGCGCCAAGAAAGCGACGAAGAACGGCGCCGAGGTCGTCGCCAAGAGCGCGACCAAGGCCGCCGCGAAGAACGGGGCCAAGGTCGCGGCCAGAAGCGCGGCGAAGCCGGCCGGCAAGTCGACCGCCAAGGCAGCCATGAAGCCGGCCGTGAAGCCGGCCGAGCGCAGCGTCGCCAAGAGCGCACGCAGCGCCGCCCGGACCGCCGCCAAGGCGCCGACCGCCGCCACCCGCGCGCCGAAGGCCGCCGCCGCCAAGGCCTCCACCCGCGGCACCGCCAAGTCGGCGCCGAAGGCGGCCAAGCAGGCCGGACGCGGCGCGGCCGGACGCACCTCGGTCGCCGAGAAGGTCGCCGCCGCGGTGAAGCCGCTCGCCCGTAACGCCGCCACCGCCGCCCGCGCGATCTTGAAGCCTACCGCCAAGACCCCGACCAAGGCCACCAAGGGCGCCGCCAGGGCGATCCCGACGGCGATCAAGGGCAAGTGGGTCTACACCTTCGGCGACGGCAAGGCCGAGGGCGCCTCGGCGATGAAGAACTTGCTCGGCGGCAAGGGCGCGAACCTCGCCGAGATGGCCGGCCTCGGCCTGCCGGTGCCGCCCGGCTTCACCATCACCACCGAGGTGTGCACCTACTATTACGCCAACGGGAAGACCTATCCGAAGGACCTCGTGGCGCAGGTCGAGAAGGCGCTGGCGCACGTCTCCAAGATCACCGGCCGAAAGTTCGGCGACAAGTCGAACCCGCTGCTGGTGTCGGTGCGCTCGGGCGCCCGCGCCTCGATGCCGGGCATGATGGACACGGTGCTCAATCTCGGCCTCAACGACGAGACCGTGGAGGCGCTCGCCGCCGGCGCCAACGACCGCCGCTTCGCCTACGACTCCTATCGCCGCTTCATCACCATGTATTCGAACGTGGTGCTCGGCATCGGCTACGAGAATTTCGAGGAGCTGCTCGACGAGCACAAGGAGGCGCACGGCTACAAGCTCGACACCGACCTCACGGCGGAAGACTGGGAGGAGATGGTCGCGCGCTACAAGGCCCGCGTCGAGAAGGAGCTCGGCGAGCCGTTCCCGCAGGACCCCGAGAAGCAGCTGTGGGGGGCGATCGGCGCGGTGTTCGGCAGCTGGATGAACCAGCGCGCCATCACCTATCGCCGGCTCAACAGCGTGCCGGAGAGCTGGGGCACCGCGGTCAACGTCCAGGCCATGGTGTTCGGCAATCTCGGCGAGACCTCGGCGACCGGCGTCGCCTTCACCCGCAACCCCTCGACCGGCGAGAAGCGCCTCTATGGCGAGTTCCTGATCAACGCCCAGGGCGAGGACGTGGTGGCGGGCATCCGCACCCCGCAGGAGATCACCGAGGCGGCGCGCATCGAGGCGGGCTCCGACAAGCCGTCGCTGGAAATGACGATGCCGGACTCCTTCAAGGAGCTGGTGGCGATCTACAACAAGCTCGAGAAGCACTACCGTGACATGCAGGACATGGAATTCACGGTGGAGAAGGGCAAGCTGTGGATGCTGCAGACCCGCACCGGCAAGCGCACCGCCAAGGCGGCGCTGAAGATCGCGGTCGATCTCGCCAGCGAAGGCCTGATCACCGAGAAGGAGGCGGTGACGCGCGTCGAGCCGGCCTCGCTCGACCAGCTCCTGCACCCCACCATCGACCCCAAGGCCGAGCGCAAGGTGATCGCCACCGGCCTGCCGGCCTCGCCCGGCGCCGCCTCGGGTGAGATCGTGTTCTCCTCCGACGAGGCGGAGGAGATGAAGGCGCAGAACCGCAAGGTGATCCTGGTGCGGGTCGAGACCAGCCCCGAGGACATCCACGGCATGCACGCGGCCGAGGGCATCCTCACCACCCGCGGCGGCATGACCTCGCATGCGGCGGTGGTCGCGCGCGGCATGGGCAAGCCGTGCGTCGCCGGCGCCGGCTCGATCCGGGTCGACTATGCGGCCGGCACGATGACGGCGGGCAGCTTCGTCTTCAAGAAGGGCGACGTCATCACCATCGACGGCGGCACCGGCCACGTGCTGGGGGGCCGCGTGCCGATGCTCGAGCCGACGCTGTCGGACGACTTCGCCACCCTGATGGGCTGGGCCGACAAGGTGCGGCGCCTCAAGGTGCGCACCAATGCCGACACCCCGAACGACGCCCGCGTGGCGATAAAATTCGGCGCCGAGGGCATCGGGCTGTGCCGCACCGAGCACATGTTCTTCGAGCCCGACCGCATCCGTGCGGTGCGCGAAATGATCCTCGCCGACGACGAGGCGAGCCGGCGCGCCGCGCTCGGCAAGCTTCTGCCGATGCAGCGCGAGGACTTTGCGCAGATCTTCGAGGTGATGAAGGGCCTGCCGGTGACCATCCGGCTGCTCGACCCGCCGCTGCACGAGTTCCTGCCGCACACCGACGCGGAGATCGAGGACGTCGCCAAGGCGATGGGCGCCGACCCGCGAAAGCTCGCCGACCGGGCAAAGTCGCTCGCCGAGTTCAACCCGATGCTCGGCTTCCGCGGCTGCCGGCTGGCGGTGGTCTATCCGGAGATCGCCGAGATGCAGGCCCGCGCGATCTTCGAGGCGGCGGTCGAGGCCGGCAAGAAGACCGGCGCCCCGGTGGTGCCGGAGGTGATGGTGCCGCTGGTCGCGACCAAGGCCGAGCTCGACCTGGTGAAGGCCCGGATCGACGCAATGGCCGAAGCAGTGATCGCCGAGACCGGCACCGAGCTCACCTGGCAGGTCGGCACCATGATCGAGCTGCCCCGCGCGGCACTGCGGGCCGGCGAGATCGCCGAGGCGGCCGAGTTCTTCTCGTTCGGCACCAACGACCTGACGCAGACCACCTTCGGCATCAGCCGTGACGACGCCGCGACCTTCCTCGGCTCGTACACCACCAAGAACATCCTGCCGTGCGACCCGTTCGCCTCGCTCGACACCGAGGGCGTCGGCGAGCTGATGAAGATCGGCACCGAGCGCGGCCGGGCGACCCGGGCGAAGCTCAAGACCGGCATCTGCGGCGAGCACGGCGGCGATCCCGCCTCGGTCGCGTTCTGCCACGCGATCGGCCTCGACTACGTGTCGTGCTCGCCGTTCCGGGTGCCGATCGCCCGCCTCGCCGCCGCCCAGGCGGCGGTCGGCGGCACCGGCTCCGGCACGGTGTGAGGCCGGTTCCGGACGAACGGTTCGGGACATCGATCACGGCCCTTCACCTCTCCCCGCTTGCGGGGAGAGGTCGCGAGCGAAGCTCGCGGGTGAGGGGCACGCCACGGCACCGACGCCGCCGCGCCACCGAAACGAAAAGAAGCCCGGGCCGCGCGAGCGACCCGGGCTTTTGTCTGTCGTCGTCCTCTGCGGCGCCGATGGCGACGCCGCCCGCTCACATGCTCGGATAATTCGGGCCGCCGCCGCCCTCCGGCGCCACCCAGGTGATGTTGCCGTTGGGGTCCTTGATGTCGCACGTCTTGCAGTGCACGCAGTTCTGCGCGTTGATCACGAAGCGCACCCGCGCCTGCGGACCCTCGTCGCGCACCCATTCGTAGACGCCGGCCGGGCAGTAGCGCCCCGACGGGCCGGCATAGATGTCGTATTCCGACGCCTTCTGCAGCCCCGGATCGGCGAGCTGCAGATGCGCCGGCTGGTCCTCCTCGTGATTGGTGTTCGAGAGATACACGGAGGAGAGCCGGTCGAAGGTGAGCACGCCATCGGGCTTCGGATAGGCGATTGGCCGGCAGGCGGCGGCGGGCTTCAGGCTCGCGGCATCGGTCTTGCCGTGCTTCCGCGTGCCGAACAGCGAGAAGCCGAGCGTGTTGGTCCACATGTCGATGCCGCCGAGCGCGATGCCGACCAGCGTGCCGAAATGCGACCAGAACGGCTTTGCGTTGCGGACCTTCCACAGATCCTTGCCGATCGCGGAGGCGCGCCAGCCGGTGTCGTAATCGGTCAGCTCGTCGCCGGCGCGACCGGCCGCGAGCGCCGCCGCGACGTGCTCGGCCGCCAGCATCCCCGACGCCATTGCATTGTGCGTGCCCTTGATCCGCGGCACGTTGAGGAAGCCGGCGTCGTCGCCGATCAGCGCCGCGCCCGGCACCACCAGCTTCGGCACCGACTGATAGCCGCCCTCGGAAATCGCCCGCGCGCCATAGCCGATCCGCTTGCCGCCGGCGAAGGTGTCGCGCACCAGCGGGTGGGTCTTGAAGCGCTGGAACTCGTCGAACGGCGACAGATACGGGTTCTCGTAATTGAGGTGCAGCACGAAGCCGACCGCGACGAGATTGTCGCCGTAGTGATAGAGGAACGAGCCGCCGCCGGTCTTGTTGTCGAGCGGCCAGCCAAAGGTGTGCTGCACCAGCCCCTTGTGGTGCTTGTCCGGGGAAACCTCCCACAGCTCCTTGATGCCGATGCCGTACTTTTGCGGCTCGCGGCCCTCGGCGAGGCCGAATTTCGCGATCAGCCTTTTTCCGAGATGGCCGCGGGTGCCTTCGGCGAACAGCGTGTATTTCGCCCGCAGCTCCATGCCGCGGGTGAAGGTGTCCTTGGGCTCGCCGTCCTTGCCGATCCCCATGTCGCCGGTGGCGACGCCGACCACCTCGCCATTGTCGCCGTAGAGAATCTCCGAGGCGGCGAAGCCCGGATAGATCTCGACCCCCAGCTCCTCCGCCTTGCCGGCGAGCCATTTGCAGGTGTCGCCGAGCGAGACGATGTAGGCGCCGTGATTGCTCATCAAGGGCGGCATCAGCTTGGCCGGCAGCCGCACCGCGCGCTGGCCGAACAGCATGTAGAAGCGATCGTCGGTCGCGGGCGTCGCGATCGGCGTCTCCTCCTTGCGCCAGTCGGGCAGCAAGCTGTCGAGCGCCACCGGGTCGATCACCGCGCCGGAGAGGATGTGGGCGCCGACCTCGGAGCCCTTCTCCACCACCACGACCGATGCCTCGGGTGACACCTGCTTCAGCCGGATCGCGGCGGCGAGCCCGGCCGGGCCTGCGCCGACGATCACCACGTCGAACTCCATCGCCTCGCGGGCGGGCAACTCACCGTCCATCACGTCACCCCTCGATCGAAACGCACGACTTCCGCTCGCGGCCCAGATTGCAGACCCGGTGGGATTGCGCGCTGCGGCAATTGGAAGCTGTGCCGCGCGGATTCGCCCGACCAATACCATGCTCGGGCGCGGCCGCAGCCAGCTTTTGCCCTGCCTGCGGGACGCATGCGACGGAAATTTCGTGTATGGGTCCGGCATGCACGCCGATCCCGCCGATGCCGCCCGCGCGCTCCTCGCCTTCTGGCTCGAGGCCGGGGTCGACGCGCTCGTCGACGAGGCCCCGGTCGACCGGCTGCGGCCGGAACCGTTGCCGGAGCCCCCGCGGGAGGCGCCGGCGCCGTCGCACGAAACGCCCGTCGCCGCGCCGCGCCGGGAGCCGGAGCCGCGCGCCCGCCCGCCGCTGACCAAGACTCCGCCGGGCGGAACCCGGCCGGCCGCGCCCGCGCTCGGCGGCAATGGCGGCCCGGCCGATCCGGACGAGGCCGTGATGGCCGCCCGCACGGCGGCGCGCGAGGCGGAGAGTCTCGAGGCGCTGGCGGCGATCCTCGCCAAATTCGAGGGCTGCGCGCTGAAGGCGACGGCGAGCCGGCTGTGCTTTGCCGACGGCAAGCCGGGAACGGCGGTGATGCTGGTCGGCGAGGCGCCCGGCCGCGACGAGGACATCGAGGGGCTGCCGTTCGTCGGCCGCTCGGGCAAGCTGCTCGACCGGATGCTGGCGGCGATCGGCCTCGACCGCAAGAACGAGGGCCGCACCGGCGCCTACATCGCCAACATCGTGCCGTGGCGCCCGCCCGGCAACCGCACGCCGACCCCGCTCGAGAGCCAGATCTGCCTGCCCTTCATCCACCGCCAGATCGAGCTGGCGAACCCCGAGATTCTGGTCTGCCTCGGCGCGCCTGCGGCGCAGGCGCTGATCGGCATCAAGGAGGGCATCATGAAGACCCGCGGGCGCTGGTTCACCTATCGGACCGGCCGGCGCGAAATCCGCGCGATCGCCACCCTGCACCCCGCCTACCTGCTGCGGCAGCCGCTCGCCAAGCGACTCGCCTGGCGGGATTTTCTCAGCGTCCAGGCGGCGCTCGCCGAGGCCGATCCGAACAGCGAGGCATAGATCGCGGTTGCGCTCGCCGGCCGGCGGCGCGACATCGGCTGCCGACCACCCGGCAGATTTTTCCGTCAGGAGCTTTCGTGACCCTTCTTCTCGTCGCCGCCTGCGCGCTGATCGATACCGACGGCCGCATTTTGCTCGCCCAGCGCCCCGAGGGGCGGTCGATGGCGGGGCTTTGGGAGTTTCCCGGCGGCAAGGTCGAGCCCGGCGAGACGCCCGAGGCGACGCTGATCCGCGAACTTTTCGAGGAGCTCGGCATCACGGTGAAGGCGCCGTGCCTGGCGCCGCTCACCTTCGCGAGCCACGCCTACGAAAGCTTCCACCTGCTGATGCCGCTTTACGTGTGCCGGCGCTGGGAGGGCATCCCAGTGCCGCGCGAAAAACAGGTGCTGCGTTGGGTCAGGCCGCAGAAGCTGCGCGACTATCCGATGCCCGACGCCGACGTGCCGCTGATCCCGCATCTGATCGATTTGTTGTGATACCCACGGCGACAGTGTTCGGCCTCGTCCTGAGGAGCACTCCGCAGGAGTGCGTCTCGAAGGACGAGGCCACTGCGCAGGCCTCATCCTTCGAGACGGCCGCTTCGCGGCCCCTCAGGATGAGGTCGTAGTTTCCCGCCGCTGATATGACCGCACGCGGCGATCGTCGGAAAACGAATCGTCACCGCCGTCGCGGATCGGCCTTCTCGCCGAGCGGAATTTCCTTGGTGCCGAGCGCATCGGCGAGGCGGTGCGTGGCGCTGCCCGGCGCGAGCGGCTTTTGCTGGCTCTCGTGCGGCGCCCAGCCGGACAGCCAGACGATCTCGACCGTCGCGCGCACCCGCCCATCGGCATCCGAAAATTTTTCGGCATAGATCTCGAGCGCCCGCATCAGCGTCGCGCGCTTGAGCGGCGTGCGGCGCCGCTCGGCGAGCGGATTGGTCGCGCCCATCGCGCGAAGATCCTGCATCAGCGCGATCGGTGACGAATAGCGCACCGTCACGTTGTCGAGATCGGTGACCGGCAGCGCGAAGCCCGCCCTTTGCAGCAACGCGCCGATGTCGCGCACGTCGGCGAACGGCGCGACGCGCGGCGACACGCCGCCCTCGCACTCCTCCTCGGCGAGCGCGAAGCTCTGGCGCAGCTCCGTGAGAGTCGCGCCGCCGAGCAGCGCGGCGAGAAACAGGCCGTCCGGCTTCAACGCACGGCGGACCTGCGCGAAGGTGCCGGGCAGATCGTTGACCGCCTGCAGCGAAAGTCCCGACACCACGAGATCGAGTGCGCCGTCGGCGAACGGCAACATCTCCTCGTCGGCGACCACCGACACCGTCCCGCCGTTCTCACGCGGCTCGAGCCACGGGGCGGTCGTGATCACGTCGGCGACGCGCGCGCTCTCGGCGAGCACGCGCGCCATCGCATCGCCCGGCGAGCCGAGATCGACCGCGCGCGCAAAGGTGCGCAGCACCGCCTGCAGTCGATCGGCGAGATCGTCGGCTATTCGCTCGATCAGAAACGTGGGAGCGCCGAGCGCCGCGGCGCGCTTGCGCCGGGCAGTCACGGTTGCGCGATCGAACACGTACGGCGCCGTCATGCAGCCATCCTCGAGAGAGCGTTTGTCACTGCGCCACTGTGCGCGACACGACACGAGTCACGATTCACGACGCAATGCGCGAGACGGCGAGCGGAGTTCTCGCGAGCGTGGTGAAACCGCATGAAGTGGCGTATGATACCTGTGAACCGCGGACGAGCCCGCCATTGGCGCACCGCTTGCATGAATCCCTCGTGCAGGTTTCGTGCGCAAGGAACGAGGCCGATGAACGATGGTTCGTATAGCCACGCGTGCGACCGCCGTCATCGGTTCGGTTCGCGGCGCGTCGGCGAAGGCCCTGGGGGCGGCCTGGCACGCGGCGTTGGACGCGACCTTGCCGCCGCTGTGCCCGGCCTGCGCGACACCGGTCGCCGACCCGGGTGCGCTGTGCGGGCCGTGCTGGTCCGGTCTCTCGTTCGTGACACCTCCGTTGTGCGAGCGGCTCGGCACGCCGTTTCCGCACGCCTTCTCGCCATCCGTCTCGGCGCGCGCCGTCACCCATCCGCCGGCCTTTTCGCACGCACGCGGGGCGGTGCGTTACGATGCGGTCGCGCAGACGTTGGTGCATGCGCTGAAATACGGCGACCGGCTCGACCTCGCGCCGATGATGGGACGCTTCATGGCGACCGCCGGCCGCGCGCTGCTGGCCGAGGCGGACGCGCTGGTGCCGGTGCCATTGCACTGGCGTCGGTTGTGGACGCGACGCTTCAATCAGGCGGCGCTGCTCGCCACCGTGATGGCGGATTCTTCCGGCATACCGCGATGCGACGAGGTGCTGCGGCGGGTGCGTGCGACACCCCAGCAGGTCGGAATGACGCGGGACGAGCGCGCGGCCAACGTGCAGGCGGCGTTCCGTGTGCCCGATCGGCACCGGCACGCGGTGCGCGGCCGGCGGCTCGTCCTGGTCGACGACGTGATGACGACCGGCGCCACCGCCGACACCTGTGCGAGAACTCTTTTGCGGGCGGGAGCCGCCCGCGTGGACGTGATCGTGTTCGCGCTGGTCGTGAACGCAATGCCGGCATGATCGAGGGGCGACACGCATTGTTGATGCGGTGCAGCGTCCCATATAGTGCCGGTCCGCGTTTCCCCGGTTCGGGGACGCACCGTCCACGGCGAACATGGTCGATGATCGAAAAGACCGAAAAGATCGAGATCTACACGACACCGTCCTGCCCGTATTGCCGCTCGGCGAAACGGCTGCTGGAACGCAAGGGTTTGTCGTTCCGCGAGATCGACGTCGTCGGCGCGCCCGCCTTGCGGGCCGAGATGACGGCGCGCGCCGGCGGGCGCACGACAGTGCCGCAGATTTTCATCGGGCCGACCCATGTCGGGGGCTGTGACGACCTCTATGCCCTCGATGCGGCCGGCGCGCTCGATCCACTGCTGAGGCGTGACGGAGGACCATCATGACGTTCCAGCTCCGCGAGAGTTCGATCTTCCGTGTGGCCTTGATCCAGATGCAGTCGGGGCGACGGCCGTCGGTCAATATCGACACCGCCGCCAAGCTGATCGGCAAGGCGAAGAGCCGCGGCGCGCACTACGTGCAGACGCCGGAAACGACCAATGTGATGGAGGTCGATCGCGAGCGCCTGTTCGACGCGATCGCGCCGGAAGAGACCGACGCCGGCCTCGCCGCGCTGCGCGAGGTGGCGCGCCGTCACCAGATCTGGCTGCACATCGGCTCGCTGGCGATCAAGGTCGGCCCCGACACCGCGGCCAACCGCTCCTATCTGATCGACCCGACCGGCGAGATCGCCGCCTTCTACGACAAGATCCACATGTTCGACGTGGATCTCGCGGACGGCGAGTCGTTCCGCGAATCGCGCAACTTCCGCCCCGGCGACCGGGCGGTGGTGGCCGACCTGCCGTGGGGCCGGCTCGGCATGACGATCTGCTACGACCTGCGCTTCCCGGCGCTCTACCGGGCGCTCGCCGAGGCCGGCAGCGCGTTCGTCGCGATCCCCGCCGCCTTCACCCGCCAGACCGGCGAGGCGCACTGGCACGTGCTGCTGCGGGCCCGCGCGATCGAGAACGGCTGCTACGTCTTTGCCGCCACCCAGGGCGGCATGCACGAGAACGGCCGCGAGACCTTCGGGCACTCGATGGTGGTCGATCCGTGGGGCGTGGTGATCGCCGACAACGGTAGCGAGCCCGGCATCGTGATGGCCGAGGTCGATCCCGCCGCGGTCACCGCCGCGCGCAGCCGCATCCCCTCGCTGCAGCACGGCCGCCGCTTCGAGGTGGGCGAGCCGGCGCCGCGATCGGTCGCCCGCCAGCCGGTTCACGAGGCGACATGATTCGGTACGCGCTCGCGTGCCGCGAGGGGCACGCGTTCGAGAGCTGGTTTCGCAATTCGGCGGACTTCGATTCGCAGGCGGAGCGCAAGCTCGTGACCTGCCCGGTGTGCGGCACCGACGCGGTCGAGAAGGCGTTGATGACGCCGCGGCTCGGGCATTCGGCGAAGAACGGCCCGTTGCTGCCGCCGGAGCTGTTCTCGCCCGCCGAGGCACCGGCCGGGCCGGCTTCTGCCGGTCCGGGCAGTGGCTTGCCGGGCAGTGGCTTGCCGGGCGTGCCGCCGGCGATGGTGCAACAGGCCGCCGGAACGCGAGCGGCGGCGACCGCCCCCGCGGGACCAAATCCCGTATTGTCCGATGCCGTGTCGCCCGATCCCCTATCGATCGTGTCGACCCAGGAGATGGAGCTGCGGCGAAAGCTCCGGGAGCTGCGCGATCATCTGCTGAAGAACGCCGAGCACGTCGGCGCGCGCTTCCCCGAGGAGGCGCGCAAGATGCACTACGGCGAGACCGAGCACCGCTCGATCTATGGCGAGGCGACCCGCGAGGAGGTCGAGGAGATGCTCGAGGAGGGCGTCGAGTTCCACCCGCTCCCCGCCCTGCCCGACGACCGCAACTGACGACCCGACGCGTTCACCCGCTCGCCGGAGACGTTTCGGAGATGCCGGGGGGCCGGGGGCGAGCCCCCCCGTCAGTGCGACCACAACAGGAGCACGACGCCGGCGACGATCAGGGCGATCCCCAAAAACTCGCGCGGCGCGGTGCGCTGGCGGAAGGCGAACCGGGTGACGCCTTGTGCGAACAGAACCTCGATCAGCGCCAGCGTACGGACGTTCGCGGCGGAGGTCAGCGCGAAGGCGAGGAACCAGAACTGCGAGGCGAACGCGCCCATGAAGCCGGCGAGCAGCGAGCCGCGCCAGGCCCGGACGATCGCCAGCAGCACCGCGCGGTCGCGAATCGCCAGAAACAGCGACAGCACCGCCGCCTGAAAGCACAGGCCGAGCGCGAGCGTCAGCGTGGCGGCGGTCAGCCAGGGTGCGTCGAGCGCCAGGATCGCGCCGCGGAAGCCGACCGCCGACAGCGCGAAGAAGGCCGCCGCCGACAGGCCGAGCAGCATCGGCCGGGCGCCGCCGAACCCTTCGCCCGATTTGCCGCCCGACTTGCCGGGCTTCACCGACATCAGGACGACACCGACCGTGGCGATGAGGATGGCGGCCGCCATCGGCGCGGTCACCCGGTCGCCGAGCACCAGGAGCCCGAACAGCGCCACCTGCACCGGCTCGGTCTTGGTGTAGGCGATCACCGCCAGAAACGAGCGCTCGCCCATCGCGGCGAGCATCAGCGCGGTGGCGACGATCTGGGTGAGCGCGCCGGCGACCACCCACGGCCAGAACTCGGCCGGGGGCCGCGGCAGCGGGCCACCGAGCGCGGCGACCACGGCGAGGAAGAGCAATGCGAACGGAAAGCCGAACAGGAAGCGCACATGGGTCGCCCCGACGGTTCCGAGCGTGCCGGTGAGCTGGCGCTGGGCGGCGTTGCGCACCGTCTGGGCGGCGGCGGCGATCACCGTGAAGATGGCCCACGCCCACTCCCACGGAACGACTCCTTCGTGCACGGCGATCTCCGAACGGTTGCGCTGCGGGGCAAAAACGCGGCAATAGGGAGGAATCCGGGGTCGTTCGGCCCCGGCTGGTGTGAATTACGCGGCCGGACTATATCTCGTACACGTAGAAATGCGGCGAGCCGCTTCATCGGGCCGGTCCGCGACGGGACACGGCGCCGGGACACGGCACCGGGACGTGAGCCCCGGATCGACGGAAGGCCGCCCGCCACCCGCGGGCGGAAGCGGTCGGGCCGAGCGGCTCCCGGAGAACCGGGACCGCCGGACACCACCGTGCGGCAGGGGGCGACGCCACGATTCGAGCCCTCGACGGTCCGGCCGGCGGCAGCGGTGCCCCGGCGGCCCGAAACTTGCGACGCGTATCGTTCGAGGACCGGTGAGGCAGGAGGGTTTCGATGAAGGCTCTGACGGTCGGCGGGGCGATGATCGACACGATCGCGATCATCGAGAGCTCGCGCATCGAGCGGATGGCGATGTCCAATGCCGATTCGTCGTTCCTGCTGATGGAGGAGGGCCGCAAGACCGAGGCCCTGGAAATCTCCACCCACATCGGCGGCGGCGCGGTGAACGCGGCGGTGTCGATGTCGCGGCTCGGGTTCGACGTCTCCACCCTGATCAAGCTCGGCCAGGACAACCGGGCGGAAACCATTCTGACCACGCTCGAGCACGAGGGGGTCTCGACCCGCTGGGCGCTGCGCGACAACCGCGCGCCGACCGGCGCCTCGGTGCTGATCTCCTCGCACGACAGGAACGCGGCGGTGTTCACCTTCCGCGGCGTCAACACCATGCTCGAGACGAGCGACCTGCACGACAACGCCTTCGCGGTCGACGTGATCTACATCACCTCGCTGTCCGGCCGCTCGGCCGAGCGCTTCCCGGACATCGTCCGGCGCGCAAAAGCGCAGGGCGCGCTGGTGGCGACCAATCCGGGCGTGCGCCAGCTGTCGGCCCGCGCCGGCCCGTTCCAGGACGCGCTGCGCATGGTCGACATCGTCGCGCTCAACCGCTCGGAGGCCTCCACGCTGGTGCCGAGCCTGATCGCCCAGTTCGGCGAGGGCGGCCCCAAGTTGCCGCTGGCGGAGGGCGAGGAGCGCCCGGACATCGACAAGCGGCCGCTGTCCGGCGGCGGCTTCGACATGAGCGTGGTGCAGTTCTTCCGCGCGCTGACCTCTCTCGGGCCGAAGCGGGTGCTGCTCACCGACGGCAAGCGCGGCGCCTATGTCGCGACGCCCGAGGAGATCGTGTTCTGCCCGTCGGTCGACTGCACGGTGGCCGGCACCGCCGGCGCGGGCGACGCCTTCACCTCGACCTACACCGCCTTCGAGGCGCTCGGCTTCCCGCCGGTCGAGGCGCTCAAGGCCGCGACCATCAACGCCGCCTCGGTGGTCGGCTTCGTCGACACCCAGGCCGGGCTCCTCAAGCGCGAGGAGCTGGAGAAGCGGATCGAGGCGCTCGGCCCGCAATTCACCACGCGCTCCTGGCCGCTGCATTTCGAATCGCCCGACGACGAGCGCGAGGTCGGCGAGATGGCCGCGGAGTAAACCCGGTTCTGCCGACGCCGGTGCGTTCCGTGCACGGCGCCTGCTCTCCCTCTCCCCGCCCGCGGGGAGAGGGTCGGGCCGAGGGGCATTCGGCGCCGACCGTCGTCTCGGGATCCCCTCACCCGACGTCCGCCCGAGTGCGGACGTCGATCTCCCCCCGCTCACGGGCTACGGCATGCACACATCGTCTCCATTGCATGCGTCCGTCATGCGCGGGCTCGACCCGCGCATCCATCAAAAATCGAAAAACGTCTTTGTTTTCGGTTTGATGGATCGCCGGGTCGAAG
>NZ_AKZI01000069.1 GCF_000293785.1 Rhodovulum sp. PH10 | reverse complement strand
GGGGGGGGGGGGGGGGGGGGGGGGGGGGGGTGTCCGTTCGCGTGGAAGCGGCCCCTCACCCCGATCGCTTCGCGGTCCGACCTCTCCCCGCGAGCGGGGAGAGGTGAAGATCACGCCGAGGCGGGCGCAGGAGCGCCGGCCAGCGCCGCGCCGACGATCGCCTGGGCTTCCGCGACGATCGCCTCGAGGTGGGCGGCGTTGCGAAAGCTCTCGGCGTAGATCTTGTAGATGTTCTCGGTGCCGGAGGGCCGCGCGGCGAACCAGCCGCTCGACGTCGTCACCTTCAGCCCGCCGATCGCCGCGCCGTTGCCGGGCGCATTGGTGAGCTTCGCGGTGATCGCGTCGCCCGCCAGCGTGTGCGCCGACACCGCCTCGGGCGACAGCTTGCCGAGCCGCGCCTTCTCGTCCGGCGTCGCCGGCGCGTCGATGCGGGTGTAGAGCGGCGCGCCGAACTCCTCGGTCAGCTCCTGATAATGCAGGCCGGGATCCTTCTCCGTCGTCGCCGTGATCTCGGCGGCGAGCAGATCCATGATCAGCCCGTCCTTGTCGGTGGTCCAGGTGGTGCCGTCGCGGCGAAGGAAGCTCGCGCCGGCGCTCTCCTCGCCGCCGAAGCAATAGGAGCCGTCGACCAGCCCCGAGACGAACCATTTGAAGCCGACCGGCACCTCGGCGAGCGTGCGGCCGAGCTTCGCCACCACATAGTCGATCATGCTGGACGAGACGAGCGTCTTGCCGACCGCGGCATTTTCCGGCCAGTCCGGGCGATGCGTGAGCAGATAACGAATGGCGACTGCGAGATAGTGGTTCGGGTTCATCAAACCGTCGGACGGCACGACGATGCCGTGACGGTCGGAGTCGGTGTCGTTGGCGAACGCCACCCGATACGTATCCTTTAGCCGCACGAGGCTCGCCATCGCGTACGGGCTCGAGCAGTCCATCCTGATCTTTCCGTCGTGATCGACCGTCATGAAGGAGAAGCGGAAGTCGACCGCCTTGTTGACGATGTCGATGTCGAGGCCCCAGCGCTTGTTGATCGGCTCCCAATAGGGCAGCCCGGCGCCGCCGAGCGGATCGACCGCGAGCTTCAGCCCGGCATTCTTGATCGCAGCCATGTCGACCACGCTGCCGAGGTCGTCGACATAAGGCGTCACGAAGTCGTGCTGCAGCGTCGTCTCGGCGGCGAGCGCGCGCTCGTAGGGGATGCGCTTCACGTCGCGATTGCCGTCGCGCAACAGCGCGTTGGCGCGCGCCTCGATCCACTTCGTCACGTCGCCGTCGGCCGGGCCGCCGTGCGGCGGATTGTACTTGAAGCCGCCGTCCTCGGGCGGATTGTGCGAGGGCGTCACCACGATGCCGTCGGCGAGGTGCTCGGCGCGCCCCCGATTGTGAACGAGGATCGCGTGCGAGATCACCGGGGTCGGCGTGTAGCCGTCGTCCTTCTGAATTGCCACCGTCACGCCGTTGGCGGCCAACACCTCGAGCGCGCTCTTTTGCGCCGGACCCGACAGCGGATGGGTGTCCTTGCCGAGATAGAGCGGGCCGTCGATCCCCTTGCCCGCGCGGTACTCGCAGATCGCCTGCGAGATCGCCAGAATGTGGGCCTCGGTGAACGAGCCGGAGAAGGACGAGCCGCGATGGCCGGAGGTACCGAAGGCGACGCGCTGCGTCGCGTCCTCCATGTCGGGCGTGCGCTCGTAATAGGCGCGCTCGAGGCGGGCGAGATCGACCAGAAGGTCCTCGGGAGGACGCTTGCCGGCGAGGGGAGAAATCGACATCGGGTGTCCTCGCGGTACGACGACGGGAACGGGAACGCGCGCGGCTCACGCGCTGCGGTATCGGCGGGCAATCTACTGCGCCCGGCCGGGTTTGGCACGGGGGTTTCGGGCGCCCCCTCGGCTCCGCGCCGCGGCGGCCCCCTTCGGCGCGCCGTCAGTCGGCCTCGGCGGCGGGGTCCGGCTCGGCCATCAGCGCGTCGAGCGTGCCGGCGCGGGTGTTGGCGAGCGCGGCACGGACTTTTCGGTCGAGATCGGTGTCGAGGAACGGCTTCTTCAGCACGTGCTCGTGGCGGATGCCGGCGAGCAGCGCGGTGTCGGCATAGCCGGTGACGAACACCACCGGCAGCGCCGGCCGCCGCTGGCGGATTTCGCGCGCGAGATCGATGCCGCTCATGCCGGGCATGGCGACGTCGAGCAGGGCGATGTCGATGTCGGCACGGGCGGCGAGCCGCTCCAGCGCCGCGCCGCCGCTGCCGGCCTCGACCACCGTGTGGCCGAGCCCTTCGAGCAGCGAGGCGGTGATGTGGCGCACCGCGTCGTCGTCGTCCACCACCAGCACGCAGGCCGGCGCCATCCCGGCGAAGCCGGCGGCGGAGGGGGCCGCCCCCTCCCCGGCCGCGCCGGTGCGCGGGAAATAGACCCGCACCGTGGTGCCCTCGCCCGGCACCGTCTCGATCCGCACCCCGCCGCCCGACTGCTTGGCGAAGCCGAGCACCTGCGAGAGCCCGAGCCCCGACCCCTTGCCGACCGATTTCGTCGTGAAGAACGGCTCGAACGCCTTGGCGAGCACGTCCTCCTCCATTCCGGTACCGGTATCGGCCACCGTCAGCTCGACATAATCGCCGGGGCCCGGCTCCTCCGGGCGGGTCTGGTCGCCGAGCGTCACATTGTCGGTGCGCACCGTCAGGCGGCCGCCGTCGCTCATCGCGTCACGGCCGTTGATGGCGAGATTGAGCACCACCAGCTCGACCTGGGTCGGATCGACCAGCGCCGGCCACAGCTCCGCCTTCGGCGCGAGCTCGACCGTGATCCCGCCGCCGACCGTGGTGACCAGGAGCTCGCGCATCTTCTCCAGCGTCTCGTTGAGATCGAGCGTGCGCGGCTCGAGCCGTTGGCGGCGCGAGAAGGCGAGGAGCTGCGCGACCAGCTTGGCGCCGCGCTCGGCGGCGATGCGGATGTGGGTGATGCGGCGCAGCGGCCGCGGGTCGTCGGCGCCCGCCCAGGCCCGCTCGAGCCAGCTCGCATTGCCGAGCACGACGGTGAGCAGATTGTTGAAGTCGTGGGCGACGCCGGCGGTGAGCTGGCCGACCGCGTCGAGCCGCTGCAGCTGGCGCAGCGTCGCCTCGATCTGCTCGCGCTCCTCGATCTGGGCGAGCAGCTGGCGGTTGGCGGCGGCGAGGTCCTCGGTGCGCTCGGCGACCCGCGTCTCCAGCGTCTCGTTGAGGCGGATCAGCTCCTCGCGGCTGCGCCGCAGCGCCATCTCCCAGCGCCGCGCGTCGGAGACGTCGACGCAGCTGCCGATGAAGCCGAGAAAGGCGCCGTCGGCGGCATAATGCGGCACGCCGGTGTCGTCGACGTGACACCAGTCGCCGTCGTGCCGGCGCATGCGGAACTCCATGCGGAACGGCACCCGCTGGGCGAAGGCGGTGTGGTGGATCTTGCGGCAGCGGGGCAGGTCCTCGGGGTGCACGTTGTCGAGCCAGCCGTCGCCGAGATCGTCCTCCATCGCCCGGCCGGAGAAGGTGAGCCAGGAGCGGTTGACCCAGGTGCAGCGGCCGTCCGGATCGGACACCCAGATCATCACCGGGGCGGAATCGGCGAGATCGCGGAAGCGCGTCTCGAGCAGCGCGTGCTCGTCGGCGCGGCGGCGCTCGGCTTCGCTCGCGCGGGCATTGGCGATCGCGGTGGCGATGTGGCCGGCCACCAGATCGAGGAAGCCGCGATAGGAATCGTCGAGCGCGCGGCGCGGATTGATGCCGACCACCAGCGCCCCGCTCGCCTCGCCCGCCCCGCCCGCGCGGGCGACCGGCAGCACCAGCGCGCGGCGCACCGGCTCCGGCCACACATGGGCGGGCAGCGAGCCGAACCGGAACGGCAGGAAGTCGAGCGACACCGCCTCGGCGCTGCGCACCGCGCGGGCGATGCACCACGGGTCGTCGGCGTCGAGCGGAACCTCCGCCGGCACCTTGCCGGCGGCGAGGCCGTGCGAGGCGCAGAGGCGCAGCGTATTGCCGTCCTCGTCGAGGAGATGGAGCGCGCAGAACGGGGTGTCCGGGTTGCCGGCGCCGAGCACCTCGACCACCTGCCGGCAGGCGTCGGGAACCGTGCGCGATTCGGCCGTGCGGGAGGCGAGCTCGCGCAGAATCTTCAGGCGGCGCTCGCCGAGCACCCGCTCGGTGGTCTCGGTGACCGCCGAGAACACGCCGCCGATGCGCCCGTCGGCGTGCTTGATCGGGCTGTAGGAGTAGGTGAAGTAGGCCTCTTCGAGATAGTTGTTGCGGTCGAGCGGGATCAGCACGTCCTGCGACCAGGTCGCCTCGCCCTCCAGCACGCCGGCGAGCTGCGGCCCGAAGATGCTCCAGGTCTCCGGCCAGATCACCCGGCCCGGCCGCCCGAGGCTCGCCGGATGCTTGGTCATGCCGAGAATCGGGCGGTAGGCGTCGTTGTAGAGCATCGAGAACTCCGGCCCCCACCAGATCAGCATGGGGAACCGGGAGTTCAGGCAGATGCTCACCGCCATCTTCAGCGCGTCGGGCCAGCGCTCCGGCGGGCCGAGCGGCGACTCGCTCCAGTCGTGGGAGCGCATCAGCGCGCCCATCTCGCCGCCGTCGGCCAGGAATCGGTAGGGTCGGGTGATGGTTTCGACTCGCGCGGGGCCGGGATCCGACGGTTTTCCGTCTGCGGGCTGCTCTTTCATCCCGTGCAACTCTGAACGCGCAATCGAGGCAGGTTTGCGGACGTCGAACGGTACGGGGTCACGTGAATACCCGGGCGGGCTGCCGACTAACCTGACCGAACTGGGCGCGTCAGTCAAACCGGACGGCCGCCGGCGGCGACCGATCCGCCGGAACCTGTGGACGCCGATGCGGGCGAACCGCCGGGCGGCGCAACCGCGACGAAACGCCACCGCCGTGCCACGGCGCCCGCCACGACGCGTCGCAGGAACCAGTCGGCGGAGGAACGGGTTCATCGGATGGCTTCGACGCAAAAACACTGCTCTCCGAGACCGAAAAATAAGAACGGGCCCCGACTTGCTTTTCCCCTCTCGTGATCGCATCTTCAGCGCGTCGGTCGATGGTCATGCCGTCGCCCGTCCGCGGGATTTGATGGAGCAGCTTGCGCCGCGTCACCAAGTGCTAAAGCGCCACGACGGCCTTGCCGAAAGGCACGACCGCATGCGTGGGCTCCGCGTTCGCCTGGAGGAATACTCACGATGTTCGTCGCCCCGCTCCGGCCCGTCTCCCGCTTCGCCGCCATCGCCGCGAAAGCGAGCATTCACGCGAAATCTCACATCCGCCTGCCGCAACGTGGCGCCGTAGCGCCCGGGAAATGTCGCACGTCCGACTGTCGCGCGTCCGACTGACGCTCGGCCCCGGCCGCCTCTCGGCGACCCTCGTTCTGTCGACATCCGCACGTTTCTGCCGCTTCGCGCGGCCGCAGGAGGATTCTTTCGTGATGACTACCCTCGCTCGTCTCGACGACACCGACGCCGACACCGATCCGCTGCCGACTCGCGCCTACACCATCGAGGTCGGTGACCGCACGGTCGGAATCGTCGTGCGCGACCCGCACGGCTACACCTTCCACGCCGCGATGGCCGCCTATTATCCGCTCGACGGACAGCGCTTCGGCAGCCCGGTGGCGGCCCAGAAGGCCGCCCGTGCGCTGACCGAGAAGCGCACCGAGAAGCGTCCGGCCGAGAAGCGCCCGCCGGAAAATCGTTCGGCCGAGCCGAAGCTCCCGGCCTGGCGCAAGGCGAGCTGATCGCGCTTCCGGCGCCGCCGGACCCGACCGGCGGCTCCCTCCGGGGTGGCGCGGCTCGACAGGGCCGCGCCGGGCGGGTTAACAAATCCTCGCCCGACACCCGGAAAACAAATCCCCCGATGCTTCGCCGCGACACGCTTGCCCTGACTGCGCTCCTCGCGCTGCTGACGGCCCTCGGGCCGTTGGCGATGGATCTTTATCTTCCGTCGTTTCCCGACATCGGCCGGATGCTCGCCGCCTCGGCGGCCGACGTGCAGCTGACGATCTCCGGCTATCTGGTCGGCTTCGCCCTCGGCCAGCTGGTCTACGGCCCGGTGTCCGACCGCTTCGGCCGCAAGCCGGTGCTGTCGGTCGCGCTGCTGATCTTCATCGCCGGCACCGTCGGCTGCGCCGTCGCCCCCGACATCGACACGCTGATCGCCGCCCGCTCGCTGCAGGGCGCCGGCGCCTCCGGCGTCATCGTGCTGGCGCGCGCGGTGGTGCGCGACCTCTACGAGGGGCCGCGGGCGGCCCGCGAGCTGGCGCTGATGGGCGCCATCATGGGGGTGACGCCGATTCTGGCGCCGATGGCCGGCGGCGTGCTGCAGGAGACGCTCGGCTGGCGCTCCGCCTTCGTGGTGATTCTCCTCGCCGGCGCCGCCGCGGTGGTGGTGGTGCGCCGGCTGTTGCCCGAGACGGTGCCGCCGCTCGCGCCCGGCAAGAGCGCGGTCGGCGAGATGCTGACCTCCTACGGGATCATCGCGAGAAATCCGAGCTTCCTCGCCCATCTCGGCATCGTCACCGGCAGCTTCTGCGGGCTGTTCGCCTTCATCTCCGGCTCGTCCTTCGTGGTGCAGGGAATTTACGGGCTGTCGCCGCTCGGCTTCGGCATCTTCTACGGCGTGTCGAGCCTCGGCTTCCTCGCCGGCACCTTCACCGCCGCCCATATCGTGATGCGGCTCGGCTTCGACCGCACGATGGGAATCGGCACCACCGCGCTGGCGACCGGCGGCACTCTGCTCGCCGTGGCGGTGACCGTGCTGCCGGGCTCGATCGTCGCGCTGTCGGCGGCGATGGTGGTGTTTCTCGCCGGTCTCGGCCTGTCGATGCCGCAGGCGCTCGCCGGGGCGATGCAGCCGTTCCCGGAGCGTGCCGGCGCCGCCTCCTCGCTGACCGGCTTCGTGCAGCAGACCGCCGGCGCCGTGGTCGGCGCCGCGGTCGGGCATTTCATCGGGCACAGCGCCTGGCCGATGGTGATCCCGATCACCGGCTCGGGGGTGATCACCTTCCTGATCTGGGCGACCACGCGGCGGGTGCGCACCCGCGGCACCAAGCGAGCCTGACCCGTCCTACGCGCTCTTCACCGCCCGAGCACGCGATCCAGGAACCAGCCGTCGAGGCCGGCGCCCGAGGCCGGCCGCACCGGCGCACCCTGCACCGCACCTCCGGACCGTGGCGGACTGCGATCGCCGAGCGCGGCGACCGGCCGGTCCATCGCGGCCGCCGGCACGTCCTCCGGCCCCTCCCGCGGCTGCGGCATCGGGGCGGGCACTTGTGCCGGCGCCGCGATCGGCGGTCCGGAAAGCCCGGGCAGCTCCTGCGGCTGCACGCCCTGCAGCGCGCTCTCCATGAAGCGGTGCCACGCCTCGACCGGCAAGACGCCGCCGGTGAGCCGCTTGGTCGGCGAGTTGTCGTCGTTGCCGAACCACACCCCGGTGACCAGATGCGCGGTGTAGCCGACGAACCAGGCATCGCGGAAATCCTGGCTGGTGCCGGTCTTGCCGGCCGCCTGCCAGCCGGGCAGGGCGGCGCCCTTGGCGGTGCCGGAGCGGATCGTCTCGGCCATCATCCGGTTCATCATCGCGACATAAGCCGGCTCGATCACCCGGCCGAGCAACGACGGCGCCTTGGTGTAGAGCACCCGCCCGTTCGCCGCGGTCACCCGCTCCACCACGTGCGGCACGGTGGCGGTGCCGCCATTGGCGAACGGCGTGTAGGCGTCGACCAGCTCCAGCACCGACACCTCCGAGGTGCCGAGCGCGATCGAGGCGTTGGGCGCGAGCTTCGAGGCGATCCCGAGCCGGTAGGCGGTCTTGGCCACCGCGGTCGGGCCGAACTCCATGGTGAGCCGCACCGACACGGTGTTGAGCGAATGCGCCAGCGCCTGGGTCAGCGTCACCGGGCCGGAATATTTGTGGCGATAATTCTCCGGCTTCCAGCCGCGGATCGACACCGGCCGGTCCTCGCGAATGGTGTCCGGCGTCAGGCCGCGCTCGATCGCGGTGAGATAGACGAACGGCTTGAAGGCCGATCCCGGCTGCCGCTTGGCCGACACCGCGCGGTTGAACTGGCTCTCCTGATAATTCTTGCCGCCGACCAGCGCGCGCACCGCCCCGTCCGGCGTCATCGCGACGAGCGCCGCCTGCTTGACGCCGTACTTGTCGCCCTTCTGCGTCAGCGTGTCGATCACCGCCCGCTCGGCGAGGATTTGCAGCGCCGGGTCGATCGAGGTCTCGACCACGAGATCGTCGTCGACCTGCCCGATCACGTCGTCGAGCACGTCCATCACCCAGTCGGCGACGTAGTTGCCGGAGCCCCCGCCGGGCTTGACGATCCTCGGCGGATCGGCGATCGCCGCCTTCGCCTCGGCGTCGGTGATCATCCCCTCCTCGGCCATTGCGCCGAGCACCAGGCGGGCGCGGCGCTCGGCGGCGTCGTAATTGCGGGTCGGCGCGAGCCTCGAGGGCGATTTCACGAGGCCGGCGAGCAGCGCCGCCTCCGACACGGTCACCTCGCGGGCGGATTTGCCGAAATAGCGCTGCGCCGCGCCGTCGACGCCGTAGGCGCCCGAGCCGAAATAGACGCGGTTCAGATAGAGCGCCAGAATCTCCCGCTTCGACAATTTGTGCTCGAGCCACAGCGCCAGCATCACCTCCTCGAGCTTGCGCATCAGCGTGCGCTCCGGCCGCAGGAAGAGATTTTTTGCGAGCTGCTGCGTGATCGACGAGCCGCCCTGCGCGATCCCCCGATGCAGGACGTTGGCATAGACCGCGCGCACGAGGCCGAGCGCGTCGACGCCGAAATGCGAGTAGAAGCGCCGGTCCTCGATGGCGATGAAGGCTTGCGGCAGATAGGGCGGCATCTCCTTCAGCGCGATCGCCGAGCCGCCCATGTCGCCGCGCGCGGCGATCAGCGTGCCGTCGAAGCCGACCACCCGCACCGTCGGCGGGCGCTTCGGGATCTCCAGCGAATGGATCGGCGGCAGATGCAGCGCGACCCACACCGCGAGCCCGCCCGACGCGATCACCCCCCACAGGCCGAGCACCGCCAGCCAATAGACCGTCCGGCCGATCAGCGAGCCGCGGCGGGCTTTTTTCGGCTTTTTCCGGCTCTTGCGGGCCCCGCCCCCGCCGGCCGGCTTAGCCCCGCTCTTGGGAGCGGATGCCTTGCGGCGCGCGGCGCTCTCGGCGCGCGCGGCGGCACGGGCCGGCTCGGGAATCCCGACCTGCGCGTCCTCGTCGACGATGATGGTCGGCGCCCGGGTCGCCTTCGGCTCCCCGCGGCTGGGCGGGCGCACCTCGGGCGCGCTCGGGCGTTTGCGTGGTGGCGCCATCTTGCTCCCCGACCGGCCCGGCGGCCGCCCGGCCATGCGCCGGCGGCCGGCCCCCGACCGGAAAATCCCCGCAAAAGCGTAGGCGGAGCGGGTTTAAGTGCGGGTTAAGCCTGCGTGCGGGTCGATCGCCGCGCGCCTCCCACGTCAAACGCGAATGTTTTCCGAGTGCGACCGCCGGTACTTTTCGGCTTTCCTCCCCCGCCTCGCCGGCTAAGATGATCCCGGCGGCGGCGCGCCGTCGCGAGTCCCTTTTCCGGATCGGCCGACAGCCATGAGATGGACGCTCGACGACATCCTGCCCGCGATCGCCAAGGCGGGCGACGACGGACTGACGCTCGGCACGATCAAGACCAAGCTGCCGAAGAAGCACCATGCGGCGCTTCCCGGCACGCTGAAATCGCTGGTCGACGGCGGCGATGTCCGCGGGCCGTTCCAGCGCCGCGGCTCGCAGGTCTATTTCGCGGCCGGACACGGCCCGTCGGTGGAGACCACCCGCACGCTGGTGGCGGCCGCGGTGAAAGAGAACGGCACACGGCTGACCTCGCTCGCCGGGCTGCGCGGCAAGATCACCGGGCTGCACAAGCCGTTCGTCGACGACGCGATCCGCGACGCGGTGGCCAGCCGAATGATTCTCGAGCTGCGCCACGGCAGCGCGAAATTCTATCTCCACCGCGACGTCGCCCAGGAATATTTTGCCTTCGACGAGGCCGCCGCGCCAGAACCGGTGCCGGCCGCCGACCTCACCATGGCCGCGGTGCTGCCGGCCTATGCGCGGCTGAAGTCCGAGCAGGGCGGCTACGGCACGGTGAAGATCTTCGACCTGATGAACGCGCTCGGCGTCGGCCGCGAAACCCTGCACCGCTTCCTGCTGCGCGAGGCCAAGGCCGGCCGGCTGACGATCCACCCGACCACCTCCGTCGAGCTGCCGCCGGAGGTGATCGAGGCCGGTATCAAGATTCCCGGCCACGCCGACCCGTACGTCACCGTCGTCGTGCCGGACGCGCCATGACGCTCGCCGCCGCCCAGCTCGCGGTGAACCCGTTCGAGGACGACATCGTCCGCGAGCCGCGCGACGTGTCGTTCTCGGTGCCCGGCCTCAACGACGCCCCGCTCGACCAGCTGGTGCGCGCCTTCGCGCGGCTCGAGCGCGGCGACCCGCCGCGCCGCCCGGTGACCGCCGACAAGGCGCAGATGGTGGTCTCGCCCGACCGCGGCTACGGAAAATCGCATCTGATCGGCCGGCTGTTCGCAAGGCTGGTCGACCGCGCGATCACCGTCTATCTGCGGCCGTTCCAGGACCCGTTCAAGCCGTGGCACTCGATCCTGCTCACCACCGTGCAGGAGCTGGAGCGCCCGGCCGAGGCGATCGACCCGACCGAGGAGATCGGCACCGCCTATGCCGGCCTGCCCTCGCAGCTCGAGGCGATGGCGCTCGGCACCCTCGCCCATGTCGCGGCCGACTTTCTCGCAGAAGGCGGCATCCCGGACTATCCGGCCGAGCCCGCGATCGTCTTTCTCCACAAGCTCGCCGACGAGGCGGCGACCACCGCCAAACCCGACCGCGCCTGGCTCGACTGGCTCGCCTGGCTGATCGGCGATTCCGGCCATATCGGCCGGCTCGCCGGCCTGTTCAGGCGGCGCGGCATCGATCTCGGCGGCCGCGAGGCGGCGTGGCTGAAGGTGCTCGGCACCCACGTCTATGCCGAGCCGTTCGACGCCCGCCGCGAGGCGGCGCTGAAATGGCTGCGCGCCGAGCCTCTCGAGCCCGACGACCTCGACCGCCTCGGCCTGACGGCCGCCGACGACGAGGGGCGCGGCGAGGCCTCCGCCCAGGAGATCAACGATCTGAGCTTCCGCCGCCTGCAGGGGCTGTGCCGACTCTCGTCCTACTTCCGGCCGTTCCTGTTCTGCTTCGACCAGACCGAATTCTACGCCAGCGACCCGGCGCTGGTGCGCGCGCTCGGCAACTGCATCGACCAGCTGTTCGTCGATCTGCCGAACCAGCTCACGGTGATCACCGCCAATCACGAGAACTGGGTCACCGAAATCCTGCCGCTGATCGCAAAACCGCAGCACAACCGCATCTCGCCGGAAATCCGCCTCGAGGGCATCCGCATCGCCGGCGCGCGCGAGCTGATCGGCCGGCGGCTCGCCGACTACGAGATCGACTGCACGGTGCTCGCCCGCATGCTGGCCGACGACTGGCTCGGCACGGTGTTCGATCCGCTGCCCGAGATCGGCGTCCGCGACCTTTTGATGCGCGCGGCGGAACGGTTCCGCCGGCTCGCCGACGGCCCGCCGCCGGCCCGCCACACGCTCGCCGACCTGTTCAAGCTCCAGGTCAACGACGTCCGCTCGAAGAAGGCCCTGCTCGCCTACAATCAGGACGCCCTGATGTGGTTCGTGAAGGAGGTCGGCCAGGGGCTGTCGGACGCCAAGGTCGGCCGGCTCGACGCGCGGCGCTACTTCTCGATCGAATGGGCGCTGCCCGACCGCTCGGTGTGCTTCGCCTTCGAGGGCGGCGACCACTGGCACCGCTGGGGCGCCATCGCCACCGAGGCGCACGAGATGGCGGCGAGCGGGCACGAGCGCACCGTGCTCACTTACGTGTTTCGCACGCCGGAGCTTCCCAAGGTGCCGAAACGCACCTGGCTGCGAAGCTCGGAGACGATCGAGCGGGCAAAAAGCCGCGGCTTCCACATCATCGCGCTGACGCTCGAGGAGGTGTGCGAGATCAACGCCGCACGCGAGCTCTACTCGAACGCCCTGCAGGGCAATATCGACTTCTCCGGCAAGCAGACGCTCGCCTGGCTGCGCGAGCATTTCTCGCCGTTCCTGAAAGGCCTCGCATTTCGTGAGGCACCGCCGAAGGACGCGCCGGACGCCGACGGCAACGGAGGCACCGACAACCGGCCGATCGAGCCGACCCTGATCGAGGCCGATCTCGGCATCGTCCTCACCGTCGTCCGGACGCAAAAAATCGTCGACATCCGCGTGGTGCTGCAAGCGATCGGCGGCGAGGACAAGCGCGACCCCCTGCTGCGCAGCGTCGAGAAGCATCCCAACCTGAAGGCCCATCCGGGTCCGCAAACCACGTTTCTGCAATGGCGCACCGGTCCATAACGGCGAGCGAGCTGAAGTGCTGCGCGCTCGATCGGGACTGGCTCCGGCGGTGGCGCGCAGGCGAAAACCCCTCCACCTTCACCTTCGCGCCGCCCGGCACGCCGAACGCGATGTCGCGCGAGTTTCATCGCGAGGCGCGGCGGCTGGAGGATTGGCTGGTGTCGCCGGAGGCGGCCCCCGACGCGGCACGGATCGTCTCGCCCGACGTCCTGCTCGACCGGCTGTGGACGACCTCGCTGCAGGCCTTCACCGACGAGCTGTTCGCGCAAAACCGCGGCGAGGAGGCGCTGCTGTTCACCGCGCGGATGCAGACCTTCTGCACCCGCCTGATCGCGCTGCGCGAGCGTACGAAAAACTTCCGAAGCTGGCAGGACGTGTTCATCGGCGCCGAGGAGGCGCTCGGCCGCATCGTCGTCCCGGTCGAGGGTGAAACGGTGGAGGTGCGGGCGCGGGTCGACGCGATTCGCTTCCACCCGGTCCATCACCTCGAGGTGGTCGACTACAAGCTGAGCCAAGGCAATCAGCAGAAGGCCGATCTCGTCCAGCTCGCGATCTATGCACATCTGCTGGCGCTGTGGCGGCCGGGCGCGCCGTTCTGCGGCACGCTCGAATATTATCTCCCCGAGTTTCACGAGGTGCACGTCTCGCCGGCCGATCTCGCCGACATCTTTTCCGGCCTGGTCGCGCCGGTGCTGCGCGAGATCGCCCAGGAGGCGAAGCCCGATGCGAAGCCCGTCTCGAAGACCGGGCCTCGCACGCGCAGCGGCCGCGGCGCCGACGAGCCCGCGGGTGCCCCCGTGAGCGAGTCCATGGGCGAACCCGCCGCCGCCCCCGAGGCCGCGGCGGAGACCGATGCGCTCGGCGCGCGGGTGGTCGCGGCCTATGCCGAGTTCAAGCTCGGCGTCGATGTCGCGGACGTGATCCGCGGGCCGCAGCTGGTGCGCATCAAGCTGACGCCGCAGCCGGGCGTGAAGGTGGTGTCGCTCGCCAACCGCGCCGACGACCTCCAGGTGAAGCTCGTGCTCGGCGAGCCGCCGCTGATCAAGGCCGGCAAGGGTTTCGTCATGGTCGACCTGCCGCGCGCCGAGCCGGAGGCGTGCCTGCTCGAGCCGGCGCTCGCCGGGCCGCTCGGCACCGCGCTGGCGAGCCCGGTCGCCTTCCCGGTCGGCATCGGCGTCGAGGGCGATCCGGTGGTCGCCGATCTCGCCAGCCCGAGCACCTGCCACGTGCTGGTGGCCGGCCAGACCGGCAGCGGCAAGAGCGAGTGGCTGAAGGCCTTGGTGGCGACGCTGGCGCTGCGCGCCTCGCCGGACGCGGTGCGGATCGCGCTGGTCGACCCGAAGATGCTCACCTTCACCGGCATCGAGAGAAGCCGCTTGCTGTGGCGCCCGCTCGCCACCACGCTCGGCGACGCGATGGCGATTCTCCGCGAGGCGGTCGCCGAGATGGAGCGCCGCTACGAGACGCTGAGCCGGGAGGGCTTCGTCAATCTCGGCGACCGGCGCGCGGCCGGCAAGACCGAGCTGCCGTTCCTGGTGCTGATCTTCGACGAGTTCGCCGACCTGATCCTCGCCGGGCGCGAGGAGAGGAAGGAGTTCGAGGGTTTGGTCGCGCGGATCGCCGGAAAAGGTCGCGCCGCCGGCGTCCATCTGGTGCTGGCGACCCAGCGCCCCGACCGCTCGATCGTCACCGGGCTGATCAAGGCCAACCTGCCGCTGAAGGTGTGCCTGCAGGTCGCCAACGGCACCAACGCTCAGATCGTGCTCGACGAGCCCGGCGCCGAGAGCCTGTTCGGCCGCGGCGACCTGTTGTGCGACTTCGGCAAGGGCCTTTTGCGCGCCCAGGGGCTGTTCATCCCGCAGACGGATTTCTTGCGCGCCGTCGGACGAGACTGACGCCCGCCGAGGCCGACCCGGGCCGACCCGGCCCCGGTCAGCCCTCCTCCAGCAGCGCAAAGCTCCAGGCAACCCGCGGCATGCGGCGTGCCTGCCCGTGGATCACCAGCTGCACGGTGCGGCGCGGGCCGTCGCGGCCGCCGAGATAGACGCTCTCCTCGAGGTCGACCAGATCGGAGAACGCCTCGAACACCCACACGTCGCGGTTCGGCAGCGTCAGCGTCGCGCCGCGCCCATCGGCCGCCTTCGCGACCCTGACCGACGGGTGGAGATGGAAGCGCACGGCAAAAACGTCCGGATGCTTGTCCGACAGCTCCTCGCCGCGCGCCGGCAGAAACACGTCCTCGCCGTCGAGCCGCCAGCCGTCGCCGCCGAGCCGCAGGTTGCGCTGGTGCACCACGCCGAACCGCTCGGCATAGCCGTCGTGGCTGGCGCTGACCCGCACCGCGTGGGCCTCGGTATCGTGCGAGCGCTTCACCCGCCGCGGGCCGCCGATCAGCGGCGTGCCGAACAGCGGCCGCAGCAGCCGCGTCTCGAGGAAGCCGCACGAGGAGGCGTCGTTGAAGGTCACCGTCGAATGCGCCCGGGTGGAGCGCGCATGCGACCGCCAGCTGGTGCGGCCGGTGCCGGGCATGCCGCAATTCACGACGATGCGGCACTGGCGCGACGACAGCTCGAAGGCGAGGCAGCCGGCATGCGCCTCGGCGCTGAGCGTCAGCGGCGGCGGCCGGCCGGTGTCCATCAGCACGACGGTGTCGCCGGCCTCGAGCCGCTGATAGCCCGAATGGGACGCGTCCGACACCGGGGTGCCGCGGGCGTCGTCATAGGCGAGGATGGTGGCGAGCAGGTCCTGCGCGGTCGGCCCCATGCCGTTGAACAGCGCGAATGCGCCGTCGCTGTGCCGGAAGAAGCGCAGCATCGGCATCATCCGGTCGATCGCGTTGAGGAGGGCGGCGGGCGGCACCACGTTGCGCGCGGTGAACGCCTGGCCGAGCGGCAGGAGATCGGCGAGAAGCTCGATCAGCGCGCCGGGATTGCGGGTGACGTGGCCGCCGTCGGCGAGGATTTGGCGGTCGAGCTCGGCGGCGAGGTCGTGGCTCGCCCGGCGCAGATTGCCGATCTGCCCGGTCATGCACAGCGCCGCGCAGGTGAGCGCGATGTGCGCCCGCAGCCGCGGCAACCCGTCGCGCACGTCGCCCGCGGTCCAGCGCAGGAAGCGGACCTGCCGGTTCAGGCTGCGCAGGAAGCGGCGATAGAAGCGCAGATCGGCGTCGGCGAGGATGACGCTCGCCTGGGTGAGCCAGACGATCACCCGGCGCGACAGAATCTCCGGCTGCCAGGCGACCCGGTCGTAGCCGCCCTCCAGGCCGATCCACTCGTCGACCAGCGCGCGGGCATTGGCGCGGGTGATGGTCGATTCGGCGGCGCGCAGATGGTGCAGCCAGCCGAAGCCGAGCAAGGCCTCGGCCCACTCCGGCGAGGGCGGATCGATCGCGAAGGGCGAGCGGCCGTCGCACACCACGATCTTGCCGGCGAGCACGAAGCGGCCGGCATAGATCTCGCTCGCGCGGGTCGGATCGGCGGTGCGCAGGCTCTGCGGCGCGATGGCGATGCGCTCGTTGCGGCCGGACAGGCGCAGCCATTCGGTCGGACGCGCCGACGCCAGCCGGCCCATCGCATGGGTGAGCCCACGACGCAGCGCGAACCACATCAGTCTTGCGCGGTCCGCGATCGATACGCGGGACATCGAGCCAGCCCCCTCCCGCTCACGGGTGCCGTCCCGTTTACGTGGGGGACACCATACCGAAGGCCGCCGCGAGGGCAACATTCGCACGATCCCGCGGTCGGGCCGTCGCCGGGGGATCGCCGGACCCGACGGCCGACGCGAGACGCCGGGGCGGCGACGGCGCTGCCGGAGCCGATGTCACAGGCGCGACAGGCGGGCGGCGAAGAAGCCGTCGAGACCGCCCATCCGCGGCTCCTCCGAATCGGCCCACAGCGAGGGCAGCGTGCGCAGCTCGCCCGCCGGGGTCACCATGCCGTCGAGACCGGGCAGTTCGGCGGGATCGACGGGCTTCCGCACCACGCGGTCGTCGCGCGCGAGCAGCGCGGCGATCTGCGCCTCGCCCTCCTCGGGCTCCAGCGAGCAGGTGCAATAGACGATGGTGCCGCCGGGCTTGGTCAACGCCACCGCGCGGTCGAGCAGGCTCGCCTGCAGGCCGGCGAGCGTGCCGATGTCGGCCGCGCTCTTGCGCCACGGAATGTCGGGATGGCGACGGATGGTGCCGGTGGAGGAGCACGGCGCATCGAGCAGCACGGCGTCGAACGGCCCGGCCTCGAAGCCGGTGACGTCGGCGGCGAAGCTTTGGGCATCGAGCGCGACGCGGCGCAGATTGTCCCGCAGCCGGCCGAGCCGACCCTCGGAGCGATCGACCGCCGTGACCTCCGCACCGGCGAGCGCGAGCTGCAGCGTCTTGCCACCCGGCGCCGCGCAAAGATCGGCGACCGCTTTTCCCGCGACGTCGCCGAGCAGGCGCGCCGGGATCGCGGCGGCGGCGTCCTGCACCCACCAGCCCCCTTCGGGAAAGCCCGGCAGGGCGGACACCGGGCCGTGCGGCACCAGCCGCACCGTGCCGGTCGGCAGGATTTTTCCGCGCAAACGCGCCGCCCAGCCCTCCGGGTCGGCCTTGACGGTGACGTCGAGCGCCGGCTCGATCGCGTGAGCGGCGGCGATCGCCCGGCCGGCTTCCTCGCCGTAGCTCGCGACCCACCGGTCGAGCAGCCACGAGGGCGTGTCGAGCGCGACCGTGTCGCGGCCCTCCAACAGCTCGGCGCCGCTGCGGGCAATCCGGCGCAGCACCGCATTGACGAGGCCGGCATAGCGGGCCGAGCGCCGGTCGGCCTGCACCAGCCGGACCGACAGGTCGACCGCCGCATGGTCGGGAATGTCGAGCACGTGAATCTGCGCGGCGCCGACCAGGAGCGCGCTCTCCAGCCGGGCGGCGTCGGGCGGCAGGCCGCGGTCGAGACAGGCGGCGATCAGGTGGCGCAGCGTGCCGAGCCGGCGCAGCGTGGTGCCGACGATGCGACGTACCAGCGCGCGGTCGCGGTCGGACAACAGGCCGAGGCCCTGATGGGCGCTGGCGCCGTCGAGCTGCTCGTCGAGCGACCGCCCGCGATGCAGCACACCTTCGACGATCTCGGCGGCGGCACGGCGGGCCGCGAAGCCGGGAGCCTGGGCGGGCGGTGAGAAGGCGGGACGTGGCATCGAGAGACTCCGACCGGGCACGGGGAGACGCCGCGGTCCGCGCGTGGAACACGTCGGCAATCCAACGGAAACGCGAGCCCGAAGGCGCCGGTTCACCGGTCGCGACCGGCCGCGGCGTCATCCTTCATAACAGATCGTACGGCCGGCGATATACGTCACCGACCGCACGGACTTTGGTAAGATGTTGCCGGAAAACGGGTTCCGCGCGGGCCGAGCGGCCGGTGGGCTCGACCGGCAGACGGGCCGGGCTGGCCGGCCGGAGGCGACGATGGGCGGGGGCAGGCCGACCGGTGGGTGGGCCGAGCGGCGAAGCCGACGGACGGGCGGGGCAGGGAGGCCGGTGGCGGGGCAGGACGGCCAGCGGACCGAGGCCGACCGGCAGACGACTGGGGCCGACCGGCGGGTCGGTCCGACCCGCCGAAAGACAATTCGTCTGC
>NZ_AKZI01000068.1 GCF_000293785.1 Rhodovulum sp. PH10 | reverse complement strand
TCCTTCGAGACGGCCGCTTCGCGGCCCCTCAGGATGAGGTCATAGTTTCGCGCCGCTGGTATGAGGCCGGGGGGATTTGCCCCTGACCCGGCGAGCTTCGCTCGCCGACCTCTCCCCGCGAGCGGGGAGAGGTGAAGAAAGAGGGCGGGGAGAGGTGAAGACAGAGTGGCCCGCGACGCTTCGGCACCTTCGATGTCGGCGCCTAAGCCTTCCCCGTCAGCTCCTCGAACACCTCGATCTCGACCGAGCCGCCGAGCGCGGTGCGCCAGGCCTGGATGAAACTCTGGATGCGGAAGTCGGAGGCGATGCGCTGGCGGCTCAGCTCGAACGCCTCCGGCGTCTCGTACTCGATCTCCTGGATGAAGCGGGCCGGATCGTCGACGTTCTGCAGGAGCCGCACGCGGGTGCCGCCGAGCAGCCCGTAGAACGGCGCGGTCGCCTGCACGACCGACAGCACGTGCGCCGGATCGGTCGAGGGCAGCGTGACCTTCAGATGCAGAATGCGCTTGACCCGCTCGACGCCCGCCATCGCCGTCGCTCCCCTGGTCCGGCCGTGCCGGCGCGCGCCGCGCCGCAGACGCGATCCTCAAGGGCGCGCGGCGCCGGGTCAAGCCCGGCGGCGGGGGCAGCTGCCGGTCGCGGGGCGGCCGTTCAGATCGCCACCTTCGGCTTGATGCGCTTCTTCACCGTGGCGCGGAACGGGTGGGCCGGATAAACGCCGAGGATCTTCAGCGAATCGGGCTGGGTGAAGAACTCCAGCTCCTCCAGCGCGAGCGCCAGCCCGCGCTCCTTCGGGTGGCCCTCGACGTCGGCGTAGAACTTGGTGGCGGCAAAGGTGCCCTCGAGCATGTAGCTCTCGAGCTTCGTCATGTTGACGCCGTTGGTGGCGAAGCCGCCGAGCGCCTTGTAGAGCGCGGCCGGGATGTTGCGCACCTGGAAGACGAAGGTGGTGATCACCGGCCCGTTGCCGACCTGGGCGATCTTCGGCTCCTTGGCGAGCACGATGAAGCGGGTGGTGGAGTGCGACTCGTCCTCGATGTTCTCGGCGAGGATTTCGAGGCCGTAGATCTCGGCGGCGAGCCGCGAGGCGATCGCGGCGCGCGAAAAGTCGCCCTCGGCGGCCACCGTGCGGGCGGCGCCCGCGGTGTCGGCGGCGACCCGGGTCTCGACGCCGAGCTTGCGCAGATAGCGGCGGCACTGGCCGAGCGCCATGATGTGGCTCTCGACGCTCTTCAAGCCCTTCAGGGTCGCGCCCTTCGGCGCCATCAGCTGGTTGCGGATCGGCAGGAAGGATTCCGCGACGATCTTCAGCTTGGAGTTCGGCATCAGATGGTGGATGTCGCTGACCCGCCCGGCGACCGAGTTCTCGATCGGGATCATCGCATAGTCGGCCTTGCCGTCGGCCACCGCGGTGAAGGCGTCCTCGAAGGTCGGGCACGGCACCGGCTCGAACTCGGGATAGGTCTCGTGGCAGGCGATGTGGGAGTTCGCCCCCGGCTCGCCCTGGAACACGATCGTCTTTCGCTTGGCCATCATCGTCGTTGCGTGCTCCGGTGGGCAGGGGGCGGGGCAGGAGGCGGGGTGTCGCCGAGCATGCGGCGGGCGGCTTCGAGGTCGTCCGGCGTGTCGACCCCGAGCGGCACCGAGTCGACGATCGCGACGTCGATCCGCATGCCGGCCTCGAGGGCCCGCAGCTGCTCGAGCTTCTCCCGCCGCTCGAGGGGGGAGGGCGGCAGCGCGACGAAGCGCGCCAGCGCCGCCCGGCGATAGGCATAGAGCCCGATATGGTGGTAGTGCGGCCCCTCGCCGAACGGCGCGGTCGCCCGGGTGAAATAGAGCGCGCGCAAGCGGTCCGGCGCGAGCGGCGAGCCGACCACCTTCACCACGTTCGGGTTGTGGCGCTCCTCCTCGACGCGGATTTCGGCGGCGAGCGTGGCGATATCGACCGCAGGATCCGCGAGTGGCGCCAGCGCTGCGGCGACGTCGCCGGGGGCGAGAGTGGGCAGGTCGCCCTGGACGTTGACGACGGTTTCGTAACGCCCCTCGGGATCGACGGTGTTCAGCGCCTCGAAGATGCGGTCGGAGCCCGACGGATGGTCGGCGCGGGTTTTCACCGCGCGGCCGCCGGCGGCGGTCACCGCGTCGACTATTTCCGAGGAGTCGGTCGCCACCACCACCGGCCCGATGTCCGCCTCTCGGGCGCGCAAGAGAACGTGGACGATCATCGGCCGTCCGCCGATGTCGGCGAGCGGCTTGTTCGGCAGGCGGGTTGCGGCCAGCCGGGCCGGGATCAGGACGAGCGTGTCTGAGGGTGCCATCGGACGCGTTTGCGCAGGATCGTACCGGCGGAAGGAAACCGCGGTGCGCATCCAAGGCTTATACGTGTTGCCAGGGCGAAGGCAAACCCGGTATGTCTCGTTCGACTTTCGTACGGCTTACCCCCGCCGACGATGCCCTTGTGCCTCGGAGCCCGTGCGCGATGGATTCCTTCGAACTCAACAAGATTGCCGGCGCCGTGCTGTTCAGCGGCGTATGCCTGGTCGCCCTGAACATCGGCGCGGGCGCCTTGTTCGCCCCCGAGATGCCGAAAAAGCCCGGTTACGAGATCGCCGTCGAGCCCGACGTGGTCGCCGGCCCGACCGCCAAGAAGGACGAGCCGGCCGAGCCGCCGCTGCCGGTGCTGCTGGCGAGCGCGAGCGTCGAGAAGGGCCAGGCGGCGGCGCGCAAGTGCCAGGCCTGCCACGTGTTCGAGAAGGGCGGGCCGAACAAGGTCGGCCCCGACCTGTGGGGCGTGGTGGGGCGGCCGGTGGCCTCGCACGAGGGCTTCAATTATTCCGACGCGCTGAAGGCCAAGGGCGGCACCTGGACGCTCGAGGAGATCGACAAGTTCATCACCAGTCCGAAGGGCTACGTGCCGGGCACGGCGATGGCGTTCGCCGGCGTGTCGCGCGCGACCGAGCGGGCCGACATTTTGGCCTATCTCAACAGCCTGTCCGACAACCCGGCGCCGCTGCCGACCGCGAGCGGCGCCGCCGAGGGCGCCGCGGGCTCACAGGACGGCGCTTCGGCCGCCGGCGGAGCGCCGGCCCCGGCCGACGGCGCACCGGCCGAGGCGGCGCCGGCCGAGGCCGCGCAGACCGAAGGCGCATCCGCGACGCCGCAGTGACGGCGGCAAGGCGTCGGTGGCGGGCGACGGCGGCGGCGGGCGCCGAATTGCGGTGCCGGCCGAAGATGTGCGGCGTATCGTTTCGATCGGGGTGCGCACGCCGCGACGGGTGACGGCGGCACGGCGCTTTCGCGCGCCGGCACGCGAGGTTGCGGAGATTTAAGGTCGCGACGACGCGCCCGGGTGGCATCGCACCCCAAAAGCGACATATTCCGTCAGAACGGTCGGCCGAGCCCCCGAAGGAGAAATTCGTTGCTGTTCACCCGCCGCGACCTGCTCCGCACCACCGTGATCGCCGCCGCCACGCCGGCGCTCGTGCCGCTCGCCGGCCCGACCCTCGCGCACGCCCAGAGCGGCGCCTCGCCGGCCGCCGAAGGGCTCGCCTGGCGCCACGGCATGTCGCTGTTCGGCGATCTCAAATATCCGGCGTGGTTCAAGTATTTCGATTATGTCGAGCCGAGCGCGCCGAAGGGCGGGGCGGTGCGGCTCGGCGTGTTCGGCACCTTCGACAATCTCAACTCGGTGGTGGCCGGCGTGAAGGGGGCGATCTCCGCCGGGCTCGACCTGATCTACGACACGCTGATGTCGCCGGCGCTCGACGAGGTGTCGACCGAGTACGGGCTGCTCGCGGAGGCGGCGAGCTACCCGCCGGATTTCGCCAGCGTGACCTACCGCCTGCGGCCCAACGCCAAGTGGCACGACGGCATGCCGGTGACGCCGGAGGACGTGATCTTCTCGTTCGAGGCGTTCAAGGCCAACAGCCCGATGCTCGCCGCCTATTACCGCCACGTCGTCAAGGCGGAGAAGTCCGGCAAACGCGACGTCACCTTCACCTTCGACGCGCCCGGCAATCGCGAGCTGCCGCAGATCGTCGGCCAGATCGCGGTGCTGCCGAAGCATTGGTGGGAAGGCACCGACGCCGCCGGCAACAAGCGCGACATCGCCGCCACCACGCTCGAGCCGCCGCTCGGCGGCGGCGCCTACAAGATCGAGGAGGTGGTGCCCGGCCGCTCGATCGTCTTCCGCCGCGTCGAGGATTATTGGGGCCGCAACCTGCCGGTCAATATCGGCCAGAACAATTTCGACACGCTGCGCTTCGAGTATTTTCGCGATTCCACCGTCGCGCTCGAGGCGTTCAAGGCCGACCAGACCGACTTCCGCACCGAGAGCAGCGCCAAGAACTGGGCGACCGCCTACGACTTCCCCGCGGTCGCCGAGAAGCGCGTGGTGAAGGAGGAGTTCCCGATCCGCAACATGGGCGTGATGCAGGCCTTCGTGCTCAACATCCGCCGTGAGAAGTTCGTCGATCCGCGGGTGCGCCGCGCGTTCAACTGCGCGTTCGACTTCGAGGAGATGAACAAGCAGATCTTCTACGGCCAGTACAAGCGCATCGCGAGCTATTTCGAGGGCACCGAGCTGGCCTCGTCCGGGCTGCCGGAGGGGCAGGAGCTCGAGATCCTGCAGACGGTGAAGGACAAGGTGCCCGCCAAGGTGTTCACCGTGCCCTACACCAACCCGGTCAGTGGCTCGCGCGAGGCGGTGCGCGCCAATCTGCTCGAGGGCCGGCGGCTGCTGCGCGAGGCGGGCTTCGAGGTGCGCGACCAGCGCCTCGTCAACGCCAAGACCGGCGAGCCCTTCACCGTCGAGTTTCTCGCCTCCGACCCGGCCTTCGAGCGCGTCTTCCTGTTCTACAAGCCGTCGCTCGAGCGGCTCGGCATCTCCGTCTCGGTGCGTACCGTCGACGATGCGCAGTACGAGAACCGGCTGCGCCAGTGGGACTACGACGTCATCACCGGCAGCTGGGGCGAGTCGCTGTCGCCCGGCAACGAGCAGCGCGGCTATTGGGGCTCGGCGGCGGCCGACCAGCCGGGCTCGCGCAACCTGATCGGCATCAAGGACGCCGCGATCGACGCGCTGATCGAGCGGGTGATCTACGCCACCAGCCGGGCCGAGCTGGTCGCCGCGACGCGGGCGCTCGACCGCGTGCTGCTCGCCCACGACTTCGTGGTGCCGCAATGGACCTACGGCAAGCAGCGCACCGCCCGCTGGGACCGCTTCGGCCGGCCGAAGACGATGCCCGAATACGGCGCCGCCGCCTTCCCGACCATCTGGTGGTGGGACGCGGAAAAGGCGCTCAAGACCGGCGGTCGCACGTGATGCGATCGTTTTCGGGCCGGCTGCCGCCTTCATCTCTCCTCGCGTGCGGGGAGAGGTCGGATGTCGCGCCGGCAGCGCGACATCCGGGTGAGGGGGCGTCGCGGCGCGAGCCGAAGCCTCCGCTCGACGTGACGCTCTCCTCGCAGGCGGGGAGAGCGAGCAGCCCCAGCCGGCGGGACGTCCTCGTCCTGTCCGCGGCCGCGCTGGCGGCGGGCGTTTCCGGCAGTTTCGGCGCGCGCACCGCTTCCGCCGCTGCGGCGGAGAACGCCGCCGCGACACAGGAGTGGACCGAGACGCACGGCATCTCGGCGTTCGGCGATCTCAAATATCCGGAAAACTTCGCGCATCTCGACTACGTGAACCAGGCCGCGCCGAAGGGCGGCGTGTTCTCTCAGATCGGCTCGACGCGCATCTTCAATCAGAACTTTCTCACCTTCAACTCGCTCAACAGCTTCATCCTGCGCGGCGACGCCGCGCTCGGCATGGAGGTGACCTTCGCGACGCTGATGGCGCGCGCCGCCGACGAGCCCGACGCGATGTACGGCCTGCTCGCGCGCGCGGTGAAAATATCGCCCGACGGGCTCGCCTACACCTTCCTGCTGCGGCCCGAGGCGCGCTTCCACGACGGCACGCCGATCACCGCGCACGACGTCGCCTTCTCGCTGACGACGCTGAAGGAGAAGGGCCACCCGATCATCGCCCAGCTCACCCGCGACATGATCTCCGCCACCGCGGACGACGACGCGAGCGTGACGGTGCGCTTCGCAAAGGGTCGCGCCCGCGACGTGCCGCTGTTCGTCGCCGGCCTGCCGGTTTTTTCGCGCGCCTATTATGAAAAGCACCCGTTCGAGGAGAGCACGCTCGACGTGCCGCTCGGCTCCGGATCCTACCGGGTCGGCCGCTTCGAGGCGGGCCGCTTCATCGAGTACGACCGCGTGAAGGATTGGTGGGGCGCCGATCTGCCGATCTCGGTCGGCCAGTCGAATTTCGACACGCTGCGTTACGAGTTTTATCGCGACCGCGACGTCGCCTTCGAGGGCTTCACCGCCAAGAGCTATCTCTTCCGTGAGGAGTTCACCTCGCGGGTGTGGGCGACCCGCTACGACTTTCCCGCCGTCGTCGACGGCCGGGTGAAGCGCGACGTGATTCCGGACGATACGCCCTCCGGCGCCCAGGGCTGGTTCATCAACACGCGTCGAGCGGTCTTTCAGAACCCGAAGCTGCGCGAGGCGCTGATCGTCGCCTTCGACTTCGAATGGGCCAACAAGCAGCTGATGTACGGCTCTTACGAGCGCACCTGGTCGGTGTTTCAGAACTCCGACATGATGGCGGAGGGAAAGCCGCAGGGCGCCGAGCTCGCGCTTCTCGAAAAATTCCGCGGAAAAGTCTCCGACGAGGTGTTCGGCGAGCCGTTCGTGCCGCCGGTGTCGGACGGCTCCGGCCAGGACAGAAAGCTCCTGCGCCGCGCCTCGCGCCTGCTCGACGAGGCGGGCTTCGCGGTGAAGGACGGGCGGCGCGTCTCGCCCGACGGCACGCCGGTCGCGCTCGAGTTCCTGCTCGACGAGCCGACCTTCAAGCCGCATCACATGCTTTATATCAAGAACCTCGAGACGCTCGGCATCGCCGCCACGTTGCGCATGGTCGACCCGGTGCAGTACCGCGCGCGCGTCGACGGCTTCGACTTCGACGTCACGGTGCAGCGCTTCTCCTTCTCGACCACGCCCGGCGATTCCCTGCGCACCTACTTCTCCTCGCGGGCGGCGGAGATCAGGGGCTCGCAGAACCTCGCCGGCATCGCCGACCCGGTGGTCGACGCGCTGATCGAGACGGTGATCGGTGCGAACAGCCGCGCCGATCTGGTGGTCGCCGCGCGCGCGCTCGACCGGGTGATCCGCGCCGGGCGGTACTGGGTGCCGCACTGGTACAAGGCGACCCACTGGCTCGCCTACTGGGACGAGTTCGGCCGGCCGGAGCAGAAGCCGCGCTTCTCGCGCGGGGCGCCCGAGACCTGGTGGTCGCGCGACGCCCAGGCTGCAGGACGGGACGGAAAGAGATAGACTTCGCCGGCGTCCGCGCCTCGTCCGTCGCGATGCCCGCCGTACGGGCTCGTCGGACCGACGGCCGGACTCTTCGACTCGATCCTCGTCCTGAGGAGCGCCCGAAGGGCGCGTCTCGAAGGGCGAGGCCACGGAACACGAAGCAGCGTCGCCCATGAGCGCCTATATTCTCCGACGCCTCCTGTTCATGATCCCGACGCTGTTCGGCATCATGCTGGTCTCGTTCGTGGTCGTGCAGTTCGCGCCCGGCGGGCCGGTCGAGCGGGTGATCGCACAGATCTCCGGATCCGACACCGGCGCCACCTCGCGCATCTCCGGCTCGTCCGGCGGCGACTTCGGTCCGCGCGGCCAGATGGGCGGCTCGCAGATCGACGCCACCACCTCGAAATATCGCGGTGCGCAGGGGCTCGATCCGGCCTTCATCGAGAAGCTCGAGAAGCAGTTCGGCTTCGACAAGCCGGCCTACGAGCGCTTCTTCATCATGCTGAAGAACTACGCCACCTTCGACTTCGGCGAGAGCTATTTTCGCGACGTCCGGGTGATCGACCTCATCAAGGAGAAGTTGCCGGTCTCGATGTCGCTCGGCGTCTGGATGATGCTGCTCACCTATCTGATCTCGATCCCGCTCGGCATCCGCAAGGCGGTGTCGGACGGCTCGCATTTCGACGTGTGGACGTCGGGCGTGATCATCATCGGCTACGCGATTCCCGGCTTCCTGTTCGCGATCCTCTTGATCATTTTGTTCGCCGGCGGCTCGTTCTTCGACTGGTTCCCGCTGCGCGGGCTCACCTCCGACAACTGGGCGGCGCTGTCGTGGTGGCAGAAGATCCTCGACTATTTCTGGCACCTCGTGCTGCCGATCGTGTCGATGGGGCTCGGCGCCTTCGCCACCATGACGCTGCTCACCAAGAACTCGTTCTTGGACGAGATCCGCAAGCAGTACGTGCTGACCGCGCGTGCGAAAGGCTGCACCGAGCGGCAGGTGCTCTACGGCCACGTGTTTCGCAACGCGATGCTGCTGATCATCGCCGGCTTTCCGGGTGCGTTCGTCTCCGCCTTCTTCTCCGGCTCGCTGTTGATCGAGACCATCTTCTCGCTCGACGGGCTGGGCTTGCTCGGCTTCGAGAGCGTGCTCAATCGTGACTATCCGGTGGTGTTCGCGACCCTCTACATCTTCTCGCTGGTGGGCCTGATCGTGAATCTCCTCTCCGACCTGACCTACACCTGGGTCGATCCGCGGATCGACTTCGAGACGCGGGAGGTGTGACGTGGACGCGAGCACATCCGAGCGCACGGGCGACGCCCGCAATCCGGACGCCCGCAATCCCGAGGCGCGTCCGCCGGACGAGCGGATGCCGGAGACGACCGCCGTGTCGCCGGGCGGCGGCCTCGCGGTGCCCCCCGAGGGGCGCCGAATAAAACTCTCGCCGATCACCCGCCGGCGCTGGCAGAACTTCAAGGCGAACCGCCGCGGCTTCGTCGCCCTGTGGATCTTTTTGGTGCTGTTCACGGTGTCGCTGTTCGCCGAGTTCATCGCCAACGACCGGCCGTTCTTCGTCAGCTACGAGGGCCACTGGTATTTTCCGGTGGTGGTCGACTATCCCGAGACGACGTTCGGCGGCGACTTCGAGACCCGCGCCGATTTCCGCGATCCTTACGTCCGCGATCTGATCGAGGAGAAGGGCGGCACCATGCTGTGGCCGCCGATCCGCTACTCCTACAACACCCACAATCTCGATCTGCCGACGCCGGCACCCTCGCCGCCGACCTGGATGCTGACCGAGGCGCAGTGCGCGCCGGTGGTCGAGCGCAAGGGTTTGTCCGGCTGCCGCGACCTCGAATACAACTGGCTCGGCACCGACGATCAGGGCCGCGACGTGGTCGCGCGCCTGTTGTACGGCTTCCGCATCTCGGTGCTGTTCGGCCTCGCACTCACCATCGTGTCGTCGGCGATCGGCGTCGCGGCGGGCGCGGTGCAGGGCTATTTCGGCGGCTGGACCGACCTTTTGTTCCAGCGCTTCATCGAGATCTGGACCTCGATCCCCTCGCTCTATCTGCTCCTGATCATCTCCTCGGTGCTGGTGCCGGGTTTCTTCGTGCTGCTCGGCATTCTCCTGCTGTTCTCCTGGGTGTCGCTGGTCGGTCTGGTGCGCGCGGAGTTTTTGCGCGGGCGCAACTTCGAGTATGTCCAGGCGGCGCGCGCGCTCGGCGTCTCCAATGTGCTGATCATGTTCCGGCACCTTCTGCCGAACGCGATGGTGGCGACGCTCACGTTCCTGCCGTTCATCCTGTCGTCCTCGGTGATGACGCTGACGGCGCTCGACTTCCTCGGCTTCGGCCTGCCGCCCGGCTCGCCCTCGCTCGGCGAGATGCTGAGCCAGGGCAAGGCCAACATCCAGGCGCCGTGGCTCGGGCTCGCCGGCTTCTTCACCGTCGCCATCATGCTGTCGCTCTTGATCTTCATCGGCGAGGCGGTGCGCGACGCCTTCGACCCGCGCAAGTCGTTCGGGTGAGATGCACGAAACGGTGGTAGAGTGGCGGCAGCGCGAGGAGGCCGGCATGAACAAGATCGTGCGGGAGAATTATCCGGTGTCGAAGCTGCCGGAGGATTTGCGGGAGGGTCTCGATCCGTCCGGCACGGTGAGAATCGAGGTCACCGACGAGGAGCGCGCTCCGGAGCGACCGCCGGAGCGGCGGCCGACGCTCGACGAGATCTGGGCGCGGCGTCGTCCGCCCTTCCGGACCAAGGAAGACATCGACGCTCAGATCCGGGCCGATCGAGACGCGTGGGATGACTGACCTCAAGATCCGACCGGTGGTTTATCTCGACGCCAATCCGTTCATCTATTTCGTCGAGGGAGCGGAGGACATCGCTGCGCCGGTCCGGTCACTGTTTGCGCTGCTCGAGACGAGGCCCAATCTCGGTGTGACCAGTGAGCTCACGCTGGCCGAGGTCCTGCCCAAGGCGCAGACGGCCGACAAAGCGACGTACTTCGACCTGATTCTTTGGAAGCGACTGCTGCAGTTGATCCCCGTCTCCCGATCGGTTCTGGTGGCATCGGCGGAGTATCGGCGAGAACGCTCCATGCAAGGGGGCGGAATGCCGAAGCTTCCGGATGCCGTCCACGTCGTCAGCGCGATCCGCGCCGGCTGTCGCGTGTTCGTCTCCAATGACGAGCGGCTCGAGCTTCCGGTGACGATCCGCAAGGTCAGGCCGCGGCCGGACGATATTCATGCTCTTCTGAAGGATCTCGCATGACCTCTCTCCTCTCCGTGCGCGACCTGTCGGTCGCCTTTCGTCAGGGCGAGCGCGAGATTCTCGCGGTCGACAAGGTGTCGTTCGAGATCGAGCAGGGCGAGACGCTGGCGCTGGTCGGCGAGTCGGGCTCCGGGAAATCGGTGACGGCGCTGTCGATCATGAAGCTGTTGCCCTATCCTTCGGCGCGGCATCCCTCCGGCACCGTGCATTTCAAGGGGCAGGAGCTGATCGGCCTGTCCGAGAACGCGATGCGCAAGGTGCGCGGCGACGACGTCTCGATCATCTTTCAGGAGCCGATGACCTCGCTCAATCCGCTGCACACGATCGAGAAGCAGATCGCCGAGATTCTGCTGCTCCATCGCGGCATGAGCGGCGAGCCGGCGCGCGCGCGCATCGTCGAGTTGCTCGAGCAGGTCGGCATTCCCGACCCGCAGGGGCGACTCGGCAGCTATCCTCATCAGCTGTCGGGTGGCCAGCGCCAACGCGTGATGATCGCCATGGCGCTCGCCAACGAGCCGGATCTCCTGATCGCCGACGAGCCGACCACCGCGCTCGACGTCACCGTGCAGGCGCAGATCCTCGCGCTCCTGAAGGACATCCAGAAACGCCTCGGCATGTCGATGCTGTTCATCACCCACGACCTCGGCATCGTGAGAAAGATCGCCGACCGCGTGTGCGTGATGAAGCAGGGCGAGATCGTCGAGCGCGGCGCGACCGAACGCGTTTTTGCCGCGCCCGAGCATCCCTATACGAAGGATCTGCTCGCTGCCGAGCCGAAGCCCGATCCGGCGCCGCTCGCACCCGACGCGCCGATCGTGGTCGAGGCCAAGGATCTGAAAGTCTGGTTCCCGATCAAGCGCGGCTTTCTCAGAAAGGTCGTCGGGCACATCAAGGCGGTCGACGGCGTCGACGTCGCGGTGCGCAAGGGCGAGACGCTCGGGGTGGTCGGCGAGTCGGGCTCGGGCAAGACGACGCTCGGCCTCGCGCTGCTGCGGCTCATCTCGTCCGACGGGCCGATCGTGTTTCTCGGCCACCCGCTGCAAGGGCTGAAGTTCAAGGAGATGCGGCCGTTCCGCCGCGACATGCAGATCGTCTTTCAGGATCCGTTCGGCTCGCTGAGCCCGCGCCTCTCGATCGCCGACATCATCGAGGAAGGCCTTTGGGTGCATCATCCGAAAATGCAGGCGGCGGAGCGCGAGCAGCGGGTGATCCGCGCGCTCACCGATGTCGGGCTCGATCCCGAGTCGCGCTTTCGCTATCCGCACGAATATTCCGGCGGGCAGCGCCAACGTATCGCGGTCGCTCGCGCGCTGGTGCTCGAGCCGACCTTCATCGTGCTGGACGAGCCGACCAGCGCGCTCGACATGCTGATCCAGTCGCAGATCGTCGATCTGCTGCGCGACCTGCAGAAGCGCCGCAATCTCACCTACATGTTCATCTCGCACGATCTGCGGGTGGTCGCCGCGCTGGCGAGCCGGCTGATCGTGATGCGGCACGGCAAGGTGGTGGAGGAGGGGCCGGCGGCCGAGGTGTTCGAGGCGCCGAAGAGCGACTACACCAAAGCCCTGTTTGCCGCCGCCTTCAATCTCGACACCGCGCCGACCGATGTGGTGGCGCAGTGATTCTTTTTCGTCTCCATCGCCTGCTCCAGTCGCGCCGGCTCTTTCCAGTGTGTGTGCATGCACCCGGCACGGATCGGTGCGTGGCTGATACGTGATCACGTCGTGAGAGTCCCATGAACAAGCCCGTCTCTCCATCCTCCCTGGTCGTCGACCAGCCGGCGGAGGTCGTCATCGAAGGTCCCGAGCTGGTCGGCGACGGCTTTCGGCGGCTGGAGCGCTTTTCCGTCACGCTCGACTATGACGGCACGCCGACGACGATGTCCCGCGACATCCTGCGGATCGGCCGCACGGTCGGAATCGTCGCGATCGATCTGTCACGTGACGAGATCGTGCTGATCCGGCAGTTCCGGTTGCCCGCGCATTTCCTCACCGGCCGCGGCGACAACATGGAGATTCCGGCAGGCTATATCGACGGCGACGAGCCGCCGCTCGAGGCCGCCCGGCGCGAATGCATCGAGGAGATCGGCGTCGCGCCGAAGGCGATCCGCGAGGTGTTCTCGTTCCTGCCGGCGCCCGGCATGCTGGAGGAGCAGGCGACGATCTTCGTCGCCTCGGTCGATGCGAGCGCGGTGCCGGAGACGGCGGGTGCGGCGAGCGAGATCGAGCACACCCGGCCGCTGCGCGTGTCCATCGACGAGGCGTTGGCGGCGCTCGGCACCGGCCAAATCCTCAACGGCTATCTGATCATCTCGCTGCAATGGCTGGCGCTCAATCGTGCGCGTCTTCCGGAACTGCTCGGAGACTCCTGATGTCGTACCGTTCCCGGCGGCTCGCCGCGCGGCTCGCTGCGTGCCTGGTGGGGCTCGCCACGGTTTTCGCTTCTCCCTCCGGAAGCTTTGCGCAGGACGGCGGGTGGTATCCTATCACGGGCGAGGACGGCAAGCCGGTCACCAATTATCGCGTGCCGGTCGAGCTCGAGAGCGAGGTCGAGAAGCTGCCGGGCGTGGTGGTGATCGGCAATCCGAAGGGCGACGTGACGCTCGCCGAGTTCTACGATCTCAACTGCCCGTTCTGCCGCAAGGCGGCTGGCGACATCGAGGCGATGCTGAAGGCCGACGACGAGCTGCGGGTGGTGCTGGTGCCGTTCCCGGTGCTCGGCGTGCCGTCGATCCAGGCGGGGCGTGTCGAGCTGGTGCTGGCGATGACCGCGACCGCGGAAAAATTCCGCGCGTTTCACAACAAGATCTATGCCGGGCGTGGCACGGTCGACGGCGCGCGGGCGCTGGCGGTGGCAAAGGATCTCGGCTTCGATCAGACGCGCATCCTGCAGGCGGCGGATGCCGACGAGATCACCCATGCGATGATCTCTCACGTGAAGCTCGGCAATGCGCTCGGCCTGCAGGCGACGCCCGCTTATGTGGTGAAGGGCATCGCCGTGCTCGGCCATCCGGGGCGCAAGGCCCTGGAGGAGATCGTCGCCTCGATCCGCAAATGCGACAAGCCGCATTGCGGCTGATCGAGTTGCGGTCGACAGCGTCGATGACGCCTCGAGTTCCCCCTCACCCGGCGAGCTTCGCTCGCCGACCTCTCCCCGCGAGCGGGGAGAGGTGAAACTGCTTCCGGATGATCGGCTCGGGTTCTTACCCTCTCCCCTCGTGGGAGAGGGTGGTTCCGAGCGGAGCGAGGAACCGGGTGAGGGGGACCTCCTTCCGCTCCGAGCTTGCGGTAGCCCCCCTCACCCGGCTCGGACGTCACTTCGTTCCGTCCTCACCACCCTCTCCCACGAGGGGAGAGGGAAGGGAGCCGTGCTCCCGGACGAACGAATACCGAGCCGATCAGCCGGACATCGTATAAAACTGTAACACCCAGCTGCTCGGCTGAATCACGCCGCCTCGTCGGCGAGCCCGCGCTTCTTCAAGAGCGCGTCGGGGGTGGGCAAGCGGCCGCGGAAGGCGACATAGGCGTCGGCCGGGTCCTGCCTGCCGCCGGCGGAATAGATCGCGTCGTGCAGCTTTCGCGCCGTCGCCGGGTCGAACGGGTCGCCCGCCTCCTCGAAGGCCGCGAACGCGTCGGCGTCCATCACCTCCGACCACATGTAGCTGTAATAGGCCGACGCATAGCCGCCGCCGGAAAACACGTGGGTGAAATGCGGCGGGCGGTGCCGCATGGAAATTTCCTCCGGCATGCCGATGCGGGCGAGGGCGTCGCGCTCGAAGGCGGCCGGGTCGATCGCCTGCGCCTGCTGCGGCGACAGCGCGTGGAAATCGAGATCGACCAGCGCCGAGGCGACGTATTCCACCGTGGCAAAGCCCTGGTCGAAGGTTTTTGCCCGCAGGATCTTCTCGATCAGCTCGTCGGGGATTTGCGCGCCGGTGACGGCGTGGCGGGCAAAACGGCGGAGCACGTCGGGGTGCTGCACCCAGTGCTCGTAGAGCTGCGAGGGCAGCTCTACGAAATCGGTGGCGACGCCGGTGCCGGAGATCAGCGGATAGGTCACGTTCGACAACAGGCCGTGCAGCGCGTGGCCGAACTCGTGGAACAGCGTGCGGGCGTCGTCGAACGACAGGAGCGCCGGCTCGCCCGGTGCGGGCTTTGCGAAATTGGTGACGTTGACGATCAGCGGCAGCACCGCGGCGTCGAGCTTTTCCTGGCGACGCAGCGAGGTCATCCAGGCGCCGGAGCGCTTGGAGGCGCGGGCAAAATAGTCGCCGAAAAAGAGGCCGACCGGTGCGCCGTCGCGGCTCACCTCCCACACCCGCACGTCGGGGTGCCAGACGGGGACGTTTTTGCGCGGCGCGAAGGTGATGCCGAACAGCCGGGTCGCGGTGTCGAAGGCGGCGGCGATCATTTGGTCGAGCGGCAGATAGGGCCGCACCGCCTCCTCGTCGAGGCCGTAGCGCGCCTTTCGCACCTTCTCGGCGTAGTGGCGCCAGTCCCAGGCGGCGAGCGGAAAGTTGCCGCCCTCGCGGCGGATGGTGTCCTGCATGGCGTCGCGATCGGCGAGCGCGCGGGCGCGGGCGGGCGCCCACACCCGCTCGAGCAGGGCGCGGACGTTTTGCGGCGTCTTCGCCATGGAATCGTCGAGCCGGTAGTCGGCGAAGGTCTCGTAGCCGAGCAGTCTTGCGCGCTCGGCGCGCAGCCGAATGGTCTCGGCGATCACCGCGGCGTTGTCGGTCGGGCCGCCCTTGCAGCCGCGCGACGTCCAGGCGCGAAACGCCTGCTCGCGCAGATCGCGCCGCTCGGAGGCGCGCAAGAATCCTTCGACGCTCGAGCGGGCGAGCGTGATCGCGTATTTTCCGGGATGGCCGCGCTCCGCCGCCGCCGCGCGGGCTTCCTCGCGGGCCGCCGTCCCGAGTCCTGCGAGATCAGCCTCGTCGAGCAGCATGACAAAACTCTGCTCGTCGGCGAGCACGTTCTGGCTGAAGGTGGTGCCGAGCCTCGCCAGCCGCTCGGTGATCGTCGCGAGCTTTTCCTTTGCGGCGGCATCGAGGCCGGCGCCGGCGCGGCGGAACATCAGGCGGTAGCGCTCGAGCACGCGGGTCTGCTCGGCATCGAGGCCGTCGGCGTCGATCGCCGCGAGCCGTTTCGCCAGCCGGGCGTCGGTCCGGATCCTGTTGGCGTGGGCGGCGAGCCGCGGCACGATGGCGCGCTCGATCGCCAGTAGGGCGTCGTCGCTGTTGGCGCCGACCAGCACGAAGAAGACCGAGGACACCCGGTTCAGCGCCCGCCCGCTGCGCTCCATCGCTGCCACGGTGTTGGCGAAAGTCGGTGCGGCGCTCTCGGTCGCGATCGCCTCGATCTCGGCCACGTGCTCGGCGAGCGCGCGCTCGAAGGCCGGCAGATAGTGGCCGGGGGCGATCGCGCCGAAGGGGGGCGTCTCGAACGGCGTGTCCCAGGTCGCGAAGAAGGGGTTTTCGGAGGTCGAGAGATCGGCGGAAGGCTGGGCTGTCATGCGGACCGTTTCCGTGAGATTTTTCCGACGTCGCCCGATGGAGACGGCGCAACGGGGAATATAAGTGCCCGCGCCCCGCCCGCCACCGGCCGAGGGCCGGGACGGGCCGCCGCGGCGGCCGGAACCGCGCCCGGCGCCTCGAAGGTGTACGCCGGGTGTGGCATGCTCTATATCCGCTCCGACCGATGGAGGGAGCGATGGCGGATGTCCGACTGATCGTCACGGGGGCCGGCGGGCGCATGGGCCGGACGCTGGTGAAGGCGATCGCCGACGCGCCCGGCGTGGTGCTCGCGGGGGCGGTCGATTCGCCGGCTTCGGGCATGATCGGGCGCGACGCCGGCGAGCTCGCCGGGCTCGGGCCGAACGGCGTCCTGGTGGCGGCCGACATCGCCCCGCTGCTGGAGAACGCCGACGGCATTCTCGACTTCACCGCGCCGGCGGCCTCCGTCGCCTTCGCCAAGCTCGCGGCGGACAAGAAGCTCGTCCACGTGATCGGCACCACCGGCTTCTCGGCGGCCGACGAGGAGGCGATCGCGGCGGCCGCCAAGGCGACGCCTATCGTCAAGTCGGGAAACATGAGCCTCGGGGTGAACCTGCTGGCGGCGCTGACCAAGCGGGTCGCGGCCGCGCTCGATGCCGAGTTCGACATCGAGATTCTCGAGATGCACCACAACAAGAAGGTCGACGCGCCGTCCGGCACCGCGCTCTTGCTCGGCCAGGCGGCGGCGGATGGCCGTGGCGTCGATCTCGCGCAGACCGCCGACCGCGGCCGCGACGGCCACACCGGCGCCCGCCGGCCGGGCGACATCGGCTTCGCCTCGCTGCGCGGCGGCACGGTGGTGGGCGATCATTTCGTGGTGTTCGCGGGACCGGCCGAGCGGATCGAGCTGGTGCACCGCGCCGAGGACCGGATGATTTACGCCCGCGGTGCCGTGAAAGCCGCGCAGTGGGCGAAAGGCCGCGCGCCAAACCTCTATTCGATGGCCGACGTGCTGGGCCTCGACTGAGCCGAAACCGAAACGCCACGCGCCGCGGGCAGGCTCGCGGACGGGCGCCATCGAGCGACAGGGGACGATAGATGAACGACCGACTTCTCGTGCTGGTGCGTCACGGCGAGAGCGAGTGGAACCTGAAGAACCTGTTCACCGGCTGGCACGACTGCGAGCTGTCGGAGAAGGGCGTGCAGGAGGCGCGCGCCGCCGGCAAGAAGCTGAAGGCGCAGGGGCTCACCTTCGACATCGCCTTCACCTCGGCGCTCAAGCGCGCGCAGAACACGCTCGGCCTGATCCTCGAGGAGCTCGGCCAGACCAATATTCCGATCATCAAGGACCAGGCGCTCAACGAGCGCGACTATGGCGACCTCGTCGGCCTCAACAAGGACGACGCCCGCAAGAAGTGGGGCGACGAGCAGGTCCATATCTGGCGCCGCTCCTACGACATCGCGCCGCCGAACGGCGAGAGCCTGAAGGACACCGCCGCGCGCGTGCTGCCCTACTACATCAGCGAGATCCTGCCTCGCGTGATGCGGGGCGACCGGGTGCTGGTGGCCGCGCACGGCAACAGCTTGCGGGCGCTGGTGATGGTGCTCGATCGGCACACCACCAAGTCGATCCTCGAGCTCAATCTCGGCACCGGCGTGCCGATGATCTACCACCTCGCGGCCGACACCACGGTGGCCTCGAAGCAGGATCTGGCCGCGGCCTGATCGGTCTTCCGGAACGGCATCGACGGCCGTGCGCGCGGCGGCAAACGCGTGCGCACGGCCGTTCGTGTCTTTCGGGGTGCCCGGTGCTCAGCTCCGGGCGATGATCTCGCGCTCGTCGCGGAAAACCTGCGGCGCGGGCGGCAGCCGGCCGGGCTTGCGCCGCATCAGGATCGAGGCACGGCGGCGCTTCATCGGGCCGACCCGGCGGCGGCGGCTCTGCGCCTCCCACACCCGCAGCGCACCGAGATGCGCGAACGGCGCCCGCAAGGTGCCGTCGGTGTCGGCGATCAAAAGCCGAAGCCCGAGCACGCGCGCCCACAGCTGCCACTCGGCCACCGCGTCGGAGCCGTCCGGTGCCACGAACAGTGGCACGCTGAGGGCCGGGTCGCGGTGCTCCAGCACGATCGCGACCGATCCGTCGTCGTCGCTGATCGGCTCCAGCACCCGCAGCGCCACGCCGAGAAAGCTCGTCACCGGCAGCGACACCGCCATCCGCATGCCGGCGACCGCGCGGCGCACGATCACCCGCTCGCGATGCAGATCGATCACCCGCTCGCGCGTGTCGGCGGCGGAATCGGCGGTGCGGAACCGCACGGGCAGAGCGAAGGGGTCGAGCCGGACGCACCGGCTCGACCCGGAGGGAGCAACCCCACCGGCACTCATGTTCGACGCCTCTTTTTCTGCTTCCCTGTGTCGGACTCTGTCGGCCCGATCTTTGATGCGAGAGTAGCGGGAGGCGCTTCGAATCCTCTTAAAAGCGCTGGTTAATCGGGTGTTTCTCCAATGCTTCGAACCACATGATCAACGAGATGTCACCGCGATCGGAGGCTTTGGAAACAGTTTTTACCGATCTTGCCGACGCGTTCACGAAGCTTGCGAAAACCTTTATGCTCGCCCCGACGCCGGCTCGCACGCAGGCTGCGCCGGGCCTCCTCGGCAAGTTCGGCTTGATCGCCCGGCCGCGGTGCCCCATGTCGTGACTGCTCGATGTCGTAATCGTCGCGATCGTTCCGTCCGTTTCCAGCGAAAGCGCCCGTCAGAACATGTCCCGTCCGCCCGCCTCCTCCCTGTTCGACCAGTCCGCGCTCGTCACCCTCGCCGAGCTTCTCGTCGCCGCTGCGAAGAAGGCCGGCGCCGACGCCGCCGATGCGATCGCCACCCGCGGGGTGTCGCAGAGCGTCGAGGTGCGCGACGGGACGGTGGAGGAATCGACCCGCGCCGAGGACGACAATGTCGGCCTGCGCGTGCTGATCGGGCGGCGGCAGGCGGTGGTGTCGACCAACGATCTGGTCGGCGAGGGCGTCGAGGCCCTGGCCGAGCGGGCGGTGGCGATGGCGCGCGTCGCCCCGGAGGACCCCTATGCCGGCCTCGCCGACGAGGCGCTGCTCGCGAAAGAGTTCCCCGACCTCGACCTGGTCGATGCCGACGTCCCCGACGTCGGCGTGCTGGAGCAGCGCGCCAAGGCGGCCGAGGCGGCCGGGCTCGCGGTGAAGGGCGTCACCAAGTCGAGCGGCGCCTCCGCCTCGGCCGGGATCGGCGGCATGGTGCTGGTCACCTCGACCGGCTTCACCGGCATCTATGTCGGCTCGCGCCATTCGGTGGCGATGACGGCGATCGCCGGCGAAGGCACCAAGATGGAGCAGGACTACGACTGGTCCTCGACGGTGCATGCGAGCGATCTCGCCGATCCGGAAGCAATCGGCCGCTCGGCCGGCGAGCGCGCGGTGCGGCGGCTCAACCCGCGAAAGGTCCAAACCCGCCGTGTGCCGGTGGTGTACGACCCGCGGCCGGCCGGCTCGCTGGTGTCGCACCTCGTGTCGGGCGTCAACGGCGCGTCGGTGGCGCGGAAGACCAGCGTGCTGCGCGACAAGCTCGGCCAGCGCATTTTTGCGCCCGGAGTCAGAATTGTCGACGATCCGCTGCGCAAGCGCGGCCTGCGCTCGCATCCCTTCGACGCCGAAGGGGTCGCCGGCAGGCCGCTCGCGCTGGTCGACGACGGCGTGATCACCACCTGGCTGATGGACTGCGCGACCGCCCGCGAGCTCGGCTTCACCTCGACCGGCCACGCCCAGCGCGGGGTCTCCTCGACGCCCTCGCCGAGCGCCTCCAACGTCCATCTCGAGGCCGGCCCGGAGACGCCGCACGAGCTGATCGAGGACATCTCCGACGGCTTCTACGTCACCGACCTGATCGGCATGGGCATCAACATGGTGACCGGCGACTACAGCCGCGGCGCCAGCGGCTTCTGGATCGAGAACGGCGAGCTGACCTATCCGGTCAGCGAGGTGACGATCGCCGGCAATCTGATCGACATGTTCGCCACGCTCGAGCCGGCCAACGACCTCGAGTTTCGCTATGGCATCAACGCGCCGACCGTGCGGGTGGAGGGCTTGACCGTTGCCGGGCTCTGACGCGGACGAGCGTTCCGCGGTCGCGACGCGGCTCGGCGACCTGTTGCGCGAGGCGGGGGTGCTGGCGCTGCGCGGGCATCGCCACCCGGTGCGCAGCTGGTTCAAGGAGGCCGACCACTCGCCGGTCTCCGAGGTCGATCTGGCGGTCGACAAATTCTTGCGCGAGCGCCTTCCCGACCTGGTCGCGGGCTGCGGCTGGCTGTCGGAGGAGACCGAGGACGATCCGGCGCGGCTCGACTGTCGGCGCGTATGGGTGGTCGATCCGATCGACGGCACCCGCGGCTTTCTCGCCGGCCTGCCGGATTGGACCATCTCGGTTGCGCTGGTGGAGGACGGCCGGCCGGTGGTCGCCGCGCTGTTCGCCCCGGTGACCGACGAGTTGTTCCTCGCTGTCGCCGGGCAGGGCGCGACGCTCGACGGCGCGCCGATCGTGGTGCGGGCGGCGCAAGCCGGCCTCGCCGGCCTGAAAGGCGCGCACGTCGCCGGCCCCGCGCGGCTCGTGCAAAAGCTCGCGACCGTGGAGCCGTCGGTGGTCCACGAGCCCAAGGTGCACTCGCTGGCGTTGCGCCTCGCGCGGGTCGCACAGGGGCGGATCGACGTCGCCTTCGCCAATCATAACGCCCACGACTGGGACCTTGCGGCTGCCGATCTTTTGGTGCACGAAGCGTCCGGAACGTTGACGACGCTCGCGGGAGCGCCGGTGCGGTACAATCGTCCGACACCGACTCACGACGCGCTGATCGCAGCGGATCCGTCGCGGCACCGCACGGTGTGCGACATCGTGGCGGGCGCCGCCAAGGCGTGCTGCTGAGCCGGCGCAAGGGCGCTGCCGGTGTGTTCCGAGTCGGGTACGAGGAGGCGGCGAATTTGGTCGAACGGTTGCCGTTCACCTTCGCGGCCTATCGGCTCGCCACCCGCACGGTGACGCCGCTCGCGCCGCTTCTCCTGTCTCATCGGCTGCGCCGCGGCAAGGAGGACCCCGTCCGCCTGTCCGAGCGGCGCGGCATCGCCGGAAAGCCGCGCGGCGAGGGGCCGCTCGTCTGGATCCACGGGGCGAGCGTCGGCGAGCTGATCGCGGCGTTGCCGCTGGTCGAGAGCCTCACCGGCCGCGGCCTCGCGGTGCTGGTCACCTCCGGCACCGTCACCTCGGCCAAGGTCGCCGCCGAGCGCTTGCCCGAGGGGGCGATCCACCAGTTCGTGCCGCTCGACGCGCCGCATTACGTGCGCCGCTTCCTCGATCACTGGCGGCCCGATCTCGGGCTGTTCGTCGAGTCGGATCTCTGGCCGAACCTGATCGTCTCCAGCGCTGCGCGCAAAATCCCGCTGATCCTGGTCAACGGCCGTTTGTCCGAGCGCTCGTTCGCCAAATGGCAGAAGGCGCCGTCGAGCATCGAGGCGCTGCTCTCGCGCTTCGACCTGTGCCTGGTGCGCTCGACCGAGGATTCCGAGCGGTTCGGCGCGCTCGGCGCGCCACGGCTCGGCGTCACCGGCAATCTCAAGCTCGACGGGCCGCCCCTGCCGTTCGACGCCGGCAAGCTCGCGGTGCTGCGCCGAGCCCTGTCCGGCCGGCCGGTGGTGGTCGCCGCCTCCACCCATCCGGGCGAGGAGGTCGCGGTGCTGGAGGCGCACCGGCAGCTGCGTGCCGATTTTCCGCGGCTCCTCACCGTGCTGGTGCCGCGCCATCCCGAGCGCGGCGAGGAGATCGCGGCGCTGGCGGCCGCCGCCCGGCTCGAGGTCGCCCGCCGCTCGCAGAACGCGCTGCCCAATGCGGCGACGGAAATCTATCTCGCCGACACGCTCGGCGAGCTCGGCGTGATCTTTCGCGCCGCGCCACTCGTGTTCATGGGCGGCTCGCTGGTGCCGCACGGCGGCCAGAACCCGATCGAGCCGATAAAACTCGGCGCCGCGGTGCTGCACGGCCCACACGTGCACAACTTCGCCGACATCTATGCCGACCTCGACCATGCCGGCGGCGCCTTGCCGGTCGCCGACACCGAAGGCCTGGTGGCGGCGCTGCGCACGCTGCTCGGCGAGGACGCGGCGCGGGTGCGGCTCGCCCGCGCCGGCACGCGGGTGGTGCAGAATCTCGCCGGCGCGGTCGAGCGGACGCTGTCGGCGCTCGAGCCCTATCTCGCCCAGATCCATCTGCGCGGCAGCCGGACCTGACGTCCGCCCGCGACGCCGCCCTCGGTGACCGCCATGCGTGACATTCATGCGTGACATCCATGCGTGACCCGGCCTTCTGGTGGCGCCCGCCCGGCCTGTCGAGCGCGCTGCTGGCGCCGATCGCGGCGGTGTATGGCGGCATCGCCGGCCGGCGGATGGCGCGGTCCGGCCTGCGCGCTGCGGTGCCGGTGGTGTGCATCGGCAATCTCACGCTGGGCGGCACCGGAAAGACGCCGACCGCGATCGCGGTGGCGAAGATGTTTCGGCTCGCCGGGCTGAAGCCGGTGTGTCTCACCCGTGGTTTCGGTGGCCGGGCCGAGGGGCCGGTGACGGTCGAAGCCGGAGCGCGGGCCGAGGATGTCGGCGACGAGCCGCTGCTGCTCGCCCGCGTGGCGCCGACGGTGGTTTCGCGTGACCGCGTCGCCGGCGCCGAGGCGGCGATCGCGATCGGTGCCGACGTCATCGTGATGGACGACGGGCTGCAGAACCCGGCGCTGGAGAAGACGGTGTCGCTGGTCGTGCTCGACGGCCGCCGCGGCATCGGCAACGGGCGGGTGTTTCCCGCCGGGCCCCTGCGGGCGCCGCTCGCCGGCCAGCTCGAAAAGGTCGACGGCGTCTTGGTGATCGGCGCCACGCCGGAGGGGACCGAGGCGACACGGGCGCTGCTCGACAGCGTGCGGCGGGCGGACAAGCCGGTGTTTTTCGGGGCGCTCGTGCCGGAGGCCGAGGCGGTGGCGGCGCTGCGCGGCAAGCGCCTGCTCGCCTATGCCGGGATCGGCGACCCGGAAAAATTCTTCGCGACCTTGCGCGGCCAAAAACTGGATGTGGTGCGAACGAAAAACTTTCCGGATCACCACCGCTTCTCGCCGGCCGACGCCGCCTGCCTGACCGACATCGCCGCCGCCGAGGGGCTGGTGCTCGTCACCACCGAGAAGGATGTTTGCCGGATGCAGGGCGACCCCGCCCTCGCAGGCCTGGCGACGACGAGCGCCACGCTGCCGGTGACCCTCGTGCTCGACGAGGAGGCGGGTGCGGATCCGGGGCTCGACCGCTGGCTCGGCGCCCGCACGGGGCTGTTCGTCGAGGCGAAAGCGTCCGGCGCGCCGCTCTGACGACGCGCCATTTCTCACCAGTTATTGAAAAAAAACGAAAAAGGGCGCGCCGCGGCGCGCCCTTTTCCGACGTATTCCAGAGAGCGAGGCTCAGGCGGCGAGCGCCTCGTCCAAGTTCTCGGCGACCTTGTCGAGGAAGGCGGTGGTCGAGAGCCATGTCTGCTCCGGCCCGACCAGCAGCGCGAGGTCCTTGGTCATGAAGCCGGCCTCGACGGTGTCGACGCAGACCTTCTCGAGCGTCGCGGCGAAGCGGGCGAGCTCGGCGTGGTCGTCGAGCTTTGCCCGGTGCGCGAGGCCGCGGGTCCAGGCAAAGATCGAGGCGATCGAGTTGGTCGAGGTCTCCTGCCCCTTCTGGTGTTGGCGATAGTGGCGCGTCACCGTGCCGTGCGCGGCCTCCGCCTCGACGATCTTGCCGTCCGGCGACATCAGCACCGAGGTCATCAGGCCGAGCGAGCCATAGCCCTGCGCGACGGTGTCGGACTGCACGTCGCCGTCGTAGTTCTTGCAGGCCCAGACATAGCCGCCGTTCCACTTCAGCGAGGCGGCGACCATGTCGTCGATCAGCCGGTGCTCGTAGGTGAGCCCGCGCTCGGCGAACTTCTCCTTGAACTCGGCGTCGAACACCTCCTGGAAGATGTCCTTGAAGCGGCCGTCATAGACTTTCAGGATGGTGTTCTTGGTCGACAGATAGACCGGATAGTTGCGCATCAGCCCGTAATTGAACGAGGCGTGCGCGAAATCGCGGATCGAGTCGTCGAGATTGTACATCACCATGCCGATGCCCGAGGCCGGGAACTTGAAGACCTCGTGCTCTTCGACCGTGCCGTCCTCGCCGACGAACTTCACCGTCAGCGTGCCCTTGCCCGGCACCTTGAAGTCGGTCGCGCGATACTGGTCGCCATAGGCGTGGCGCCCGATCACGATCGGCTGGGTCCAGGACGGCACCAGGCGCGGCACGTTCCGGCAGATGATCGGCTCGCGGAAGATCACCCCGCCGAGAATGTTGCGGATGGTGCCGTTCGGCGAGCGGTACATCTTCTTGAGCGAGAACTCCTTCACCCGCGCCTCGTCGGGGGTGATGGTGGCGCACTTCACGCCGACGCCGGCCTTCTTGATGGCCTCCGCCGCGTCGATCGTCACCTGGTCGTCGGTCGCGTCGCGGTGCTCCATCCCGAGATCGAAATATTGGAGATCGACGTCGAGATACGGGTGGATCAGCTTGTCCTTGATGTACTGCCAGATGATCCGGGTCATCTCGTCGCCGTCCATCTCGACGACCGGGTTCTTCACCTTGATTTTCGCCATGGGGCAGACGGCCTTTCACGAGCGCACGGGCGGATCGGGGATGCGGGCGGCGGGCGGACCGGCGGGCGCTCGCCGCCGGGGGCCGCAGTCCAGGCGGCGCCTATAGCATCCGCGAAGTTCCGGAGGAAGACGACAAAGGGTCGAAAGCCGCGCCGCCCCCGGCCTTCGCCCGGCCGATGTGAGGGACTCGCGGCGCGGCCGGACGGCGCGAGAACGGTACGCCGCCAGCCGAAAAACATCTCGCGGACGCCTTGCGCCGGCCCGCGTTCACCGATATTTGGTTGCCATCGACATTTGGCCGGACAATCGGGCCGTTTCGCCTTCGCCGAAAGCGGGCGTACGATCGGACTTATCTCTCCAAAGATCGAACGAGCGACCGAAGAGCCACCGTGGTTCAGCTGCCGTGGCGCTTCGGTGTATCCGCACACAGCTGCGAAAGGATCTCCCGATGACCCGGGGTACCGTGAAGTTCTACAACGATCAAAAGGGTTACGGCTTCATTGCGCCGGACGACGGCAGCAAGGACGTGTTCGTCCATGCGACCGCGCTCGAGCGCGCCGGCCTGCGCGGCCTCGCCGAGGGCCAGAAGGTCGAGTTCGACACCCAGCAGGATCGTCGGACCGGCAAGATCGCCGTCGGCACCATCGCGATGGTGTGACGACGCGCGTCGCCGTCGGCGACACCGCGTGCACGACAAGAGCCGCCCTCCGGGGCGGCTTCTTCGTATCCGGGTTCGTATCCGGAAGGAGCCGCCGATGAGCGAGCGCCACGCGGCTCGGACCGCAACGGCCCCGACCCCGGCAGCCCCGACCGCGCCGGCCGGTCCGCCCGCCGATGCGCTGGCCGACGCGCTCTCGGCCGCGATCGCGGCCGCCGGCGGCTGCAGGACCTGCGGGGCGTGCTGCGCCTATGCCGCCGACTGGCCGCGCTTCTCGCTGGAGAGCGAGGCGGCGCTGGCGGCGATCCCGCCGGAGCTGGTCGCCGCCGACGGTGCCGGCATGCGCTGCATCGGTGACCGCTGCGCGGCGCTCTCCGGCGAGGTCGGGGTCGCCACCGCCTGCACCATCCATCCGGTGCGGCCCGAGGTGTGCCGCGCCTGCGAGCCCGGCGATCCGGAATGCGGGCTCGCCCGCGCCCGGTTCGGGCTGTGACGCCGGCGCCGGCCGTTCGCCGGTTCCGGGCGGCGGTCGACACGCGAAACCGGATCGGCTAGTGGTCCGATTCCGACATTCGAGCCCCGCTCGGCCGCAGGCTCGTCCACCAGAAAGACCCCTCCCGAGACCATGCCCGGCGCCGGAACCGACAAGACGAAAACCTGGGTGGTCGCCCCCGCTCCCGTGGTGATTCTGGTCGAGCCCCAGCTCGGCGAGAACATCGGCGCCGCCGCCCGTGTGATGGCGAATTTCGGCCTGTCGCGGCTGCGGTTGGTAGCGCCGAAGCAAGGGTGGCCCAATCCCAAGGCCCACATGATGGCGGCGGGCGCCGACCGCGTGCTCGAGAGCGCCGTGCTCTACGACACCCTGAAGGACGCCATCGCCGACTGCACGCAGGTGCTCGCCTGCACCGCGCGCGCCCACGACCAGGCGAAGCCCGTGCTGTCGCCGGAGGCGGCGGCGGCGACGCTCGCCCCGCCGGTCGCGGCCGGCGAGACCGTCGCGATCGTGTTCGGGCGCGAGCGCAACGGGCTCGAGAACGAGGAGGTCGGGCTCGCCGACGCGATCGTCACCTTCCCGGTCAATCCGGCCTTCGCCTCGCTCAACCTCGCCCAGGCGGTGTCGGTCGTCTCCTACGAGTGGTTCAAGCTGACCGGCACCGGGCTCCCGTTCGCCATGCCGGTGCGCTCGCAGCCGGCGCCGAAGGAGCAGCTGCTCGCCTTCTTCGGCGACCTCGAGCGCGAGCTCGAGACGGTCGAGTTCTTCCGTCCCGCCGAGAAGCGCGAGACGATGACCATCAATCTGCGCAACATCTTCTCTCGCATGCAGCCGAGCCGGCAGGACATCCAGACGCTGCACGGCGTGATCATGGCGATCGCCGAAGGCCGCAAGGGGCCGGCGCGCGGCGGCGTGCTGGACGGCGACGAGGCGTCGCTGCTGCGCAAGCTGCTGGCCGAGCACGGCGACGGCAAGGTGCCGGGCGAGCGCGGGCCGGTGCGCGGCTTGTCGCGGCTCTTGCGCCGCAATCCGACCGAGGCCGAGCGCACACTGTGGGCGGCGCTGATCGCCGACCGCCGGTTCGCCGGGCAGGGCTTCAAGCGGCAGGTGCCGGTCGGCCCGCACATCGCCGATCTCGTGTCGTTTCCGCTGCGCACCGTGATCGACATCGAGCCGCGCGAGGAAGCCGACGAGGCCCGCACCGCGCGCGCCGACAAGCGCGCCTGGCTTTCCGCCCGCGACTACCGGGTGCTGCCGGTCGCGGCCGGCGCGATCGAGGCGGACCCGCATGCCGTGCTGGACGCGCTCGCAACCGCGCTCGCCGCGCCGCGTGCCGACGCCTGACGGGACGCCGAAGCGCCGTACCACATCGTCTTTCACGCATGTGTGAAAGCTCGCGGGATGCCGATTCGCGCGCAGCTCGCGGCGACACGACGGCGCCTGCGGCAATCGGCGCGCCGCCGCGGGCGGACGTCTTGCTTTGGATCAAGGAGCCGGCGACGAATGTGCGCTTGGCTCGCGCCATCCGAAAACGAGGTCTTTTGGCGATGGGTTTGCGCAATTCGTCTTATGCCTACGGCTCGCTCGCGCGGGCGTTCCACTGGCTCACCGTGCTGGCCGTCACGCTCGCCTGGATGATCGGCCTGTTCCACGATGCGCTGCCGAAGGGCAGCCCGGAGCGCGCCGCCGCGATGCTCACCCATTTCAGCCTCGGCCTGTCGATCGTCGCCTTGTTGATCATGCGGGTGCTGTGGCGGGTCGCCGACCCGGCGCCGCGCCCGGAGCCGACCCCGCTCGGCCGGCTCGGCGAGATCTCCGCCGCCGCGGTTCACGGCATCGCCTATCTGCTGCTCGCCGCGGTGCCGGTGGTCGGCGTCCTGATGGTGTTCGCGGCCGGCCACGCGCTGCCGGTGTTCGGGCTGGTGATGATCCCGCCGCCGATCGCTGCCGATCCCGCGCTCGCCAAGATGCTGCATCCCTGGCACGAGTGGCTCGCCCACGCGCTGATGGCGGTCGCCTTCGTGCATGCGCTCGCCGCGCTGATGCACCACTGGGTGTTTCACGACCGCACGCTCACCCGGATGCTCGGCCGCGCCTGACGGCACACGCTCCCGGTGCGCGAAGGGCCGCGTTTCGCGGCCCTCCATCCGATACGCGAAGGGCCGCGGTTGCGCGGCCCTTTGTCGTCGTTTCGCCGGTGGGGATCGTCCGTCATCGGCTGGTCGTCACTGGCCGGCCTTCACCGAGTCGATCGCCTGGAGCAGCAGCTCCTCCATCGTCCGTCTGATCTGATGGTCGGACTGGTGCACGCCCGCGGCGTCGAAATCACGCCGGATCTTCTGAAACACGTCCTCCTCGCCGGGCGCCTCGAAATCGGCGATCACCACCTCCTTGGCGTACGCCTCGGCCTCGGCGCCGGACCGCCCGAGCTTCTCGGCGGCCCACAGGCCGAGCAGCTTGTTGCGCCGCGCCACCGCCTTGAAACGCAGCTCCTCGTCGAGCGCGAATTTCTTTTCGTGACTGTCCCGCCGATCCTCGAAAGTATTCATCGGTTCCTCGTCGCTGACCCCGTTTTCCGACCTCGCGTCGGACGCCCGGCGGAAATGTCGCCGCGCGGCATCGCAACTGCGCCTTGCATACCGCAAGGTAGAGGTCAAGGCCGGCTTACCACCCGCACAAGTCCTCATTGCACGGCCTGCCCCGGAGGTCTATGTCGATTGTGCTCGCCGCCACCATCGGGTAGTTTCGCTGCCGGACGTGGGCAGCCGGCCGGACGTGGCGTGCCCGCAACGTCCGAAACTCGACCTCGCCGCGGGCAACCCCGGACCTGGGCAAGCGCCTCTGGGCAACCCCGAAACGGAGCCACGGCATCCATGGATTTCCTCGAGACACGGTACACCCCCATGAGCCGACGCCGCCGCATCTACGAAGGCAAGGCGAAGGTCCTCTACGAGGGCCCGGAGCCGGGAACGTTGATCCAGCACTTCAAGGACGACGCGACCGCCTTCAACGCCAAGAAGCATCAGGTGATCGAAGGGAAGGGTGTGCTGAACAACCGCATCTCCGAGTACCTGTTCCAGCACCTGAACGACATCGGAGTGCCGACCCACTTCATCCGCCGCCTCAACATGCGCGAGCAGCTGATCCGCGAGGTGGAGATCGTTCCGCTCGAGGTGGTGGTGCGCAACGTCGCCGCCGGCTCGCTGTCGCAGCGCCTCGGGATCGAGGAGGGCACCCAGCTGCCGCGCTCGATCATCGAGTTCTATTACAAGAACGACGCGCTCGGCGATCCGATGGTCTCGGAAGAGCACATCACCGCCTTCGGCTGGGCGACGCCCCAGGAGATCGACGACATCATGGCGCTCGCCATCCGCGTCAACGATTTCCTCTGCGGCCTCTTCCTCGGCGTCGGCATCCGTCTGGTCGACTTCAAGATGGAATGCGGCCGGCTGTGGGAGAACGATCTGATGCGGATCGTCGTCGCCGACGAGATCTCGCCGGACTCCTGCCGCCTGTGGGACATCAAGTCGAACGAGAAGCTCGACAAGGACCGCTTCCGCCGTGATCTCGGCGGTCTGCTCGAGGCCTATACCGAGGTGGCGCGCCGGCTCGGCATCATGAGCGAGAACGAGCGCTCGATCGGCTCCGGCCCGGTCCTCGTGAAGGGCTGATGCTCGTGAAGGGCCGACGGCGACGCGCCGGAAGCCGACGAAAGAAAGACAGCCCGGCCGGACGGCGGCCGGGCGCCTCGGCACAAGCCCGAGCCGGGGCAAGACGCTCGCGACGCAGCCCCCGAGCCGCCACACGCCAGATCCACGTCAGGAGACCGCATGGGCATCCCGACGATCAGCACCGCACCGATGTCGGTGGAGGATTTTTATGCCTTCACCGACGGTCGTCCCGACGAGGAGAGGTGGGAGCTGATCGAGGGGGAGCCGATGATGCAAGCGTCTCCGGGGTTCTTTCATCAGGTCATCGCCGCCAATCTGATCACTGCGCTGAAAACGCGGTGCGCCGGCACGGCCGGCTGGACGGTGATTCCGGGAATCGGCGTGCGGGTCTCGGGAGCGAGCCTGCCGCAGCCCGACGTGATGGTGGTGCCGACGCCGGCCCGGCGCGACCATCGGCCCGGCGCCGGCTTGCGGCACGCAGAAAACCCGCTGGTCGTGTTCGAGATTCTCTCGCCCTCGACCGCCGACCGTGACCTTCGCTGGAAGCGCAACGCCTACACCGCGCTGTCCTCGCTGACGCACTATGTCGTGATCGCACAGGACGCGATCGAGGTCGCGGTGTTCGCCCGCGACGCCGGCTTTGCCGAGCGGCGGCTGCGCTCGCGCGACGACGCGATCGCCTTCGCCGATCTCGGCGTCACGCTGTCGCTCGACGAGATTTTCCGCGACACCGGCCTGTGAGCGTTTTCCGCCGTCCGGTGCGATCCGTGACCGGTGCGCCTCTCCTCCGGCCGTAGCGAAACCATTCGCGACTCGCTACTCACCACTCGCCGCCCTCACACCGTCACCTGTGTGCCGACCTCCACCACCCGTCCGGTCGGGATCTGGAAGAAGTCGGTGGCGTCGCTGGCGGTGCGGGCGAGGCGGATGAACAGCTTGTCCTGCCAGCGCGGCATGCCGGAATGGGCGGCGGGCTTGAGCGAGCGGCGCGACAGGAAGAACGACGTCGACATGATGTCGAAGTGCCAGCCCTGCTTGCGGGCGATCGCCAAGGCCTTCGGCACGTTCGGCGTCTCCATGAAGCCGAACCGCAGCACCACCTTGCTGAACAGCGGTGAGAGCTGGGTGATGCGCACCCGCTCCTCGTCGGTGACGCGCGGGGTGTCGGCGCTCTCGATCGTCAGCACCACGTTGTGCTGATGCAGCACCTTGTTGTGCTTGAGATTGTGGAGGAGGGCGGTCGGCGCCGAATCGGGGTCGCCGGTGAGGAATACCGCGGTGCCCGGCACGACGTGCGGCGGCTTCTTGGTCAGCGTCTGCACCAGCGTCTCGAGCGGGATCTCGAGGTGGCGGGTTTTTGCGAGCAGCAGCCGCGAGCCGCGCCGCCAGGTGATGATCATCAGCACGATGGTGCCGGCGAACAGCAGCGGCACCCAGGCGCCCTCGAACAGCTTGAGCAGGTTGGCGACGAAGAAGGTGACGTCGATCAGCGCGAACGGGGCGATCAGCGCCGCCGCCGCCCACGGCTTCCAGTGCCACAGCTTCCAGATCACCACGAAGGCGAGCAGGCCGTCGACCACCATCGTGGTGGTCACCGCGATGCCGTAGGCCGAGGCGAGATCGCTCGAGGTGCGGAACAGCGCGACCAGCAGCAGCACGCCGACCAGCAGCGCGGTGTTGACGCGCGGAATGTAGATCTGGCCGAGCTGGGTCTCGGAGGTGTGGCGGATCGCCAGCCGCGGGATCAGGCCGAGCTGGATCGCCTGGCGGGTCAGCGAGTAGGCGCCGGTGATCACCGCCTGGCTGGCGATCACGGTGGCGGCGGTCGCCAGCACCACCATCGGGATCTGCAGGAGCTCCGGCACCATCCGGTAGAACGGGCTCTCGATCGCCGCCGGGTGCGACAGCACCAGCGCGCCCTGCCCGAAATAGTTGATCACCAGGGAGGGGAAGACGAGGCCGAACCAGGCGGTGCGGATCGGCGTGCGGCCGAAATGGCCGAGATCGGCATAGAGCGCCTCGCCGCCGGTGACGGCGAGAAAGACCGCGCCGAGCGTGACCAGCCCGGTGACCGGGTGGTCCCACACGAAGCGGACCGCGTGCAGCGGGTTGACCGCGCCGAAGATGTGCGGGTCGTCGGCGAGGTGGACGAAGCCGAGCGCGGCGAGCGACAGGAACCACACCACCATCACCGGCCCGAAGAACGCCGCGACGCGGGCGGTGCCGCGCGACTGCACGGTGAACAGCGCGACCAGGATGATCACCGTGAGCGGCATCACCACGTGATCGAGCGCCGGGGTGACGATGGTCAGACCCTCCACCGCCGACAGCACCGAGATCGCCGGAGTGATCACCGAGTCGCCGTAGAACATCGCCGCGCCGATGATGCCGAGCATGACGATCGGCACCGTCCGCCGGCCGACCGCCCGCGAGGCGAGCGCGGTCAGCGACAGCGTGCCGCCCTCGCCGTGATTGTCGGCGCGCAGCAGCAGCAGCACGTATTTGGCGGTGACGACGATGGTCAGCGCCCACAGGATCAGCGACAGCACGCCGAGCACCGCGGCCTGGGTGATCGGCCCGGTGCCGACCGCGGCGCGCAGCGCCTCGCGGAAGGCGTAGAGCGGGCTGGTGCCGATGTCGCCATAGACGACGCCGACGCTGCCGAGGGTGAGCGCCCAGAAGCCGGAGGGGTGGCCGGCACCGGAGGAGCTTTCGGTTTTTGCGCCGTCCGGTTTCGGTCCTTCGGGTTTTGCCCCGTCGGGTTTTGCTGCGTCGGATTTGGCTGCGTCGGATTTGGTGGCGGCCGTTTTTACCGGCTCTGGCTTGGTCGCATCCGGCTTGGTCACGTCGGGCTTGGCGGCGTCGGGCTTGGCGGCGGCCGTTTTTACCGGCTCCGGTTTGGCCGGCTCCGCCTTCGTCGCATCCGACTTCGCCATATCCGATTGGGCCGCGCTCGGCTCGACCGAATTCGACCGGGCGGAGTCCGGGGTACCGGACGGCGCGATGTCGCGGGTCGCCTCGTTCATGGTGGTGCCGACTCGATCCCCGCGCAAATCCGAAGCGGCGGTCGGAGCCGGGGCGAACCGGTGTCCGGCCGCCGCGGTCCCTCTGCCGCGTTTATGCCCCAATAGCACGCCGGGCCATCGGGACAATGGTCTCGACGACGTACGGGTTTCACCCGCGTCGCTGCGGCGGCCGGTCCCGGCGCCGGGAGTTGCAGAAAAAATCGTTCAATTCGAGCACATTGGCTTCGAAATGCGGCGCCTGGTGGCGTTTTCGCCACGGTTCGGGCCGGTCGTGCATGGCGGTCCCGCAAGGCGGGTGGTCTCGACCGGGAGCCGAATTCCGGCGGCGCTGCACGTCAAGGACGCGTGCGTCAGGGCTTGAAGTCGAGCGGCAGCGGCGGCGCCTCGCGCACCAGCGTGATGGTCACCCGCCGGTTGGCGGCGATCGCCGGGTCGTCCGGAAACAGCGGCTCGGTGCCGGCCTTGCCGGCGACGCGGAAGAAATGGCCGGTCGGCACGCCTTCCTCCTCGAGGATGCGGCGCACTGCGTTGGCGCGCGCCGCCGAGAGCTCCCAGGCGTCGTTGCCGGCGCCGTAGGCGATGCGGGTCTTCGAGGTGTGCCCGGTGATCGAGATGCGGAACGGCATCGCCTTGAGCATGGTGGCGAGCTTCTGGACGATCTGGCGGGTGCGCTCGTAGGGCTCGGCCGAGCCTTCCGGGAACATCGAGCGGCCGTCCTGGTCGACGATCTCGACATTGAGGCCGTCGCGGCTCTCCTCGATCATGATGTGCTTGGAGGCTTCGGTCAGCTCCGGCATGTCGTGCATCGCCTGGCGGAGCGTGGCGGCGGCGAGCGCCAGCGCCTTGTCCTTCTGCAGCCGGGCGCCGGGGCTCATGGAGTCGGACTGCTCGTCCGGGGTCGGGTTCTGCGAGGCGTCCTCGGGCGGGATGTGGGCGGCGCTCTTGAGCTTCGGCCGGGTCGGCAGGCCGGGCATCTCGATGATGCCGGAATAGCGGATCGCGGTCTGCACGCCGAAGGCGTCGCGCATCGAGCCGGCGACGATCTGCAGCTTCTGCTTGTCCTGGGTGGAGAAGGCCGCGAGCATCACGAAGAAGGCGACCAGGAGCCCCATCAGGTCGGCGAAGGTGACGAACCAGCCGTGGCCGCCGCCGGCGGCTTCCTTGCGGCGTCCCATCAAGGCCTCCCGCGGGTGTGCGCCGGGCGCGCCGGCCGGACGGTGGTCGGAGTGCTCGCCCGGTCTCTCATGGCTGGAAATCCAGCGGGATCGACGGCTCGTCCCGCATCAGGGTGATGGTCACCCGCCGGTTGGCGGCGACGTAGGGGTCGTCGGGGAACAGCGGCTGGGTGTCGGCCTTGCCGGCGACCACCTGGACGCGGGCGTCGGCGACGCCCTCGTCCTCGAGGATGCGGCGCACGGTGTTGGCCCGCTCGGCCGACAGCTCCCACGGCCCGTAGCCCGGCCGCGAGGGCGTGCGGGTGGCGGCGGTGTGGCCGGTGACGGCGATCGGGAACGACATCGGCTTCAACGTGACGCCGAGCCGCTCGATGATGCGGCGGGTGCGCTCGTAGGGCTCGCGCGAGCCTTCGGGAAACATCGAGCGGCCGTCCTGGTCGACGATCTCGATGTTGAGGCCGTCCTTGGTCTGCTCGAACATGATGTGCTTGGAGGCCTCGGTCAGCTCCGGCATGTCCTCCATCGCCTGCCGGAGCGACGCCGCGGCGAGCGCGAAGGCGCGGTCCTTCTCGAGCTTGGCGCCGACGTCGCGCTCACGGTCGCGGTCGGGGGTCTCCTTCGGCATCTCTTCCGGCGGAATGTGCGCGGGGTTCTTCAGCTTCGGCCGGGTCGGCAGGCCGGGCACCTCGATCATGCCGGAGTAGCGCACGTTGTTCTGCACGCCGAAGGCGTCGCGCAGCGAGCCGGCGACGATCTGCAGCTTCTGCTGATCCTGGGTCGAGAAGGCGACCAGCATGACGAAGAAGGCGACCAGCAGGCCCATCAGGTCGGCGAAGGTGACGAACCACCCGTGACCGCCGCCGTGCCCGCCGTCCTTGCGCCGCCCCATGCTCGCCTCCGCCGCCGGCCGTTCAGGCCGCGGCCGCCTCGGTCATTTCTTCGCGGTTCTTCTCCGGCACGTAGGCGAGCAGCATCTCGCGCACCACCGCCGGGCTCTTGGAGTCGCGGATCATCAAGACGCCGTCGATGATCAGCGTGCGGTTGATCTCCTCGTCGACCAGCTTGCCGTGCAGCTTGTCGGCGATCGGCAGGCAGAACAGGTTGGCCACCGTCGCCCCGTAGAAGGTGGCGAGCAGCGCCACCGCCATGTACGGCCCGAGCTTCGAGGGGTCGGTCATGTTGGCGAACATCTGCACCATGCCGATCAGCGTGCCGACCATGCCGAAGGCCGGCGCGCAGTCGCCGATCGCCCGATAGATCTTCTGGCCCTCGTCGAGATGGGTGAGGAAGTTGTCGCGGTCGCGCTCGAGGTTGTCGCGGATGAATTCGAGGTCGTAGCCGTCGGCCACCAGCCGGACGCCCTTGCCGAGGAAGGAGTCCTGGCACTCCACCTTCTCCAGCCCGATCGGCCCCTGCTTGCGGGCGATCTCGGCGAGGTTGGAGATCTCGTCGATCAGCTCGCGCTGGGTGGTCCGGCGCAGCGTGAAGGCGAATTTGAGCCCGAGCGGCACGCCGTGGAAGATCGACGACAGCGGGAAGCGGATCAGCGTCGCCGAGAACGAGCCGCCGAAGATGACGATGAAGGCGTGCGGGTCGATGAACATGCCGATGTCGCCGCCCATCAGGATGAGAGTGCAGAGCACCACCATTCCGGCGACGAGACCGAGCGCAGTCGAAATATCCATCGAAAGCTCCAGCGTCAGGCGAACGCGCCACGGCGTCCTCGAGGGAAATCGCTCCCGGACGCGTCACCGGACCGTAGCCACAAGCCGTCTAAAAAGCGTAAAACCCGAGCAATCCTTTTCCTTACATGCGTTTTTCACATGGAAGCGCAGCCGTTTCGGCCCGTTCGACGGTGCGCTATGGAGGAGAGGCAGCACCGCTGCGGCGCCACGTCGCGGACGGTGAGAAAAAACCGGCGCCGGGCCGGCGGGATTTTCCGGCGGCCGGCCGAACGGGATGACGAGAATGGCCGAATACGAGCTGTACTGCTTCGCCCAATCCGGCAACGCCTATCGGGTCGCGCTGATGCTCGAGCTGGTCGGCGCCGACTGGTCGCCGGTGTTCGTCGACTTCTTCAAGGGCGGCGAGACGCGCACGCCGAAATATCGCGAGGAGGTCAACGAGATGGGCGAGGTGCCGGTGCTCCGGCACGGGGCCCGCCGGCTGACCCAGTCGAGCGTCTGCCTGACCTATCTCTCGCGCCGCTTCGGCAAGTTCCAGACCCAGGGCGAGGACGAGGAGCTGGAGGCGTGGCGCTGGATGGTGTTCGACAACCAGAAGCTCAACGGCTTCCTCGGCACCTATCGGTTCTTCCGCAACTTTTTGCCGACGCCCGGCGATCCGGCGGTGCTCGCCTTCCTGCGCGGGCGCGCCGAGGGGGCGCTGGCGGTGGTCGACAAGCGGCTCGGCAAGGCGCCGTTCCTCATCGGCGAGCGGCCGACCGTCGCCGACGTCTCGCTGTGCGGCTATCTCTATTATCCGGCCGAGGAGTTCGGCTTCGACATCGCGGCGACCTATCCGAACGTCGCGGCCTTTCTGGAGCGCATGAAGGCGCTGCCGGGCTGGAAGCACCCCTACGACCTGATGCCGGGCTGGCCGATGGCGAAGTGACGCCGGGTCTCGGTGATCGATCGTGATCGCGGTCTCGGCCGCGATCACTCCGCCGCGTCGCGCACCGACAGGTTGTCGAGCGAGGAGACGATGTGGCCAGCCAGCGCCTCGGCGAGCGGCGAGCGCTCGTGGGTGTTGCGCAACAGGCCGATGCGGCAGGGCGGCAGCGTCGGAAAGCCGTCGGCGGGGGTGAGCACCCGCATGCCGGGGCGCAGCCCCGAGGTCGGCAGCACCGAGATGGCGAGCCCCGCCAGCACCGCCGCCGAGATCGCGCCGGCATTGCCGCTCGAGAACAGAAGCCGGTGCGGCCGGCCGATCCGGTCGAGGCTTTCCACCGCGGTGGTCCGCCAGGCGCAGGCCGGCCGGCCGAGGGCGAGCGGCAGCGGCGAGTCGCAATGGATCGAGTGGCGGCTCGAGGTGACCCACAGGAGCTCCTCCTGCCGGAAGATCTCGACCGCCCGCGCGGTCTCGCAGCTCGTCACGATGGCGATGTCGATCTCGTCGTCGTCGAGCCGCAGCACCAGGTCGGTCGACGGCTCGCAGAACACCGTCAGCTCGACCCCGGGATAGACCCGTGAAAACCGTGCCATGATCTCGGGAAGGTAGCGGTCGGCATAATCGTCCGGCACGCCGAGCCGCACGCGCCCGGCGAGGTCGTCGTCGGAGAAGGCCGACACCGCCTCGACGTTCAGCTTGACGATGCGGCGCGCGTAGTCGAGCAGCCGCTCGCCGTCCTCGGTCAGCTTGGAGGCGCGCCCATCGCGCACGAACAGCGGCCGCTCGATCCGCTCCTCGAGCCGCTTCATCTGCATCGACACCGCCGACTGCGTCTTGTGCACGATCTCCGCCGCGCGGGTGAAGCTGCCGGTCTCGGCGATCGCGACGAAGGTGCGAAGCTGGTCGATGTCGAGCATCGGGGTCATGGCCTCTCCATGCGGTGGGGCCGGTCGCCGGCGAGGTGAGCCGGCGCGCGGTACGGCGGGTCGGTCCCGCATGCTGGCATCCCCGACGCCGACGCGCCAGCCGTCGCGCTGCCGCTCCCCCCCCCTCGGATACCCGAGAAAACGACATCACGAATGCTGATCCGAACGATCAGGAACATTCGTTTCAGTCATCGATCGGAGAATGGCATTGTCGTGACGCGGCCGCCTCTCGAACGGCTTTTCGGGTGGTCTCCCCGCCGGGGAGGACCGAGAGTGCCGGGGCGGTCACCACTGGAGATGGTCATGACTTCGCTTCCGCTTCCCCCGCAGGCCCTCGCCGCGCCGCTGCCCGCGCTGCGCACGCTCGCCGGCGCGATCGGGACGGTGACGATGGCCGTCCACCGCCTGCACGTCGTATGGACGCATCGCCGCGAGGCGGCGGCGCTCGCGGGCTTCAACGACCGCATGCTGGCCGATATCGGGCTGACGCGCTGCGACCTCGCCGACGCCTATTCCGAGCCGGCATGGCGCGACCCGACCGCGGTGCTGGCGCAGCGCGTCGCCGAGCGCCGGGCGAGCCGCCGCCGCCCGTTCCGGCCGACGCTGACGCGGCTGTCGTGCGGGCCCTCGATCGTTCCCGACGATGGCGGGCAGCGGGCCGATCGCCCGGTGCCGACCGCGGAGTGAGCGCGGATTTTTTTACGAGAAAGGCCGCCCGGGAGCGTCCCGGACGGCCTCTTGTCGAATTGGACGTCACCCGATCGAACTGGTCCCGACCGGGCGAGACCGGGCCGGTCCCGTCACGGGCACGGATGGCGCAAACCGTCGTAGCCGAGATAGGTGCCGGAGGCCGGGTCGTACGACTTGAACTTGGACTGGCAGTAGGCGACCTCGTTCGGCGTCGGGCCGGCCGCGTAGCCGGCGTAACCCGGGGCGTAGCCCGGCGCATAGCGCGGCTGCGACAGCGCGCCGCCGATGATGGCGCCCGCCGCCAGGCCGGCGATGCCGGCCGCCGCCGCGCCGCCCCAGTTGCGGTCGTGGTGATGGTAGTAGTACGGGCCGCCGCGGTGGTGCCAGCGCTGCGCTTGCGCCGGAGCGGTGGCGAGCATCACGGCGGTGGTGAGCGCGAGTGCGCCGGACACGACTTTGGTGGTGAGCATCGATTGCCTCTCCCTCTGTGCTGAAGTGGTGTGCCTCAGGAGCGAGAACTCCCGAAGCGGCCTGGGGTTTCGTGACGTTTGCGTTAGGTGAACGAACGCTTTCGGCATCGCCCGGGTGATGCGGTGGCCGTCAATGCGGTGTTTTCGGAGGACGACATGTCGGTTGCGGTGATCTCGCCCGAGTTTTTGCTGACCTCGCTGGTCGTCGTGGTCGCCCCCGGCACCGGCGTGCTCTACACGCTGGCCGCCGCACTGGCGCGCGGCCGCCGGGCGAGCGTCGCCGCCGCGATCGGCTGCACCCTCGGCATCGTGCCGCACATGGTGGCGGCGGTGCTCGGCCTCGCCGCGCTCCTGCACGCGAGCGCCGTGCTGTTCCAGACCGTGAAGCTCGCCGGCGTCGCCTATCTTCTGGTGATGGCGTGGCAGGCGCTGAAAGCCGGCGGCGCCCTGCAGATCGACCGGGAGGCGGGATCGAGCGGCCGCTCGTTCGGCACGGTGGTGCTGGTCGGCATCCTCGCCAACATCCTCAATCCGAAGCTGTCGCTGTTCTTCCTCGCCTTTCTGCCGCAGTTCGTCGCCGCCGATGCGAAACACCCGCTCGGCGAGATGCTGGCGCTCTCGGCGGTCTTCATGGCGATGACCTTCGCGGTTTTTCTGCTGTACGGCCTCGCCGCTGCGGCGTTCCGAACGCACGTCGTCTCGCGCCCGGCGGTGGTCGCCTGGATGCGGCGCGCGTTCGCGGCGGCATTCGTCGCGCTCGGAGTCAAGCTCGCGCTCGCCGAGCGGTGAGGCGGCGCAAGCTCTCACCCACGCTCTCACCCGAGGCATTGCCGCCCGTAATCCTGCGCCGCCCGCGCCAGCATCTTTTCGCAGCGCGCGGCGTCGACCGCGTCGACACGGCCGAGATTTTCCCCGTCCGCACCCTGGCGATAGAGCCACACCTCGCCGTCGCGCACATTGATCGAGTGGCGCTGCCCTTGCGGCGTCGTGCCGTCGTGCTCGAGCGGCGCCAGCCAGAAGTCGACATGCGCGTGGTTGGTCGAGCGCGGATCGAGATTGGTGTCGACGACGAACCGGATGCGTGACGGCACCAGCTCGGCGTCGGCCCGCTCGATCGCCGGCAGCAGCACCTCGCGCGCCCACCGCACGCCGCGGTCGAACCCGCTTTCGGCCGGCGCGGCGGCGCCGGTCGGGGCGGCCTGCTGGCGGCCGGCGAGAAACGCATCGAGAATCTGTCCCATGGCGGCCTCCGAGCCGGATTGCGTGTCGGTGTTGCGTGTCGGTGTTGCGTGTCGGGGTGGCGTCGCGCGGCGTCACGCTCCGCGGTACGACAACCGACGGACCGGCCGGGGGTTCACCGGCGACCGTTCGTCGGCGGCGAGGGTCCTCCGGCTCTGTCGCCGCCGGTCGCCGCGAGGTTCGAGCGCTCCGCCTCGAAAGGCTAGTCGCCGAGCTGCGGCACCACCGGGCGGCCGGCCGAATCGAGCGGCAGCGGCATCACCTTGCGCACCGCGGTGAGCGGCAGCGGGCCGTAGAGATGGGGAAACAGCGCGCCGCCGCGCGACGGCTCCCAGTGCAGCGCGGCGCCGAGCGCCTTCACCTCGACCGCCACCAGCAGCAGGCCGGGCTGACGGAAGAAGTGCTTCTCCGCCGTCTCGGCCACCTGCCCGGCGGTGGAGAAATGGATGAAGCCGTCCGCCCGGTCGACCGGCGCACCGTGGAAGACGCCGCTGCGCTCGGCCTCGCGCCACAGCGCCGACGGGCAGATCTTGTAGACGTGGGTCTCGTCGACTTTGGTCTCGGTCATCGTCGTCCCGTCACTCCGGTGGAATCGCCGGCGCAGAATGGCTCGCGAATGCCACCTGTCCAGCCGTTCGGCGCCGGCCGCCCGCAGGTCTGCGACGCGTCACCGCATGCGGCGCGAAAAGATCGCGCAACCGCAGCGCGCCTTTCGCGTTGATGCTGACGGCGCCGTCGTATCGGCGCAGTGGGATACCGCCATGCGCCGCATACTCGTTCTTCTCAACGCCCGCGCGGGCACTTTGGTCGATCTCGGCCCCGATCGCATCGTCGCGGCGCTCGCCTCGCTGCGCGAGGGCGGCCGGGCGGTGGAGGTTCGGCTCGTCCAGCCGAAAAAGATGCCGGACGCCATTCGCGACGCCGCCCGCTCCGATCACGACGCGCTGATCGTCGGCGGCGGCGACGGCACCGCCAATCTCGCCGCGACCGCGCTTTCCGGCAGCGACAAGATTCTCGGCGTGCTGCCGTTCGGCACCATGAACCTGTTCGCCCGCGACCTCGGCATGCCGGCCGACCCGGAGGCGGCGATCGCGGCGCTCGCGCAGGCGCGGCCGTGCCGGATCGACCTCGCCAGCGTCAACGGGCGCCTGTTTCACACGCTGTCCGGCATCGGCTTCTTCAGCCAGATGGCGCGCGCGCGCGAGGAAACCCGCGGCCACCCGCTCGGCCGGCTGTCGAGCGTGGCGGTCGCCGCCTGGCGGGCGCTGCGGCGCAGCGGCCGCTTCCGTTTCGAGATCGCCATCGACGATCGCACCGAGGTGGTCGACGCGAGCGCGGTGCTGATCACCGTCAACCGGTTCGGGGCCGACTGGCGGCGGACGCGGCTCGACGGCGGCGCGCTCGAGCTGCACATCGCCGAGAGCTCGGGCGCGCTCGGGCTCGCCAAGGCGGGCGCCGACCTGTTGACCGGAAGCTGGCGCGACAATCCGGGCATCCGCAGCCTCTCCGCACGGCGGGTCGCCATCCGCCACGTCCGCAAGCGGGTGTGGACCGCGACCGACGGCGAGCTCTTGCGCCTCCGCCTGCCGCTCACCTACGAGGTGCGGCCGAAGGCGGTGACGGTGCTGCTCGCCCCGCCCGTCGCCGAGGCGACGCCGACCGTGCGGGCCGGCGCGGACGAGGTGGACGGGGATCATCCCGCAAAGGACCGGTCCGCCGCGGACCTCTCCGCCACCGACCAGCCGGCCGCCGACCGGTCCGCCGAGGTTCAGCGGGTGTGAAACCTCGTCGATGGTGCCGATTCGCCGGGCCGCCGAGCGGCTTGCACAGCGCCGGACAGAACCTCGTGACATCCGCGCGACGGCTTCTGGACATCCGCCCGGCGAGCCTCTATAACCCGCCGGCGCTCGCGGTGCCGCGCTCCGGCGCCGAGGTCGTGGAGCACGCCCAGGTAGCTCAGTTGGTAGAGCACGTGACTGAAAATCACGGTGTCGGTGGTTCGATTCCGCCCCTGGGCACCACGCCTCCCTAACCGCTCGACGTCTTGCAATTTCCGAGCATCGACTTCCGAGCATCGACGGCTTTTTTGACCGCCCGACCGGTGCAGGCGGGTGGTGCACATGGTGCCCGCAATCGCCCGGCCGTCCCGGCGCTCCGAAAGCTCCAGTTTCCTCTTTCGCAGCCGCGTCCCCGCCGACATCCGGCCCGAGCAGGCCGGCGGCAAGGTCGTGGTCTCGTTCCCGCCCGAGACGGGGTCCGGCGAGCCGATCCGGGTGACGGAGAGGATCGGCGGCGAGGTGAGGGGCTCGGCTCATCCTGCGCAGCGACGAGCCCGTCGCCGTCCGTTCCGAGATTGCGTGCCCCGAGGTGCTGCCGGCGATCCGCAAGACGGGCGGCGACGTTCTGGCCGTCGCCGACCCGGCGAACGTGGAGGTGGGGGCGACCGAGATGATGCCGCTGCCGGCGACCTTCACGGAGGCGCTTCGGCAGCACGCCGCGACCCTGATCGAGCTCGCCGAGGAGACGGAGGCCCACGCCCGGACCACGGCGGAGCGGAGGGCGGTCGACGATCGGGACGGTGGGCCGGGCCGCTTTCGGCCGCTCGTTTCGTCGCCGATGTCGCGAGACTCTCCGGTACGCCCTTCGACCGGCTCCTGCCGGATCGGCGAAATCGGCTCCGGCGCAGCCCCGTCGGAGTTTCCAAACGCGCTCTTGGCGCCCTGCCCGTGAACGAACGCAGTTCGTAACGAACGGTGTTCTTGACGAACGGTGTTCGTCATGCGAGGGTCGGAACATGAAGCAGACCCCGTCGCAAACCGTTGTCAGCCGCCGTAGCCGCCCGGCCAAATCCCCCTTGAGCCGCGAGGCCATCGTCGAGGCCGCTCTCGCCATCCTGGAGGAGGAAGGCGTCTCCGGTCTCAGCATGCGCAATATCGCCAAGCGGCTGGATACCGGCGCGGCCTCACTCTACGTGTACTTTGCAAATACCGATGAGCTTCATGCGGCGCTCCTCGACCATGTTCTTGCGGAGGTGGTCCTGCCTGCTCGGCGGGGCACCTGGCGCGACCGATTGAAGGCCCTGCTCGTCTCGTATCACTCCGTTCTCGAGGCTCGCCGGGGCCTCGCGCAACTGGCGCTCTCGACCATCGCGTCCGGGCCGAACAGCTTGCGAATATGGGAGTGCATCCTCGCCCTTCTCGACGAAGGCGGTGTGTGTGCCGCCACCGCGGCTTGGGGCGTGGACCTTCTGGTGCTGTACGTCACCTCGATCGCCGCCGAGCAAGCTCTGCATACGACCGACGACCGCGGACTGACGCGCGTGGCCTCGGTTCTGGCGGCCGTCACTGCCGATGAATTCCCGCACTTGCACGGCCTACGCAGCGAAATGACGTCGGGCGACGGTCCGGACCGCAGCCAATGGGCCATCGACGTCATCATCGACGGGCTGTCGACCAGCAGGCCGCCGGCGTAGCTCGTCGCACATCACCCGAAAAACAGGAGACACATCGATGAGCACCTGTTTCGACGCGCGGGGAGACGCCATTATCGACCCGACGCGGACCCACAAGGACAGCTTCTCGGACATCTACGAGAATCAAGCCCCGCCGTGGGACACCGGAAAGCCGCAACCGCCGTTTGTCGACGCGGCGACGCAAGTCGTCGGCCCGGTCCTGGATTGCGGCTGCGGCACCGGCGGGATGGCCATCTATTTCGCGGAACGAGGCCATACGGTAACCGGCATCGATTTCGTGCCGAAGGCGATCGAAAGCGCCGAGCGCAAAGCCGCAGAAAAGGACGGGTTGTCGGTCCGCTTCCTCGTGAAGGATGCGATGACCTTGGAGCAGTGGGACGAGAGTTTCGCGACCGTCCTCGACAGCGGCCTGTTTCACATCTACGCGGCCGAGGAACGGGCGCGATATGTACGCGGGCTTGCCCACGTCGTGCGCCCCGGAGGCCTTCTGCTCCTGTTCAGCTTCAGCGACGAATGCCCTGCTTCGCCCAATGGCGGCGTCTCGCGCCGTGAGCTGCAGCAGGCTTTTTCCGACGGATGGACGATCGAATCCCTGGACCTGCGAGACAGCGAACTGAACCCGGCTTTCGTCGCCGCCCATCCGCAGGCGTTCGGAGACGGCTTGAAGATGTGGTTCGCGGCGATCCGGCGGAATGCCTGAACAGCGTCGCGTGACACGCGAGCCGGGCTCCGCCAGCCGGCGGCGCCGCGTCGGATCGCCCGACGAACCCTTCGTACGTCACGCGGCCCGCACGGTGGCGTCCCTCTGCCCGGAACGGCTGCCCGCCGCGAGGCTTGACCCTGCAACGAGGCTCCGCCCCGCAGCGGTGTGGCCGCCGCGCTTGCCCGCGAGGCCGCGCTCGCCCGCGAGGCCCCGGCACGTCGCGCCGGGCGAATACCGGGCACCAGCAGAAGAAAACCGGGCAGCAGCAGAAGACGAGCGCAGGAGAGCGGACGATGCGGTTCTTGCCCACGCGTGTACACGGCGTGATCGACTATGTGGTCGGCGCGCTCCTGGCGGCGTCGCCCTATCTGCTCGGCTTCGCCGACGGCGGGCCGGCGGAGTTCGTGCCGGTGGCGCTCGGGCTCGGCGCCATCCTCTACAGCGCCTTCACCGATTACGAGCTCGGACTGATTCACGCCATCCCGATGCCGGTGCATCTCGGGCTCGACGCCGCGAGCGGCGTCCTGCTCGCCGCCTCGCCGTGGCTGTTCGGCTTCGCCGACCAAATCTTCCTCCCGCACCTCCTGATCGGCCTGTTCGAGATCGTCGCGAGCCTCGTCACGCGCACCCGCCCGGAGTCCGGCCTGGTGATGGGCGACAATCCGCCCTGAGCGGCTCGCTCCCGGCGCTCGCCCGATGAGTTGGGTCGACGAGATCTTCGGCCGCACCGGCGACCTGACCACCGCGCAGGAGTGCGCGCGTGCGGTGTTGATTCTGGCCTATGGGCTGGTCGCCATCCGCCTCGCCGGCCGCCGGATGTTCGCCAAATGGTCGGCGCTCGACATCGTCGTCTCGATCATCGTCGGCTCGAATCTCAGCCGCACCCTGACCGGCACCGCCCCGCTGGTCGGCACGCTCGCGGCCACCACCTTGCTGATGGCGCTGCACTGGCTTCTGGCGCGCCTCGCGGCGCTCAGTCCCGGCCTGTCGCGGCTGATCGAGGGGCGTCCCGTATCGCTCGTCGACGAGGGCCGGCGGACGTTCGATGCGCGGGTGCGCTGGGGCGTGTCGGATGCCGATCTCGACGAGGCGATCCGCCAGCAGGACGCCGGCAGCGTGGAGGAGACGCAGGCGATCGTGCTCGAGCCGAGCGGCAAGATCTCGGTGCTGAAGCGCCGCCGAGATCCGCCCCGCTGAGCGGCGCGACGGAAGGCCGAGCGGCGCGACGGAAGAGTGGCGGTCCCGACAGGACTCGAACCTGTGACCTTCGGTTTAGGAAACCGCTGCTCTATCCGGCTGAGCTACGGGACCGTGGCGCGGGTGTAGCATAGACGCGGCGGGGGTGCATCCTCTCGGCCGAGCCGAGGCCCTCCGCCGTGCAGGTCGCCATCCGAGGTTTCGATGCGACGCTTCGGGCTCACCGCGGTCGGGCCGGCGAGCCGGCGGGCCGGTGCCGGCCGCCGCCGCGGTTTTCGCGCGACCGTGGTGCTCTTCGCGCTGGCGGCGGGATTTTGGGCGCGGCCGGCGGCCGCGGCGGAGGCGCGCCCCGCCGTCGGCGCCACCGTGCTGGCCGATCTCGGCTGCCCGCTGACGGTGACCGAAAGCGCCGACGTCACCGCAGTGGTCGACGGCCGCACGCTGCGGCTTCTCGACGGGCGCGAGGTGCTGCTCGCCGGAATCGAGGTCGATATCGGTCCGGCGGGCGACGACGGCGGGGCGGGGCCATCGGCCGGAACGGACACCGCCGCCGAGATCCTTCGCGACCTGATGCCTCCGGGCCGAGCGATCGTCATCGGCAGGTCGGGGCGGGAGGACGAGCCCGACCGCTGGGGCAGGGTGGTGGCGCACGTGCTTCTGCCGGCCGATCCCGGCGGGGCGCGCAGTCCCCGCGGCGGCGCCTCGCCGGCCGGCTCTCGTTCGCGCGCGGCGGCCCCCCGCTGGACCACGCTGCAAAACCTCCTGGTGTCGGGCGGGCTCGCGCTGGTCGACGGAAAAATCGGCGGCCCGTGCCGAAACACGCTGCTCGCGGCCGAGCGCGAGGCGAGAGACGCCCGTCGCGGCTTTTGGGCGGCGCCCGGCGCCGTCGCCCTGCCGGCCGAGGCGCCGGAAAAAATCCTGCGGCGGCGTGGGCACTTCGCGCTGGTGGAGGGGACCGTCCTGTCGGTCGGCCACGGTGCCGCCACCGTCTACCTTAATTTCGGCCGACGTTGGTCGCAGGATGTCACCGTGACGATCGCGCGACGAATCGCCAAAAGGCTGGCCGCGGCCGGGCTCGACCCGGACCGGCTGGCGGGGCGACGTGTCGCCGTGCGGGGGATCGTCGAGACGTGGGGCGGGCCGCGCATCGAGGTGCTGCGGCCGGAGCAGATCGCGATCGTCGGGGAGTGACGAGGGGCGATCGGGCCGCGGCCGGGCGAAGCGCGGCGGGCGAGCAGAACGGGGATCGGGTGAACGAGCACCTGCGTCCGCAGTGGATTCGGGGCACGGGGTGGCGTCGCGCCGCCGCGTCGCATTGTTGCGCGCGCGCGCTCGCACGGGTCGCGGGGGTGGCCGGCGTGCTGGTGCTCGTCGCCCTGGCGCTGCCGGGCTGCTCGTCGTGGGTCGGCAATCTCGACACCGGCCCCGGCACCACCACCACCGGCGCCGTCCATTCCGCCAACAAGCCGATCGAGCCGTCGTCGGCCGCCGAGCGCGAGCACCGCCGGATTCTCGCCTCCTATGGCGGCCCCTATCGGGACGCAAAAGTCGAGGCGATGATCTCCGGCATCGTCGACAAGCTGGTGGCCGCCTCCGAGCGGCCCGACATGCGCTATCGCGTCACCATCCTGAACTCGCCGGCGATCAACGCCTTCGCGCTGCCCTCGGGCGACCTCTACATCACCCGCGGGCTGGTCGGGCTCGCCGACGATTCCTCCGAGCTCGCCTCGGTGCTGGCGCACGAGATGGCCCACGTGCTCGCCCGCCATGCGGCGATCCGCGAGAATCAGGCGCGCAAGGTGGCGATGCTGGCCACCGCCTCGGCCGACCCGAACGACACCACCGGCGCGCTGGCGCTCGCCAAGACCAAGCTGGCGCTCGCCGATTTTTCGCGCGCGCAGGAGCTGGAGGCCGACGCCATCGGGGTCGGCATCGCCTCGCGGGCGGGCTTCGATCCGCACGGCGCGCCGCGCTTCCTGGAGGCGATGGGGCGGTTCGCGGCGCTGCGCTCGGCGAGCGGCACCGACGCGCGCTCGCTCGACTTCCTCGCCTCCCACCCGGCGACCCCGGAGCGGGTCGCCAATGCGCTCGCCAACGCGCGAAACTATCCCGCCGGCGCGCGCGGGGAAGCGCCCTATCTCGCGGCGATCGACGGGCTCGTCTATGGCGAGGACCCGGTCGACGGCTTCGTGCGCGGGCGGCGCTTCCTGCACCCCAAGCTCGGCTTCGCCTTCACCGCGCCCGAAGGGTTCTCGCTGGAGAACACCGCGCAGGCGGTGCTCGGCAGCGCGCCCGGCGGCGATCGCGCGCTCCGGCTCGACATCGTCAAGGCGCCTTCCGGCCAGACGCTGGCGCAGTACCTGAAGTCCGGCTGGATCGAGGCGATCGAGCCGGGCTCGGTGGAGGAGACGCGGATCGGCGGCTTTCCGGCGATCACCGCCACCGCCACCGGCGACCCGTGGTGGTTCCGCATCGTCGTCGTCCAATACGGCGACGAGCTCTACCGCTTCGTGTTCGCGAGCAAGACGCGGTCGGCCGAGATCGACAAGGCGCTCATGGACTCGGTCGGCACCTTCCGCCGCCTGTCGCTCGCCGAAGCGGCCTCCGCCAAGCCGTCGCGGATCGAGGTCGTCACGGTGAAGCCGGGCGACACGGTGGAATCGCTCGCCGCCCGCACCGTGCTCGGTGGCCGCAAGGTCGAGCGCTTCCGGGTGCTCAACGGCTTGTCCGACACCGCCTCGGTGAAGCCCGGCGAGCGGGTGAAGCTGGTGGTCGAGTAGGCGTTTGCGCGCTGCCCGTGGGTGGCGAGCCGCAAACCACACCTGCGCAAACCACACCTGCGCGAACCACACCAGCACGAACCACCTGCGCAAAGCACCTCTGCAAGACACTGCCGCAAGACACCGCCGCGTGTGGCGATCGCCTTCACGCATCGGAATCCATGCATCCGTTCTTCTCGGCCGGTGGTTTTGCGCACGAGGCCGCTTTCCAGTCGCGGGCCGGTCGGCGTTATCTCCACGATGTCAGTGAGATATCCGGAGAGGAGGGAGCCGCCGAACCCTCTGCGAACCGGCCGGCCGGTACGCCGTCGGACGATTCGCGCGAGGCATTCGGGAACCCCAGCGCCGGGGCGTGGTTTTCGAGGGACTCCGCGGCGATACCGGACCCCGGCCCGGTGCCGAAAAAACCCCCTCCGACCCGGGACCCGTTCATGAGCACCTCGATCCTCGACCGGACCCTCGACCGGCCCACCGTTCGCCCGGCCTCCGCGCCGCTCGCACCCGCGCAGGATCGGTCGCCGCAAGACCTGCTCGACGCCTTCCGTACCGTGCGGGCGCACACCGAAGCCTTGGCGGCGCCGCTCTCGGCCGAGGATCAGGTGGTCCAGTCGATGCCGGACGCCAGCCCGACCAAATGGCACCGCGCCCACACCACGTGGTTCTTCGAGGAATTCCTGCTGGTCCCGCATGCGCCAAATTACCGCCGCTACGACGACCGGCTCGCCTATCTCTACAACTCCTATTACGTGCAGGCCGGCCCGCGTCACGCCCGCCCGAAGCGCGGCCTGATCACCCGGCCGGACGTCGCCGAAGTTTCCGCCTATCGCGCGCATGTCGACCGGGCGGTCGAGGCGTTGTTGCACGGCGCCGAGGGATCGCTCGCCGAGGAGATCGCCAGCATCGTGACGATCGGCCTCAATCACGAGCAGCAGCACCAGGAGCTGATCCTCACCGACATCCTGCACGCCTTCTCCGAAAACCCCTGCGCGCCGGTCTACGACGCCGCCTGGGCGGCGCCCAAATCCATGCGCTCGGGCGACAAGGTGCATCTGCCGGAGGCGATCCACACGATCGGCCACACCGGCGAGGGGTTTTGCTACGACAACGAGGGCCCGGCGCATCGTGAGCTGGTCGGGCCGGCCTCGGTCGACAAAAGCCTCGTCACCAATGGCGAGTGGCTCGCCTTCATCGCGGACGGCGGCTACCAGCGGCCGACCCTGTGGTTGTCGGACGGCTGGGCGACCGTGGCCGCCGAAGGCTGGCAGGCGCCCGGCTACTGGCAGCAGGAGGCCGACGGCGCCTGGCGCGCGATGACGCTCGGCGGACTTCGTGAGGTCGATCCCGACGCGCCGGTGTGCCACGTCAGTTACTACGAGGCCGACGCCTTCGCCCGCTGGGCGGGACGCCACCTGCCGAGCGAGGCCGAGTGGGAGGTCGCCGCCCGCAGCGGCGCGCTGTCAGACGCGCACGGCGTTGTCTGGCAGTGGACCCGCAGCGCCTATTCTCCGTATCCGGGCTTCCGCCCGGTCGAGGGGGCGATCGGCGAGTACAACGGCAAGTTCATGGTGAACCAGATGGTGCTGCGCGGCAGCTCGCTGGCGACGCCCGCCGGCCACGCCCGCGACACCTATCGCAACTTCTTTCCGCCCGCGGCGCGCTGGCAGTTCACCGGGCTGCGCCTGTCCGACGCCGCCTGAGCGGCTGCATCATGTCGATGTCCGACCACGAGGTTCTCATGACGGCGCCCGTACGTCTCCCGCGGCTGATCGAGACGCTCGACGAGGAGAGCGCCGCGTTTCTGACGGACGTGCTGACCGGCCTGTCCGCCGATCCCAAGACGATCCCGCCGAAGTATTTTTACGACGAGCGCGGCTCGCAGCTGTTCGAGGCGATCACCCGAACGCCGGAATATTACCCGACCCGCACCGAGATCGGCATTCTCGAGCGGCATGCCGGGGACATCGCGGCGCTGATGCCGAAGGGCGCGGCGATGGTGGAGTTCGGCGCCGGCGCGATCACCAAGGCGCGCATCCTGCTCGGCGCGGCGCCGATCGAGATTTTCGTGCCGGTCGACATCTCGGCGGATTTTCTCGGCGGCGAGGCGAGCCGGCTGCAGCGCGAGCGCCCCGGCCTGACCGTGTTGCCGGTGGCGGCGGATTTCACCAAGCCGTTCACGCTGCCGAAGGCGGTGGCGGGGCGTCCGCTGGTCGGCTTCTTCCCGGGCTCCACGCTCGGCAATTTCGAGCCGCACGAGGCGGCGGCCTTCCTGAAGCACGCGGCGAACATGCTGGGCTCCGGATCGACGCTGATCATCGGCATCGATCTGGTCAAGGACCCGGAGGTGCTGAGCCGCGCCTACAACGACGAGGCCGGCGTCACCGCGGCGTTCAATCTCAATCTGCTCCGCCGCATCGATCGCGAGCTCGGCGCCGATTTCGACACCGCGGGCTTCTGGCACCGCGCCTTCTACAATCGCGAGCGCATGCGGGTGGAGATGCATCTCGCCAGCAGGGTTCGTCAGCGCGTGCGCGTCGACGGCCGCTGCTTCGACTTCCGCCGCGGCGAGACGATCCATACCGAGAGCAGCTACAAGTACACGCCCGAGATGTTTCGTGCGCTCGCGCTCGGCTCGGGCTGGACGCCGGCGGCAATGTGGCTCGACGAGCAGCAGTGGTTTTCCGTGCACGCCTTGACGGCGCGGTGAAGCGGGGGGGCGCCGCCTCGAACCGGCGCGCACGCGAGAGAACCTCTCTCCGCCCTCGTCCAGAGGAGCGCTCCGCAGTAGCGCGTCTCGAATGGCGAGGGCGGCCTCATGGTTCGAGACACGGCCTATGGCCGCTCCTCACCATGAGGGGCGAGTTAGTGCAATTGCGCGCCCGTATCACTTCCAGTCGGACTCGTCGGGGTCCCAGGACTTGCCCGCCAAATCCTTGGCGAGGGCGCGCAGCAGCGTGTCGAGCTCGACCGCGGCGGTCTCCTCGTCGGCGCTCTGCAGGGTGCCGGTGAAGGCGAGCTGGGCGCCGCTCGTGTGGTCGACCGGCTCGACGCTGGTCTCGCCGATCCAGATCACCAGGTTCTCCTTGTCGCCGGGCTTTTCCGGCCCGACCAGCAGTGTCACCTCGATCGTCTCGCTGAGGTCGAGGCCGCGCGCCGCCTGGTCGGGCCGCTCGAACCGCAGCGTCAGCTCGTCGGTGACGGCGTCCCATTCCGAGCCGACCGATTTCGCCGACAGCGCCGCGGCGAGCGAGGCGGACAGCTTGGTCGCGAGCGCGTCCTTCTTCAGGGCGTCGCCGTCGCGCCAGCCGCCGGCCGGCACGCGCACCGCGCGCTCGATCACATAGGCGCCGCTGGTCCAGCCGGCGCTCTCGACGCCGGCCATGCCCTGCAGATCCTTCACCACCGCCGGCGCGTTGGTCGGCGACACCTCGAGCCGCACGGTCTGATGACCGGTGCGCAGGTCGGCGCAGTTCTCGACTAGGCTCGTGTAGTCGACCCGCACCGGCTTGCCGCGCAGGCTCTTCACGACGTCGAGGAACGAATCGCGCGACACCCGCGCGGCGACCGCGATCGGCGAGACCTCGGCATAGGACTCGGGCTCGGCGACGATCTCGTCCTCGCTGGTCTGCTGCTCGCGATACTCGTCCTCGCTCATGTCGGTGAGGTCTTCGGCGGCGATCTGCTGAACGGTGTCGCCGTGGCGGATGGTGCCGGAGAGCGCGATGGTGTCGCCGTCCTGGGTGCGGCCGAGCGACACCGCGACCGGCACCTTGCCGGGCTCGCTGCGGCCGGTGCCGATCAGCTTGCCGCTCTCCGGATGCAGGGTGACGACGAAGCGGTCCTTGCGACGCGAGCTCGCGCTCACCGAATAGCAGACGTCCAGCACGGCGGAGACCACGGTGTCGCCCTTGCGGGTCTCGCGCCACACCGCGTCGCTCGGCAGGTCGCCCATCATCTCGCCGAAGATGGTGACGTAACGCGTCGTCTCGGCCGCGCCCGGGCGTGCCGTCGACTTGGTGTTGCCGCTCGCCTGCGACCAGGCCGGGGTCGCCAGCGACAGCGTCAGGGGCGCCAGCGTCAGCGACGCTGCGGCGAGGAGAGCGAGCGCACGCATGAGGTCCTCCAGGAAGGGTGGTTCGCGCCGTGACCGGCAGGCGACGCCGCCCGGAATCGGTTCGCCGACCGCCGCCGGGCGCTTGACCATGAGCACGACCTGTCGGCAAGAACAAGGCACCGGTGGCCGCATCGCGGCGCCGTTCGGCGGATCGTCCGCCGGTCCCCCCGCGCCGTCTCCGGAGAGTCCCATGAACAGCCGTCGCCTCGCCCTCTCGAGCCGGTTCGCGCGCGGCCGGGCTTTTTCCGGGCCCGCGATCGCCGCGGTGGTGGCCGGGGTCGCGCTTCTCACAGCGCCGGGACCGGCGCGCGCGCAGGCGGCGTTTCCTTATGGGGAAGAGCTTTTGATGGACGCCGACCCGCTGCCGGGCTCGGAAAAGATCCCGAGCATCGACATTCTCGCCAACGGCCTCGCCGACATCGAGCTGTGGTGCAATGCGGTGAAGGCGCGCCTCGTGGTCGCCGGCGACACCGTGACGGTGCTGGTCGGCCCGCACACCGAGCGCAGCTGCTCGCCGGAGCGGACGGCGGCCGACCAGACGCTGCTCGCCGCGCTCAACCAGGCGACCGGCTGGACGATGCGGGACGACACGCTCACCTTCACCGGCGGGCCGCAGCCGCTGCGCTTTCGCCTGCAGCGCAACTGACGGAGGCGCCCGCCGAGGGCAGCCGAGGGCGCACCCCGGCGTCAGGCCTCCTCGGTAGCCTCCGTTGCGGACGCCCCGCCCGCCCGGCGGTCGAAACGGCTACTTCTCGACCGACTGCTCCGGCCCGAGGCCGTCGTCCTGGTCCTGCAGCGTGTCGAGGTCCTTGCTCATCTGCAGGCAGGTGAGGAGCTCGACATAGCTCTGCAGCTCGCGGTCCATCTGGCCGACGCAGCCGCTGCGGGCTTTTGCCGGATAGTCGGCCCACACCGAGCGCAGCTTGTCGTGGGCGGCGTCCTCCTGGCGCAGGCAGGCGTCGAGCGCCGCCTTGGTGTCGGAGCCGCCGCGGCAGCTCGGCCGCACGTCGAAACTCGGCACCTCCTCGGCGGCGAGGGCGATGCCCGGCAGCCCCAGCAGGGCGGCGAGCGGCAGCACGAGCGACAGGCGCATCTTTCTCCTCCTCGGGATCGGCCGGGTCCGCGGCAGGGCTTGCGGCCGGATCGGCGTGCTCGTCGGGCAAACCCGCAGCGGCCGAGCGGTATCATCTGACGAAGCCGGCACCGTCGAGTAAATTGCAGCTCTCGCTTTATACATGATCGGACCCGTCATGACCGCACTCTTCGAGACTGCCGTGCGTGTGGGCGCCGCCTCCCGCACCACCATCGACACGCCGGCGCTGGTGCTCGACCTCGACCGTTTCGAGCACAACGTCGCCACCATGGCCCGATTCTGCCGGGACGCGGGCCTGGCCCTGCGCCCGCACGCGAAAACCCACAAGTCGAGCACCGTCGCGCGCCGGCAGATCGCCGCGGGGGCGATCGGCATCGCCTGCGCGACCATCGAGGAGGCGGAGGTGATGGTGGCGGCCGGGCTGCCCGGCGTGCTGCTCACCTCGCCTTTGGTGAGCGACGGCAAGATCGCCCGGCTCGCCGCGCTGCTGCGGCAGGCGGCCGACGTGATGGTGGTGGCCGACGATGCCGGCAATGTCGCGAGGCTCGATGCGGCGGCGGCGCGGATCGGGCGCCGGCTCGGCGTGCTGGTCGATCTCGACCTCGGCCAGAAGCGGGTCGGGGTGCCCGGCATTGCGGAAGGCGTCGCACTGGCGCGAGCCATCGCGGCGGCCGACAATCTGCGCTTCGCCGGCGTGCAGACCTATGCCGGGCATCTGCAGCATGTCGCGGGCCATGCCGAGCGGGCCGCCGCCACCCGCGCGGCGCTCGACTCGGCGAGAGCCTTGGTCGCGGCTCTGGGGGAGGCCGGGCTGCCGCCCGCCATCGTCACCGGCGGCGGCACCGGCACCTTTCGCATCGACGCCCGTGGAGGTGACGACGAAACGGGGGAGGGGGCGTGGACGAGCCCGCTCACCGAGCTGCAGCCCGGCTCCTACGTGGTGATGGACGCCGAATATGCCGACATCCAGTTCGCGCAGGACGCAGATTGGCCGTTCGTGCCGGCGCTCACCGTGCAGGTGACGGTGATCAGCACCCATGTGCCGGGCCAGGTGACGACCGATGGCGGCAGCAAGGCGTTCTCGCTCGACGGGCCGGTGCCCCGCATCGTCGGGCCGCTGGCGGGCGGAGCCTACGCCTTCGCGGGCGACGAGTATGGTCGGGTCGGCCTGCCGCCGGGCGTCGCGCCGCCGCCGCTCGGCAGCCGGATCGAATGCATCGTGCCGCATTGCGACCCGACCATCGCGCTCTACGACGAGATGGTGGTGGTGCGCGGCGACGCCGTGGTGGCGGTGTGGCCGATCGATGCGCGCGGCCGCCGCGCGCTGCCGCGGGTGCCGCCCCTGCGATGAGGCGGCGCGGCGGGCCTGCGGCCGGTCAGATCATGCCGAGGGCGGAGAGGTAGGTGTCGAGGATCGCCTCGTGCTCGGCGCGCTCGTCCTTGTCCTGCTTGCGCAGCCGGACCACCTCGCGCAACGCCTTGGTGTCGTAGCCGTTGCCCTTGGCCTCGGCATAGACGTCCTTGATGTCCTCGGCGATCGCCTTCTTCTCTTCCTCGAGCTTCTCGATGCGCTCGACGAAGGCCTTGAGCTGGTCCTTGGCGAACCGGGTCGCGGCGTCTTCGCGGGATTCGGCGGCAGCAGCGGACATGGAACGCTCCTCGACGATCTTCGATGGGGAAAGGCGGGTGTTACGGCCCGATTCTGGCTCGCGGTCAAGGCACCGGGCGCGACGAGCCGCGGCGCCGGGCGAGGCCGGGCGCCGAAAGAGCGCGAAACGGTGAGCGAATCAAGGCTGGTGCGGACGGCGGCGCTTTTTCGCCGGCGGTGTGGCGGGTTTCCCCGAGAGCCGGCGCGGGCGCACATCAGGGCTGCTTTCGGAGCGGGCGCACCCGCATTTCTCCGGGTGAACTCGTGCCCCCGACCGGCCTAGAAAGGAAGTCTTCGCCCGGCGGCCGGCTCGGTCGCCCGCCTTTCTCGGCTCTCGCCCCCGAGGTCGTCATGCGTTCGTCCCGCGATCTGCTCGAGCTGTTCTACCGAGACGCCGTCGCGGCGGCGCATCCGAGCGTGTGCCTGCCGCCGGTCCTGCCGGCGCCGCCGAAAGCCGGCCGGCTGATCGTGCTGGCGGCCGGCAAGGCGGCGGGTGCCTCGATCGAGACGGTCGAGCGGCACTATCTCGACGAGCTCGGCCTTTCGCCCGAAAAGCTCGCCGGCATCGCGGTGACGCGGCACGGCCACGGCCGCCCGAGCCGGGTGATCCCGGTGATCGAGGCCGGCCACCCGGTGCCCGACGCCGCCGGCCTCGCCGCGGCCGAGAAGACGCTGGCGCTCGCCGATTCGGCCGGCCCCGACGACCTGGTGCTGGCGCTGGTGTCGGGCGGCGCATCCGCCGCCTGGATCGCGCCGGCGACCGGCGTCAGCCTGGAGGCCAAGCAGGCGGTCACCCGCGCGCTGCTGAAATGCGGCGCGACGATCGGCGAGATCAACACGGTCCGCAAGCATCTCTCGCGGCTCAAGGGCGGCCGGCTGGCGGCGCACGCCCATCCGGCGCGGCTGGTGACGCTGGCGATTTCCGACGTGCCGGGCGACGACCCGAGCGTGATCGGCTCCGGCCCGACCGTGCCCGATCCCTCGACGCTCGCGAGCGCCTGGGCGATCGTCGCGAAATACGGCCTCGACCTGCCCGATTCGGTGCGCCGGGCGCTGGCCGATCCGGACAACGAATCGCCCAAGCCCGGCGACCCCGCCTTCGCCGACACCACCTACGAGATCGTCGCCAAGCCGGCCGACGCCTTCCGCGCCGCCGAGGCGACGATCCGCGACAAGGGCTACGACTGCCTGATGCTCGGCGACTGCCTGGAGGGCGAGGCGCGCGAGGTCGCCGGCCACCACGCCCGCATCGCCCTCGACCTCGCGGCGCAGGGCCGGCGGGTGGTGATCCTGTCGGGCGGTGAGCTGACCGTCACCATCCACGGCGAGGGCCGCGGCGGCCCGAACCAGGAATACGCGCTGGCGCTGGCGATCGCGCTCGCCGGCGAATCGGGGATTTGCGCGCTCGCCGCCGACACCGACGGCATCGACGGCGGCGCCGGCAAGGCCGACGACCCGGCCGGCGCGGTGATCGACGACGGTACCATGATCCGGGCGCGCCGCGCCGGCCTCGATCCCGCCGCGTTTCTTGTCGACAACGATTCCACCGGTTTCTTCGCACGTCTCGGCGACCTGGTGACACCGGGCCCGACTTGCACGAACATCAACGATTTCCGGGCGATCCTCGTCGATCGATGACCCGGTCCCGGCCACTCTCGACCTCGCCTTTGGGAATGACGACGGAAGCGACGAACATATTCGCCGGGCTTTGCGCCCGGCGCACGGCCGCCGCCGCGGCCTGCGCCCTTCTCGCGCTCGGATGGACCGGGCCCGCGCGGGCCGACTTCCGGCTGTGCAACAACACCGGCGGGAAGGTCGGAATCGCCATCGGCTACAAGGACGGCAACGGCTGGGCCACCGAAGGGTGGTGGAATCTGCCGGCCCGCACCTGTGAAACCCTGCTCCGTGGCACGCTCGTTGCACGTTACTATTACATATACGCGGTAGACTACGATCGCGGCGGGGAGTGGTCCGGACAAGCCTACATGTGCACCCGAGACAAGGAATTCACGATCCGCGGCACGGAAGACTGCCTCGCTCGTGGGTACGACCGAACCGGCTTCTTCGAGGTCGATACGGGCGAGCAACAAACCTGGACGGTACAATTGACGGATTCGAACGAGCAGGCGACGCGCCCCGGACAGGGGACGCCGCTGATGGCGGTTCCCCCCGGCCGCACCCCCACCCCCACTGGCCCCCAGTTCCCGGCCGGAGCGCCCACACGATGAGACGGCGCCGCCGAGTGAAGATCCTCGCCACGCTGGGACCGGCGTCGGGGGATCAAGCGATGATCACGCGCCTGTTCGAGGCGGGCGCCGACGTCTTCCGCATCAATATGAGCCACACCCAGCCCGACCGGCTGCGCGAGATGGTGCGGATGATCCGCGCCGTCGAGGAGGAGCAGGGCCGTCCGGTCGGCATCCTCGCCGACCTGCAGGGGCCGAAGCTGCGCATCGGCACGTTTGCCGAGCCCGCCGTGATGCTCGATCGCGGCGCCACCTTCGTGCTCGATTCCGACCCGACGCCGGGCACCGCCGGCCGGGTGTTCGTGCCGCATCCGGAGGTGCTCGCCTCGCTGGAGCCCGGCCACCGGCTGCTGCTCGACGACGGCAAGATCCGCCTCCTGGTGGTCGAGACGTCGCCGACCGCGGCGGTCTGCCAGGTCGAGGTCGGCGGTCGGCTGACCGCCCGCAAGGGCCTCAACCTGCCGGACTCGCTGATCGCCTTCCCGGCGCTCACCGAGAAGGACCATCGCGACCTCGAGGCGGCGCTCGACGCCGGCGTCGACTGGATCGCGATGTCGTTCATCCAGCGCCCCGAGGATCTCGCGGCTGCCCGAAAAATCACCCGCGGGCGGGTGGGGCTGCTCGCAAAAATCGAGAAGCCGCAGGCGATCACCTGCCTGAAGGAGATCATGGAGTCGGCCGACGCGCTGATGGTCGCGCGCGGCGATCTCGGCGTCGAGATGCCGCTCGAGAAGGTGCCGGGGCTGCAGAAGCAGATCACCTGCATGGCCCGCAGCATGGGCAAGCCGGTGGTGGTCGCGACCCAGATGCTGGAATCGATGATCTCCAGCCCGGTGCCGACCCGCGCCGAGGTGTCGGACGTCGCCACCGCGATCTTCGAGGGCGCCGATGCGGTGATGCTGTCGGCCGAATCGGCCTCCGGCCAGTATCCGGTCGAGGCGGTCGCCACCATGAACAAGATCGCCGAGGAGGTGGAGTGCGATCCCACCTACCGCACGGTGATCCGCGACCATCGGGCGCCGCCCGAGCGCACCGGCGCCGACGCGATCGCCGCCGCCGCGCGGCAGATCGCGGAAACGCTCGGCCTGTCGGCGGTGGTGTCGTGGACCTCGTCGGGCGCGACCGCCTTCCGGGTCGCCCGCGAGCGGCCGGCGATGTCGATCGTCGCGATCTCGCCGAGCCTCGCCACCGGCCGCAAGCTGGCGCTGGTGTGGGGCGTGCACGCGGTGATCGCCGAGGACGCCCGCGACCAGGACGACATGATCGACCGCGCCTGCCGCACCGCCTTCTCGGAGGGCTATGCGCGCTCGGGCGACCGCATCATCGTCGTCGCCGGCATGCCGCTCGGCATGCCCGGGGCGACCAACATGGTGCGCATCGCCTATGTCGGAGCGGAAGCGGCCGAGTGACCGCTTTCGCCGCGTGACCGCTGCGGCGACCGACCGTGCGCCGGGCGAGCGTGCCGCGGCGGCGGGCCGCGACCGGCTGCCGGTTGCGACCGCCGGTCGCGTTTCGCTGCGGGAACCGCGAGCCCGAACAACACGTTGACCTCGTGACCGCGCCGCCTTCGGGCGGCCGGTCGGCGGACCATCGTCCGCCGTGAGACGCTACGTCACGAGGTCGAGTGCATGGGAATTATCGAGTCGATTCCGGTGGTGCGCCGGTCGAGGCCGGCCACCTCGTCGAACGGTTTGCCCGAGCCGAAGCCGGACCGTGAGCCGGTTCCGGGGCCCGCGGGACCGCGCACGCCCTATCCGGTGAACGATCCGGGGATCGCGCAGCCCGACAAGCCCGGTGCCGAGCCCGACTACGTTCCGCCGACGCCGCCCGGCGGTCCCGGCCAAATGTGACCCGTAGCGTCGCGCGTGTTGCGATGCGTCGCGCCCTCGCGATCCGCGGGGGCGTTTTTCGTTCGTGGGGAAGCCGGCCTGCCGGCCGCCTCGAAAAGAGAAAAAGGGAAGGGGACGAGTCCCCCCGGGACGAGTCCCGGGAACTGGTCCCGCTCAGATCGGAACGCCCTCGACCTCGACGGACAAGGTCTTGATCTTGTCGGCCAAACCGTCGAGGCGGGGATTGATCTCCAGCGCCTTGCGGTAGGCGGCGAGGGCGTCGGCGTCGCGGCCGATGTCCTGAAAGATCACGCCGAGCCCGGCATAGGCGCCGAAATGGCGCGGCTCGCGGCGGATCACCTGGCGGAGATCGGCGAGCGCGCTGGCATAGTCCTTCTTCAGGAAAAAGACGGTGGCGCGGCGGTTCCAGCCCTCGACGAATTGCGGGCGGATCTCGACGACCGCGTCGAGGAGCCGCACGGCGACGTCGTAATCGTTCTTGTCGATCGCCGATTTCGCCCGCGCCATCAAGAGGTTCACGGTGTCGCTGCCGGACGCCAGCCACTCCGCCCAGATGCGGTTCTCGATCACCTTGCCGGTGTCGTCGTCGGGCGCCTCCTTGAGCGCGCGAAACAGCGTGTCGAGGTCGTGCAGCGGATCGGGGGCGGCGTGCGGCAGGGTCGGCGGCGGCCCGACCCAGTCGTCACGGCCGGGATCTTCCGCGCGCACGGGCGATACGATCGCGGCCAGCAGGACGGCGGCGGCGCACACCGGCAGAAGCGGGGCGAAGCGATGTCGGCGGGGGCTCATGCGGCCAGTCTAGGCGAGCCGCGCGCCATCGTACAGGGCGGCGTTCCGCCACCCGGTCACGGCCACGAAATACCGCTCACGGCCGCGGCGCGGCCGGCGTTCTGCGGTTCGGTAAGGACGCGAGAAAAACGCTCGTCCGGCGCGGAGGCCGGACGAGGGATCAACCCTGGCGGGCCTTGTAGCGGCGCTGGGTCTTGTTGATGATGTAGACGCGGCCCTTGCGGCGCACCAGCCGGTTGTCGCGATGCCGCTCGCGCAGCGACTTGAGAGAGTTGCGGATCTTCATGGCACGTCCTCGACACGCCGTGGGTCGAGGCCACGGGTGGACATGTGAGACACGTAAAATGACCCCACCGTCGGAGCCGGGTCCGGCACGGTCGGGTCGGTGATCGGAGGTCGTCGCAGGCCGGCACCGGGCGTTTCGCCGGACACTGGCCGTTCGCGCGGGACCATAGGGATGCCGAACCGGCGGGTCAAGCCGTGACGCGCCGCGAGATTTCGTCCGCCGACGCATGGCTCGGCGGTCCGGCGCGGGGACTTTCGGGCGGGAGGGGGGGCGGGAGCCCGCTACCGCCGTTTCGGCTTGAAGCCGCCGCGCTGGCCGGGGCGGCCCATGGTCGAGCGCGGGCCCGAGGGCTTGCCGCCTCCGTGGTCGCCGCCTCCGTGGTCGCCGTCTCCGCGGTCGCCGCCGCCGTGCTCACCCGAGGGGGCGTCGTGGCCGTAGGGGATCGATTCGACGCCCGGTCCCATCTCGTCGAGCATCGGCTTTCGCGGACGCTTCGCGTCGGGCCGGTGCACGCCGCGCTCGTGCCACAGCGCGATTCCCATCTCGTCGAGATTCGGCTTGTGGGGGCGGGCGCGACCGTCTTCCCGTGAACGGGGAGAGGGAGAAGAGGCGCCGCCCCGCGCCGTCCTCGCCTTGGACAAGTCCACCACCTTGGCGGTGGGATCGTCGGTGACGGCGAGCTCGGTCGCGCGCAGCCGCTTGATCTCGTCGCGCAGCCGGGCGGCCTCCTCGAAATTCAGGTCGGCGGCGGCCTCGCGCATGCGCGTCTCGAGGTCGGAGATCACGCTCTCGAAATTGTGGCCGATGGTGGCGGCGTCCGCAAAGCCGCCTCCGGCACGACCGTCGCCGCGCCCGGACGAGACCAGCACGTGGTCGCGCTCGTACGGCGAATCGAGAATGTCGGCGATGCCCTTCTTCACGCTTTCCGGGGTGATGCCGTTCTCGGTGTTGTAGGCCTCCTGCTTCTCGCGGCGGCGGTTGGTCTCGGCCATCGCCCGCTCCATCGAGCCGGTGACGTGGTCGGCATAGAGCAAGACCTTGCCGTCGACGTTGCGGGCGGCGCGGCCGATCGTCTGGATCAGCGAGGTCTCGCTCCGCAGAAAGCCTTCCTTGTCGGCGTCCAGGATCGCCACCAGCGCGCATTCGGGGATGTCGAGGCCCTCGCGCAACAGGTTGATGCCGACCAGCACGTCGAAGGCACCGAGCCGCAGGTCGCGAATGATCTCGATGCGCTCGATGGTGTCGATGTCCGAGTGCATGTAGCGCACGCGAAGGCCCTGCTCGTGCAGATATTCGGTGAGGTCCTCGGCCATGCGCTTGGTCAGCACGGTGACCAGCGCGCGATAGCCGGCCTGCGCCACCAGCCGCACCTCGCCGACGAGGTCGTCGACCTGGGTGCGGGCGGGGCGCACCTCCACCGGCGGGTCGATCAGCCCGGTCGGGCGGATCACCTGCTCGACGAAGACGCCGCCGGACTCGTCCATCTCCCAGCCGCCGGGCGTCGCCGACACCGCGACGGTCTGCGGGCGCATCGCGTCCCATTCCTCGAAGCGCAGCGGCCGGTTGTCCATGCAGCTCGGCAGCCGGAATCCGTACTCGGCGAGCGTTGCCTTGCGACGAAAGTCGCCGCGGAACATGCCGCCGATCTGCGGCACGGTGACGTGGCTCTCGTCGACGAACACCAGCGCATTGTCGGGCACGTATTCGAACAGCGTCGGCGGCGGCTCGCCCGGCTTTCTGCCGGTGAGATAACGTGAGTAGTTCTCGATGCCGGCGCAGCTGCCGGTCGCCTCCATCATCTCGAGGTCGAAGATGGTGCGCTGCTCGAGCCGCTGCGCCTCCAAGAGGCGGCCGGCGTCGGTGAGCTGGGCGAGGCGCCAGCGCAATTCTTTCTTGATGCCGTCGATCGCCTGCAGCAGCGTCGGGCGCGGCGTCACGTAGTGCGAGTTGGCGTAGATCTTCACGAACGACAGCTCGTCGGTTTTTTGGCCGGTGAGCGGGTCGAACTCCTCGATGCTCTCCACCTCGTCGCCGAACAAATTCACCCGCCAGGCGCGGTCCTCGTAGTGGGCCGGGAAGACGTCGACCGTGTCGCCCCTCACCCGGAAGGTGCCGCGGGAGAAATCGGGCGTGCGCTTGTAATGCAGGGCGACGAGGTCGCCGATCAGCCGGCGCTGGTCGATGCGGTCGCCGCGCTTCAGCGTGAAGGTCATGGCCGAATAGGTCTCGACCGAGCCGATACCGTAGATGCACGACACGGAGGCCACGATCACCACGTCGTCGCGCTCCAGCAGCGCGCGGGTCGCCGAGTGGCGCATCCGGTCGATCTGGTCGTTGATCGAGGATTCCTTCTCGATATAGGTGTCGGTGCGCGGGACGTAGGCTTCCGGCTGGTAGTAGTCGTAATAGCTGACGAAATACTCGACCGCGTTGTCGGGGAAGAAATTCTTGAACTCGCCGTAGAGCTGGGCCGCGAGCGTCTTGTTGGGCGCGAGGATCAGGGCCGGGCGCTGGGTCGCCTCGATCACCTTCGCCATGGTGAAGGTTTTTCCCGAGCCGGTGACGCCGAGCAGCACCTGGGTCTTGTCGTGGCGCTGCACGCCCTCGACCAGCTCCGCGATTGCGGTCGGCTGGTCGCCCTTCGGCTCGAACTCCGACTTCACCACCAGGCGGACGCCGCCTTCGCTCTTCTCCGGCCGCGGCGGGCGGTGCGGCGTCCAGGCCTGGTCGGAAAATTCCGGCCGGCCGTCGCGCAGCAGCCTTTCCAGCGACTCGGCCGTGGCGGTGGTGCCGAGCTCCGACAGCGCCGGCTTTGCGGGCCGGCGGCGGGACGGGGCGTCGCTGGGTTTCGCAACGCCGGGACTCGCGGCGGGCTCGGCGTCGTCGCCGGTCAGGCCGAGCGCGCGGGCCAGCTCCGGCGACGCCTCGCGAATTTCTTCTGCGTCGGCATAGCTTGCCTGCGGCGCCTCGCCGAAACCGGACGGCGCGGACGCAGCCTCGGACCACCTCTCCCCGTCGGGGAGAGGTCGCGCCGAAGGCGCGGCCAAGGGGGATCGATCGTCACCTCGGCCCCCCCTCACCCGCCCTCGCTTCGCTCGGTCGACCTCTCCCCCCTGGGGAGAGGTGAACTCGTCGGTCGATCGGCGCGCCGTGTGGGCGGCGGAAAAGTCGGCGCGGCGGTCACGCGAATTGTCGGCCGGTGGCGCCAGGTCGGACGGCCGATCGGACCCCGGATCGGCGGGCGACGACGGGGCCTCGTCGCGCCGCTTCAGTGGCTTGCGTAGGGATGGGTCGAGGCCGGGCCCACTGGCGCGTCCACGAGTGGGCGCCTGCTCTCGCCCGGTCTGCGAGCCGATGCCGGCCTCGCCGCGGGCAATTCCCGGATTGAGCAGCGATTCCAGCGCCGGGCCGATCTCCGGCAGCGTTTCGCGCGAGGCTTTCCCGCGGCTCGTGCGGGCGGCGGGCTTGCGCGGCGACTTGTGCGGCTCTTGGCGGGAGCCGGGCGGCGAATCGGGGGATTTCGGAGGCTTCGGCATCGCCGGCAATATGGGCCGCGGGGCGCGCCGATGAAAGAGCCGCCCGCACCGCCGGTGCCGGGCGGGCGGTGCGCTCCTATATCTCGGTGGCCGCGGCAGCAAAACGGCCGGCGGCGCGGTATCCGCCATTCAGGGAGCTTTCGATGGTCACGCCTCCGGACGCCTATCTCGACCTCCTGCGCGAGAAGAAGGCCTTTGCCAGCATCGCCACCGTGATGGCGAACGGAACCCCGCAGGTGACGCCGGTGTGGTTCGACTATGCCGACGGCATCTTTCGGGTGAACACCGCCAAGGGGCGGGTGAAGGCCAAAACCCTGACGCCCGGCGCGCCGGTGGCGATGGCGATCGTCGATCCCGAGAATCCCTACCGCTACCTGCAGGTTCGCGGGCGGGTGAAGAGCGTCACCGAGGAGGGCGCCGACGCCCACATCGACGCGCTGACGAAAAAATACCTCGGGGTCGACACCTATCCGTACCGTCAGCCGGGCGAGGAGCGCCTGTCGGTGACCATCGAGCCCAGCTCCGCCTCCGGGGTCGGCTGAGATCGCACCGCCTCTTGCGGGCGGCCGGGCGGTCGGGCAAGAAGAAAAAACCCCCGGCTGCCCGTCCGTGCGCGACCATCAGGAGGCGTCATGCCGCTCTACGGTTATGCCTGCAAAAGCTGCGGCCACATGTTCCAGACCCTCGTGCGGTCGTCCGAGGTGCCGGCCTGCCCGGCCTGCGAGAGCGTCGAGCTCGAGCGCCAGCTCTCGCTGATCGCCTCGCCGCAGAAGGGCGGCGCCGATCCGGAGCCGACCTGCCCGGCGGGAGGGGCCGGCTGTGGCCAGTGCTGCGGCATGGGCGGCGGCATGTGCGGCTGAGGCCGCCTCTGCGAGGCGGCCGTCGCACGCTGTCGCCGGTTGGTCAGAACGCCTGAAACACCTCCTCGACGTGCTCGACATAGGGCGGCGCGTCGAAGGTGTGGGCGACGCAGCCGCGCCACTCCTGGAACTCCGGGGCGTTGCGGAAGTCGACCGTGTGCGCCTCGAGCGTGTCCCACTGCACCATCAGCCGGTAGCGCTGCGGTTTTTCCACGCTGCGCACCAGCTTGACGCTCTTGCAGCCCTTGGAGCGCTGGAACGCCGGGACCGCCTTGCGCACCCCGGCCTCGAACTCGGCCTCCATGCCGGGCTTCACGTCGATCTGGGCGATTTCCGTCACCATGGCGTCCTCGTAGGGATTCGGCCGCGCGATCCGCGGCCTCTCGGGAAGGGGCCGGGATGATGCGCCCGCCCCGCCGGCCCGCGCAAGCGACGGCGACGCAGATCTCGCGCGCGATGTCCTCGCCTGCGCGGACCGTCAGTCGGCCACGGCGACCGCCGGGCCACCGCCGCCGCTGCCCTTCTTCAGCAGCAGCACCAGCGGCACCGCGGCGAGCGAGATCACCATCAACAGCCAGAAATCGTCGACGAAGGCGATGATGGTCGCCTGCCGGGTGATCTCGCTGTCGAGCGCGGCGCGGCCGACCGCGGTCCACGGGCTCCAGGAGTGGACGAACGCCGGCAGCTCGAACAGCCGGTTGAACGGCGTGACATAGGTGGCGATGTCGGCGTGGTTCGCCTGGGTGTTCTCGGTCAGGAGCGCCGAGACGATCGAGATGCCGACCGAGGAGCCGACATTGCGCGAAAGGTTGTAGAGCCCGGTGCCGGCCGGGCGCTTCTCGGCCGGGATGGTGGAGAAGGTCACGGTGGTCAGCGGCACGAACAGGAAGCCGAGCCCGGCGCCCTGGATCATGCCGACCCAGACGATGGTCCATTGCGAGACGTCGGGCGTCCAGCCGGTCATCTCCCACATCGCCCAGGCGGTCAGCAACAGGCCGGTCGCCAGCAGCACGCGGGTGTCGACCTTGCCGATCAGCCGGCCGACCAAGATCATCGCCAGCATGGTGCCGACGCCGCGCGGGCCCATCACGATGCCGGCGGTGACCACCGGATAGCCCATCAGCGTCTGCAGATAGGGCGTGAGCAGCGCCAGCGAGGCGAGATAGGCGATGCCGACGACGAAGATGAAGATCATGCCGATCGCGAAATTGCGGTCGAGAAAGAGCGTCGGGTCGACGAAGGAGGCCTTCGCCGTGAAGGTGTGGACGAGGAAGAGATAGAAGGCGACGCACAGCACCAAAAGCTCGAGCTGGATTTCGCCGGACGACAGCCAGTCGAGCTGCTCGCCGCGGTCGAGGAAGAGCTGGAGCGCGGCGATCGCCAGGCTCAGCATCGCGAAGCCGAACCAGTCGAGTTTTGCGAGCAGGTTTCGCGGCGTCTCGCGCAGATAGATCGACATGCCGAGAAAGGCGAGCGCGCCGATCGGCAGGTTGATGTAGAACACCCAGCGCCAGCTCATGTTGTCGGTCAGCCAGCCGCCCAGCACCGGGCCGAGGATCGGGCCGACCATCACCGCGACGCCGAACAGCGCCATCGCCGAGCCGCGCTGCTGCGGCGGATAGATGTCGAGCAGGATCGACTGGGCGAGCGGCACCAGCGCCGCGCCGAACAGGCCCTGCAGCACGCGGAAGGCGACGATCTGAAACAGCGACTGCGCCATGCCGCACAGCATCGAGGCGACGGTGAAGCCGAGGATCGCCGCCATCAGCACGCGCTTGCGGCCGAACCGGCCGGCCAGCCAGCCGGACGGCGGCGTCATGATCGCGGCGGCGACGATGTAGGAGGTGAGGACCCAGTTGATCTGGTCCTGGCTCGCCGCGACGCTGCCCTGGATGTAGGGCAGCGCCACATTGGCGATCGTGGTGTCGAGCGCCTGCATGATGACGGCGAGCACGACACAGGCCGTGACGGCACCGCGATGCGGAACCGGAGTGTCGGCGCCGCCACGACCCGTGTCAGCCATCGGAACGGTCTCCGGAGGCGGCGGCGGGCGCCGTCTCGGCCGGGGTCGCGGGGGCGGCGACGGCGGTGCCGCCGAACAGGTTCTTGACGAACATCGGCAGGCCGCGCGGATGGCCGGTGTCGACGTCGATCGTCACGCTCATGCCGACCCGCAGATGCGGCTTGTCGCCGGGGGTGTCGAGCTTCACCCGGATCGGGATGCGCTGCACCACCTTCACCCAGTTGCCCGAGGTGTTCTGCGCCGGCAGCAGCGAGAAGCTCGACCCGCTCGCCGGGCTGATGCTGGCGACCGAGCCGTGCCATTCGACGCCGGGATAGGTGTCGACCGTCACCGTCACCGGCTGGCCGGGCGAGACGTGGGTGAGCTCGGTCTCCTTGGGGTTCGACTCGACCCACACGTGATCGGTCGCGACCAGGCTGAAGGCGGAGGTCGCCGCGGCGAGATACTGCCCCGGCTGGAGCGAGGGCACATTGGTGACGACGCCGGCGAACGGCGCTTTCACGCGCGTGTGGGCGAGCTGGCGGGCCGCCTCGTCGCGCTGGGCCTTCGCGTCGACGTAGCGCGGATGGTCCTTCACCGCGATGTCGGGGTTCTGGTTCAGGTTGGCGGCGATGCCGGCGAGCTGCTGGCCGAGCGAGGCGACCTTCTGCTGCGCCACCTCGAGATTGTGGTGCGCGCTGTCGAACGCCTGCTCGGAGGCGACGTTGCGGGCGACCAGCGCCTTCTGGCGGTCGAACTCGCGGGTGTAGAAATCGACGTCGGCCTTGGCCTGCGCGATCTGCGCCTGCATGTCGCGATAGCTCGCCTTGAGCGCCGCGATCTGGTCGCGCACGATCGCGAGGTTCGCCTGGGCGCGGGTCAGCGCCAGCCGGAACGGCTCGTCGTCGAGCTCGAACAGGAGGTCGCCGGCGGCGACCCGCTGGTTGTCGGTCACGTCGACCCGCTTCACGATGCCCGACACGTCGGTCGAGATCGCCACCTTGTCGGCCTGCACATAGGCGTTGTCGCTCGACACCACGGCGCCGCCGGTGACGTAGAGCCAGCCGCCGATCACCAGCGCCACCGGGAGGGCGGCGAACATCAGCGTGCGCACCCGCCGCCGGCGATCGTCCGACCCGGCTCGCGCCGGGCCGGACGCGCCGTCCGGAGCGGCCGCCGACCGACGGGGGGCAACCCGGTCGGGGCCGTTCGGTGCGTCGTGCCGCGGGGAATCTGTCGGCTCTCGCGCCTCGGGGGCATCCGTCCGAGGGAGGTCGGACGGATGGGCGTCGGCGGAGCGCTGCTCGGGCGGGCGGACCTCGTGCAGCCGCATCGGTGCGGCGGTGGGCGGGGTCGGCCCGCCGGCAGCGTCGTCCGGGTCGAGCACGGGGGTGCGTTGCGGCTCAGTCATGCGCGAGTTCCTTCTGCCGGCACGAGGTGCCGCAGAGCTGCACGAGATTGTTCTTCATGGTGGAGAGGAGTTCGCCCAGGCGCTCGCGGTCCTCCTCCGAGAGGCCGGCGAGGGCTTCCGCCCGCGTGGCCTCGCCGACCGCACGCATCTCGCCGAGGATCGGCAACGCGGCCGGGCGCAGATAGAGGCGCTTGATCCGGCGGTCGCTCGGATGCGGGCGGCGCTCGACGAGGTCGGCGGCTTCGAGCCGGTCGACCTGCCGGGCGAGGGTGATCGGCTCGACCTCCAGAATGTCGGCGAGGCCGCCCTGCGAGATACCCTCCGCGTGCGACAGATAGGCCAGCACCTGCCACTGCGCGCGCGTCAGCCCGGAGGCGCCGGCGTTCTGCTCGAACCGCTTGCGCAGCAGGCGGGCGACGTCGTTCAGCAAGAATCCGAGTGTGGGGGCGGTCGGGTCGGGCATGGCGGTCATCGGGTCGGTGCCGGGGCGGTACGATTTTGCGTTATACAGATATATGTCATCGCTACCTTGTGTCCGGCACAACATAAGCATGCTTATGATCTCGTCAAGGAGGGCCGGGCGAACTTCGAGACGCGGCGTCGGCGGCGGGCGACGGACGGGGGCGGCACGGCGCAGCCGGTGTCGAGGAGCCCGCGAGGAGGAGCGGCCGTGAACGACCGCGGCGGCGCGCGGTTCGGAACATCGACGCATCTGCCGGAAAGCTATTTTTCGCCGGCTCGAGCCATAGTCCGGGGCTTCGGGCTATTCCAGGCGCCGGATCGGTCGGCTGTGCGACTCGCCGGCGGGAAAGCCGTCGTCGCGGTAAAGCGGCGCGCCGCCGTGCCGTTCGGCCGGCTATCACCGCACGATCCCACCACCATCATGGAAAGGCGCGAGGCGGGTGCTCGCTGCGGGCACGAAAGCACGCGGAACCCGAACGGCCGGCCGGCCGAATTCGGCCGCGGCGCGACGGGACGATACCTTCGCCTTTTCGCTGCGCACCGGTGCATCGACACGGTTGCTTTCGCAAGGCCCGCCGGAATCGTCGCTCGATGCTTTGCGGCCCGCGGAAGTGCACGCGCCACCGGCGCCGGCGCGCCGCGCTCGGCCGAGGGCTCGCCTCCGCGCGAGCGCCCGCGGCCGCACGGCGGCGGGTTTTGCCGATGCTTTGCCGAATACCGCCGCCGGTATCATGCCGAAAACCCGATCGAGCCCCGTCCGGAGTCGGGTGTTTCGTTCGTGCGGCAACCGCCAGTAAGCGATCGTCGCCGCCCGATCCGGTTCCGGATTTCACCAAAGAGTTTTCCGCTTGCGGGCGGCATTATCTCGTGACAAGGGACGTTTCGTCGGACTTCTCGCCGATGGATCGGGCCGACCGAAATCGTTCCGTCCTTTCGTTTCATGCAAAGCGTTTGAAATTCGTTCGAAGGAGAGCCTCGATGGCCGCCGTGAATCTCAAAGCTCTCGACGTGGATGCCCTTTTGGGGCTGCGCGCCGAGATCGACCAGACCCTCGAGGAGCGCAGCCGCGAGTTGCGCAAGCAGCTTTCGGTGCTGGAGGCCGTGCGCGGCCGGCCGGGCCGCCCGGCGGCGGGCTCGGGCCGCAGCAGCGCGCTCAAGGGCGTGAAGGTGGCGCCGAAATATCGCGGGCCGAACGGCGAGACCTGGGCCGGGCGCGGCGCGCATCCGAAATGGCTGGCGGCGCTGCTCGCCGAGGGGCACGAGCTCGAGGAGTTCTCGATCGAGAACGGTGTCGAGGAGATCGAGGAGGACGAGGCGCCGGCGCGGCGCGGGCGCCCGCGGCGCAAGCGGGCCTGATCGGCCGGCTTTTGCGCTCTGCTCGTTGCCCGAGGCGCCGGGAGATCGCCCCGTCGTCGCGTGAAAAAGATCAGGCGGCGAGCCGCACCACCGCGTGCTGGGCGTAGCCGCGATAGGGGCGGTCGATCTCGAGCGCCGCCCCGAGGTCGCGCGAGCGGGCCGCGAGGCACGTTTCCAGCCGGTCGCGCGGCTCGACGTGAAACAATGCGAGCCACTGCCGCAGCGCCGTCCTGACCGGCCGCGGCAGCCCCTCCTGACCGCCGAAATCGACGATCCGCAGCTCCCCGCCGGGCGCCACCAGGCCGAGCGCCCGGTCGAGCGCCGCGTCCCAGTCCGGGATCATCGACAGGCTGTAGGAGAAATAGACGCGCTCGAACGCCGCCACGCCGAACAGCGCGCCCGGCGCCAGCGTGGTGGCGTCGGCATGGGCGACGCTCACCCGGCCGGCGAGGCCCGCCCGGCCGATCGCCTCGATGGCGGTCTCCAGCATCGCGGTCGAGACGTCGATCCCGAAGAAGCGCGCGTTCGGCCAGCGCTTCGCCGCCCGGATCAGGTTGCGGCCGGTGCCGCAGCCGATCTCCAGCACGCACGCCGCCTCGCCAGGATCCAGCCGGTCGATCAGGTCGTCGCGGCCGAGCAGATAATATTTGCGGGTGAGGTCGTAGACGTGACGCTGATGCCGGTACATCCGGTTCATCGCTGCGGTGGCGCCGGTGGTCATCGCGCCCGCTCCGCGACATCGCCCGATGTGCCGTCGGTCAGCACATAGAGGTGGAAGCCGCCATAGATCGCCGAGCGGTCGCGCGCGCCGAGCGTTTCCGAGCGCTCCTGCTCGTAGCGCCAACGCGACAGCACGGAAGGATCGAGCCGGCCCGGCAAAATGCTCGGCGCGGCGGCGGTGCGAAAAACGACGCGAGCGCCCGGCCGGGCGGTGCGGGTGATCTCGTTCCACAGCGCCCCGAGCGTCGCGTCGCTCATCCAGTCCTGCGCGTCGAGCAGCACATAGCGGTCGACCGAGCCGGCCGGCAGTGTCGCGAGGTGATCGGTCATCGAGGCGTTGACGACGCCGACCCGCTCGGCCCGCTCGTGCACCAGCGCGTAATTGTCGCGCGCGAGATAGGGCGGCACCGGACCGCGCTCGCCGTCGCCGTAGCGGCGGCCGAACGCCTGCCATGCAAAGTAATTGTCGTCGAGGTCGAAGTCGCAGGTGAGCTTCTCCACCCGCCGCCGCAGCACCGAGGCCATGTCGGTGCCGGCCGAAGCGAGCGCGACATATTGCGCCGGCGGAATGCCGAGCCCGTAGAGCGCGACCGGCCGGCTCACCGCCCACCGCACGAAGCGCTTGTCGAACAGCGGCGCGAGCATGGTCTCGAACACTTCGAGCTGCTCCTCGCGCGAGCGGGCGGCGAGCACTTTTTTCGGATCGACGCCATAAGCGCGGGCGACCGCGTGGCCGAGCCCGATGAAATGGCCGAGCAAACCGTGGCGATAGACGTTGCGGGCAAAGATCGAGATGCGGCGGCGGCCGAGCCCGAAGGCGCTGCGCCCTTCCCAATAGGCGCGCGTCGCGTCGTCGAGCACGGGCGCGAGATGCCGCCAATAGGCCAAGACATTGGCGGGCGAATCGGCCTCGCCGAAGAAGCGATAGAAGGCGTTCCACGACGGCAGGTGACGCACCGCCGCGAGCTTGAGCCGCACCAGCGCGACATGCGCGGTGTTGACGTCGACCGCGGTGATCCGTTTCGGATCGGCGGTGAGATAGGAGAGCACGTTGCAGCCGCCGGACGCGATCGCCACCACGTGATGGTCCGGCCCGATCTCCAGCGCCGCCATGTCGACCGCCGGGTCCTCCCAGATCTGCGGATAGACCAGCCCGCGAAACATCCAGGCGAACAGAATTTCGGAAAGTCCCTGGCGCGAGAGCGCCGGCGTGCGCCGCACCGCGGCGCTGACCCGGCAAGGGGTCTTCGAGAGGGTGTTCAAGCCGAGCCTCGACGATGGATGGAAAAACCGCGCAATCGGAATCGGTGTCCGACGTGTTTATCGGCGCGTCGATGACGGTGTCGTGACAGGAGCGCCGCCGTGCATCGGTTTCGTGACGATACGCTCGGCGTGTCAGCCGTGCCGGTAATCGCGTGTATCGACGATCGTTTTGCCGTCGTGCGGCAGGGCGCCGGGTGCCACCCGCTCCACTTTTGCGCGGAGCCGAGTCACGGTCTGCACGCTGTCGGCGACGGTAGCGGTGAAGGACGGTTCGGCCGTCTCCGTCTCGATCTGCAGCACCATCGTGTCGGCGCCGGCCTCCCGGCCGATCACGAGCCGCGCGTGAAGAATCTCGGGATGGCGGCGTCTCAGCTCGGCGACCTGATGAGGATGGACGAACAGCCCCTTCACCTTGGTGCTCTGGTCGGCGCGGCCGAGCCAGCCGCGGATGCGCGGGCCGGTGCGCCCGCAGGAGCTCGTTCCGGGAAGCCGGCTCGACAGATCACCGGTCGCGTAGCGCAACAGCGGCCAGGCGGTATCGAGCAGCGTCACCAAAACTTCGCCGGCCTCGCCGTCGGCGACCGGATCGCCGGTGCCGGGCGCGACGATCTCGACGATCACGCCCTCGTCGACGATCAGCCCGTCGTGCGCCGGGCTTTCGTAGGCGATCAAACCCAGCTCGGCGGTGCCGTAGCTCTGCATCACGGCGGTACCGCGGGCGTCGTAAAAGGCCCGCGTATCGGGCAGAAGCGCGCCGCCGGTGACGTGCGCCATCCGGATGCTGGACAGATCGGCGCCGTGCGCCTCCGCCTTCTCGAGGATGGTGCGCAGAAAGTCGGGCGTGCCGGAATAGGCGGCCGGCTTCAAGGCGGCTGCGGCCTCCACCTGCTGGTCGGTCTGGCCGGTGCCGGCCGGAAACACCGATGCGCCGAGCGACAGCGCGCCTGCCTCCATCATCGCACCGGCCGGCGTGAAGTGATAAGCGAAGCAGTTGTGGAGAAGATCGCCGGGGCGCAGCCCGGTCGCCCACAGCGCACGGGCGTAGCGCCAGAAGTCGTCGCGGCGCGCCTCCGGCTCGTAGATCGGGCCGGGCGAGGCAAAGACCCTGGCGGGTTTCAGCACGGCGGTGGCGAGCCCGCCGAACGGCGGATTCTTTTGCACCAGCGCCGCCATGTCGGCCTTTCGCGTGACCGGCACTTTTGTCAGATCAGCGGGGCCGTGGACGGCGTCGAGATCGATGTCGGCGAGCGCGCGTGAGAAATAAAAGCTCGTGCGCTTGGCCTCCGTCAGCACGGCCGCGAGCGCTTTTGCCTGCGCGGCGGCGCGGGCGTCGGCGCTGCGGGTTTCGAGATCGTCGTAGGGCGTGTCGAGAAGCGTCACAGCCACCGCTTGCGTCTCCGAAAGCTCTTCAGGTTTTTAAAACTCTTGCGCTCGGCGCCGCTGCCGCCGAGATAGAATTCTTTCACGTCCTCGTTGTCGCGCAGCGCATCCGCGGTGCCGTCGAGCACCACCTTGCCCTGCTCCATCACATAGCCGAAGCGCGCGACCGACAGCGCCGCGCGGGCATTCTGCTCGACCAGCAGAATGGTGACGCCGAGCTCTTGGTTGATCCGTCGCACGATGCCGAACACTTCCTGCACCAGGAGCGGCGACAAGCCCATCGACGGCTCGTCCATCAGGATCAGCTTCGGCCGCGCCATCAGCGCACGGCCGATCGCCAGCATCTGCTGCTCGCCGCCCGAGAGATAGCCGGCGAGCCCGGTGCGCTCCTTCAGCCGCGGAAAATAGGTCAGCACGCGGTCGAGATCGTCTGCCACCTCGGCGTCGCGCCGGACATAGGCGCCGAGCCGCAAATTTTCCAGCGGCGTCATGTCGGCGACGATCTTTCGGCCTTCCATCACCTGCGAGATGCCCCGCCGCACGATCTTCTCCGGGTCGATGCCGTCGATGCGCGCGCCGTCGAACAGAATCTCGCCGCGGGTGACGGCGCCGTTCTCGGTTTTCAGAAGGCCGGAGATCGCCTTCAGTGTGGTCGATTTGCCGGCCCCGTTGGCGCCGAGCAGCGCCACCACCGCGCCCTTCGGCACCGAAAGGCTGAGGCCGCGCAGCACCAGAATCACCTCGTCATAGACGACCTCGATGTTCTGCACCGCGAGCAGCGGCGGCTCGGCTGCGCCGTTCGCGCCGCCGTGCCCGCCGCCGTGTCCCGGCTCGCTCGTCTCGTCCTGCCGGCTCATGGGGACTCGTCCCGCTCCAAGATGTCACGCGATGCGTGGGCTTGCTTCACCTCTCCCCGCCTGCGGGGAGCGGTCGAGGCGCGGAGTGCGTCGGGTAAGCACGTCGGGTGAGGGGCACATCGATTGCCCGCGAAATTGCCCCTCTCCCCGACCCTCTCCCCGCGTGCGGGGAGAGGGAGCGCCGGCGCTCTGCCGTGAGACCGATCGGCAGCCATCGACTGCGTTCGATCTCAATCGCCTTCGCTCACCACCCGAGCCATTCGGGCTTGCGCGGCAGGTCGATGGTCGTCACCTTCTCGAGTGAGATGGTGCCGTTCTTCACCAGCTCCGGCAGCGGCGCGTCGGTGGGACCGGACACCTTGGAGCGATAGAGCGCGACGCTGGTGGTCGGGCGGTGGTCCTCCGCGGTCCATGTCGAGGGCATGCACACGCCCTCCATGCCGGCCGGCACCCAGTCCTTCTTCTGATAGAATCCCTTCTTGACGTTCGGGCCGGTGATGCCGCCGTTTTTCGCGGCCCACGCCATCGCCTCCTTCAGATACATCGCCGAGCAGACGCCGGCGAGATAATGAACCGGCCGATAGGTCGCGCCCTCCGGATCGGACTCTTTGGAGATCTCCTGCACCGTCTTCATGCCGGGCGCGTCGCCGCCCCAGGCGACCGCGGTGCGCAGCGGAAACACCACGCCGTCGGCGGCGTCGCCCGCCGCTTTTGCGGCGTTCTCGTCCATGCCCCAGACGTTACCGAGGAACTGCACGTCGACGCCGGCGGTCTTGCACGCCTTCAGCACCGCGATGTTGGAGCCCGCCGTGTTGCCGAGATAGGCATAGTTCGCGCCGGCGTTCTTCAACGTGAGGCATTGCGGCGTGTAGTCGGCCGGCGTGAAGGCGAACTGCACCGGCGGCAGCACCTCGAAGCCGAGGTCTTTTGCGATTGCCTCGCCGGCCTCCTTCGGCGCGTTCGGATACGGGTGGTTCGCGCCCATGTGGACGAATTTCGGCTTCCCGGGCTTGCCCTTCTTCTTCCAGTCGTCGGCCGCCCAGGTCAGCATCGCGCGCAGGGCGTCGGAATAGCTCGGCCCGTAAAAGAAATTATAAGGTGCGGCCTTGGCCTTGCCGCTCTTGCCGGTCGGGTCGGTGAGCGCGGCGGAATACGAGCCCGAGATGTAGGGGATCTCGTCCTGCGCGACGAAGCGGGTCAGCGCCTCGGTGTCGGCGGTGCCCCAGCCGACGATCGCAGGCACCTTGTCGCCCGACCATCGCTTGTAGAGCGTGACGGCGCGCGGCACCTGATATCCATAGTCGGTGGTGTCGACCTTTGCCGCCTTGCCGTCGATGCCACCGTGCTCGTCCACCCAGGCAAAAGTGTCGGCGACCCCTTGCGCGAACGGCTTTCCGACATCGGCGGTGCCACCCGAGAAATCGGCGAGATGGCCGATGGTGATGGTGTCTTCCGCGCGCGCGGTCGTCACCGCCACGCTCATCAGGGCCGCGAGGGAGACGCCCCGCAAGATCGTCGTGATGGTCATCGGTGCTTCCTCCAGTGATGGTCCCGGCTTCTGTGGCCGTTTGTGTTCAGTGTGAGAACGGATAGAGCTTCCAATAGGCCTTGATCTGCCGCCAGCGATGCGCGAGCCCGTCCGGCTCGAACAGGAGAAACAGCACGATCACCAGGCCGATGGCGATCTCGCGCAGGAACGAGATGTTGGTGTCGAGCGAGAGCGCGCGGTCGATCGCGCTGCCGCGAACGGCGGCGCTCACCCACTCCATCGCCTCGGGCAGCAGCACCATGAAGGCGGTGCCCATCAACGTGCCGGACACCGAGCCGAGCCCGCCGATGATCACCATCGCGAGGAACACGATCGAGCGCTCGATGCCGAAACCCTCGTTGGAGACGACCTGCTGATAATGCGCGTAGAGCGCGCCGCCGAGCCCGGCATAGAAGGCGGCGAGGCCGAACGCCATGGTGCGGTAGGTGGTGAGGTGAATGCCCATCATCTCGGCCGAGAGATAGTGATCACGGATCGCCACCAGCGCACGGCCGTCGCGGGTACGCAACAGATTGGTCACCATCAGATAGGTGATCACCAGATAGGCGAGCACGACGAAGAAATATTGGCGGTCGCCCTGCAGCTCCCAGCCGAACAGCGCGAACGGTCCGGCGATCGCCGGCACCACGCCGCCGGTGAACCACTCCGCGCGCGAGAAGAAGTCGAGCAGAATGTATTGCGCGGCGAGGGTCGCGATGGCGAGATAGAGGCCCTTCAGGCGCGCCGCCGGCAGGCCGAACAGAAGTCCGACCAGCGCGGTGACGACCGCCGCGAGCGGGATCGCGAAGAACACGGGAATCGGAAACGTGGAGCTGAGATAGGCCGAGGAGAAGGCGCCGAGGCCGAAGAAGGCGGCATGGCCGATCGAGATCTGGCCGGTGAACCCGACCAGAAGATTGAGCCCGAGCGCGGCGATGCCGAGATAGCCGATCTGGATCAGGATCGCCAGCCAATAGCGGTCGACCAGCCACGGCGCGAGGCACAGGAGCGCGATCCCGAGGATCACCGCATTGCGCGAGGTTTTCGTCGGGAAGATGGTGGTGTCGGCCGCGTAGCTGGTGCGGAAATCGCCGGCCGGCAACAGGCTCTGCATCGCCATCTCGCTCTCCTATGCCGCCTCTACACCTCTCCCCGCATGCGGGGAGAGGTCGGCGCGCGTCGCGCGGCGGGTGAGGGGGCGTTGCCGGGCTTTCCGAGCCGCCCCTCACCCCAACCCTCTC